>JAYSPR010000089.1:0-18147 GCA_043721975.1 Bacteriovoracaceae bacterium
AATCAGGAAAAATTGGAAAAGCAATTCTCAAAAATCCGTAAGTTCCCATTTTGAGTAGAACTCCGGCGAGGATAACTGAAATAGCCGTTGGGGCTTGAACGTGTGCGTGAGGTAACCAAGTATGAAATGGGAAAACTGGAACCTTGATCGCAAACCCGATAAACATAAATATAAAAAAGAGTTTGGAAAAAGAAACCGTACAACCAAACAAACTCACTGTTAATTGTGAAAATTTTCCACCAGATAAAGCCAAGATACTGAATGAATCTACTGATTGGTTTGTTGCAAAGTAAAGTGCCACGATACCAACAAGCATTAAGATCGATCCAAAGAAAGTATAAAGGAAGAACTTAACAGCTGCATATTCTCTGTTTTCTCCACCCCATACACCGATAAGAAAGAACATTGGGATAAGCATAACTTCCCAATAAACATAAAAAAGAAAAAAATCTAAAGCGAAGAAAACTCCGAATACTGTACTTTGAAGAAGTAGAAGTAGGGCGAAGTAACCTTTAATAGATTTTTTAATCTGTGTCCAAGAACTCAAGATACACAGCATGAATAATAATCCCGTAAGGATAACCATCGGCAATGAAATCCCATCAACACCTAGACGATAAAAAATGTTAAATTGTGAGATCCATGGGACCGCCACATTAAAGGCACTTTGCATTCCTGCTTGTGTTGTATCGAACTTACAATAGAGAACTATAGTAAGAGCGAAAGTAATGATGGTATTGAGGAGTGCCCATCCTTTAATCAATGTCGTTTTATCCTTAGGTAGGATTAAAACTCCAAGTACTCCCAACATAGGCATCCACAGAATCCAACTTAATAAATTTGAACCGGCCACCGGTTATCTCCTTAGAAAAGTTACTATATAAAAAACTAAAATCTCAATGTTAAAACATAACTAGCAAGCACAACGATAAGGACGACAAAATACAACTGAACTTTACCAGATTGTAATGTTCTAAGCATAACGTTCATCAGTCTCACACTTGCCCCAGTGCCATCAACCATTCCACTATCGATAATATTATTATCAAACCAACGTGAAACACTGTAGGCCCAACGATTGACTGTTGCCCAACCATCTACACCGTATTTGTCGTAAAAGCCCATATCAAATCTTGCGAGAAGATTATTAAAAGGTAGTAATCCTTTTTGAATAATTTTTCCCACGTATAAGTCATCAAAGTAATATTTATTTTTAAGAGCTTTTGTCCAACCTGAAAAAGTGTTTGTCCACCATCCAGGGTTGAGCGTTTTCTTTACGTACATTGAGTAAGCTAAGAAAATTCCTAAGAAGGCAATCACGATTGACATCGCTGCGCCAATTTTGTGAATTAAGTGAACATGGTGAGCATGTACTTCACTCATGCCATGGTTGGCATCGTAAGATGATTGAGGCAACTCGACCTTATCACGAGTATCAGTCATTCCTAAATCTTCGCGTTTATATTCTGCAAAGTGACTTAAGTGATCTGCTTCTGGTTTATGAATGAGGGTTTGAAACCATTCATATTTCGAACCAAATAAATTCACTTCACCTTGACCAGTTAAAGATCCAGAATAAAAAATCCCAAGTGTGAATAGGGCTAAAATTAAAAGAGGAACATTTGAATTCCAGCCGATATGTTCTTCGTGAGCATGATCGTAGATATGATGATCACGTGGTTCGCCAAAGAAAGTTAAAAAAAGCATTCTGAACATATAAAATGCCGTTAAAAGTGCTCCACCAAATCCGAGAAGTGCGACACCGATGTAAGCCTTATTTTCTGTCGCGAGAACGAGTGCATCTCCAAGGATTCTATCTTTAGAAACGAATCCAGAGAAAAATGGAACTCCCGCAATCGCAAAACAACAAAGCAACATGGCAAAAAATGTATAGGGGAGTTTTTTCTTTAATCCACCCATCTGTGGCATTTCTTGGCAGTGAATTGAGTGAATAACTGATCCCGCTGAAAGAAACAAACAAGCTTTAAATACTGCGTGTGTGATTAAATGCATGAATGAAGCATTATATGATCCAACGCCTATACCAATAACCATGTATCCAAGTTGCGATATAGTTGAGTAGGCGAGAACTGCTTTAATATCTGTTTGAACTAAAGCAATTGTAGCTGCACCAAAAGCTGTGATCGCACCGACGTAAGCAATGAACATTGTCATATGTCCCGCTTCCATCACTGGGTACATTCTCAGTGATAAATAAACTCCGGCCGCAACCATTGTCGCTGCATGAATTAAAGCTGAACATGGAGTTGGTCCCCACATCGCATCTGGTAACCAAACTTGAAGTGGAACTTGAGCTGATTTACCCATTGTTCCCATGAATACTGAGAATCCTGCAAAAGTTGCAAGTGGAATTCCAAGAATCATAATTCCGTTAAATTTTCCTGCACCTAAAGCAGCATAAATATCAACAAATGACGTGCTTCCAACCACTGTCCAAATAGCTAAAATACCAAGCAGAAAAAAAACATCTCCCACTCGAGTTGTCATAAAGGCTTTCATAGATGCATTTCCTGCACCTTCTTTTTCGTAGTAAAAGCCAATTAATGAGTATGAACAAAAACCCATTAATTCCCAAAAAATAAAAACTGAAAGAAGATTATCTGAAAGAACAA
This sequence comes from Bacteriovoracaceae bacterium, assembly GCA_043721975.1. Classification (GTDB taxonomy): domain Bacteria; phylum Bdellovibrionota; class Bacteriovoracia; order Bacteriovoracales; family Bacteriovoracaceae; genus Bacteriovorax. The sequence continues at coordinate 2,634 of JAYSPR010000089.1, forward strand.
GACCTAGCATTGCGCTTGTAAAAAGTGACAGATAAACGAAGAATCTTCCAAAGCGTGGATCGTCATGCATATACCACGTAGAAAAAATATGAATAAGTGTCGCTGCCCCAGTTACCATCAGTAACATCACAGCTGTCATATTATCTATATAGATACCCATATTCACTTTAAAAAGATGCTCTCCTGCACTTAAATCAAACCAAGTAAAAACTTTATGAATGTAATAATTGGCTGAGTAAACACTCATAAAATTTATGAATATCTTTAAAGCATAAAGAAATGATCCAAAAATTGCTGCACAACTTATTCCAACGGCAAGTTTTGTAAAACGCTTAACGATAAATGCATTTATAACAAATGCAAAAAATGGAAGCAGGACAATGGGCGCAACAGTTGTAAGTGTATAATCCATGGTTTCTTAATCCTATCCTTATTAGTTCTGTAATGTTGAAGCATCATCTATATGGATACTTTCTCTAAGTTGGAAAAATCTTATGACAATTCCTAAACCTACTGCGGCTTCAGCAGCTGCAATGACAATAATAAAAAGACTCATAATGTGTCCTTCTAAGTTGTTATTCGTAAACTTTGTATAGGCAGCAAAATTTAAAGCCGAAGCATTTAAAATAAGCTCAATTCCGAGTAAAATAGCAATGATGTTTTTTCTCGCAACCATGACGAGAACACCACAAAGAAATAAGACGAAAGAGATAAACAAGTATGAACCTAAATTAATCATGGATTTCTTTCCTTGGTCTCGAAATTACTGCTGCACCTATGAGGGCTCCAAGCAAGAGAACCGATGAAATTTCAAATGCTAAAATATGATCTGTAGCCAGAAGTGTTCCCAACTTTTCCACCGAAGACTCGTTGGGAGCTAAGGCTGAGATTTTGTTTACACTTAAAACGGGAAGTAAGATCTTTATAATGATCATGGCCGAAACCAAAGCAGCACAACCTGCCGTAAAAAATGTTTTCTTATTTCCCATTGCTGGAATTTTTTCTAATCCAAAGCGATTAACCTTATTAGACGTTCCACCCGTAAGCATAATGGCAAACAACATAAGGATGACAACACCACCGGCGTAAACAACCAATTGAGTGGCCGCAAGAAAATCTGCACCGATACAAGCATAAAGACCTGCGACACCAAAAAGTGAAGCGAGTAAATAAATACAAGCGTGCATTAAGTTCTTACTGTAAACGACAGCAAAAGCACCCCCGAGAGTGAGTAAAGCCGATGCTAAAAACAGTGTATTTGAAAACACAAAAGACTCCCTATTTTAGACTTAGTGATGCCCGCCGCCTGTAGCTGCTGCATGAAAAATTAAAGTAAAAATCGATTTCCCATTAAATGCGTACATCCATACTGCACAACCAATAAGGTTAAAAAGTGCAATCGGTGTTAAATATTTCCAACATAATGTCATGAGTTGATCTACGCGTAGTCTTGGAAGAGTCCAGCGCACCCAAATAACTACATAATATAAAAGTAGTGTTTTTGTGAAAAACGATCCCAATTCTAAAAACTGCCCAATGTTTTGTGCAATCATTCCATCAAGACCAAGTTTATCTACAAGAATTTGTCCTGACCCAAGATCAAAAGGAACTTTATATCCGCCTAAAAAGAGTGCCACTGCTACACCACAAACAACGAAGACTTCAATATATTCTGCCAAAGCAAATAGACCGAATTTCATCCCTGTATATTCTGTGTGGTAACCCGAAACAAGTTCTGACTCCGCTTCTGGTAAATCAAAAGGCGCTCTGTTTGTTTCAGCAAGAGCTGAAATGAAATAAACAAAAAATCCCATGAAGGCAAAAGGGTTGTGGAAAATATACCAATCTTGAGGTGCTCCACCTTGACCGTTGATGAGAGTTTTCATCGACAAGCCACCGGCCAAAAGAACAATCGCAATAATTGAAAGTGTCGCTGGAATTTCATAAGAAATAATTTGAGAAGCCCCTCTCATTCCACCGAGCATTGACCATTTTGAATTCGATGCATATCCACCGAGAAAAACACCAACACCTACGAGAGATGCCATACCTACCAAATAAAAAATACCGACGTTTAAATCAGCAAGCATGAAACCACTTGAATAAGGAACAACTGCAAGGGTTGCAAAAACACCAACTAAACATAAAACTGGTGCCAAGTTAAAAGTGAATCTATCTGCATTGGTCGTGATGATATCTTCTTTAAGAATCATTTTCACACCATCTGCTAAAAACTGTAAAAGCCCAAAGGGACCAACACGATTAGGTCCAATTCTGGCTTGTAAATCCGCTGAGATTTTTCTTTCTGCATATGTTCCAAGTCCACCGATTGTGGCCATGGCACCGACAATGATTCCTGCGAAAATTGCAAAAATTATAAAAGCGACAAGTGAAGAGGCATCAAAACCTAAAAGTTTTGTTAAGCTCGCAACGATGTTTGTGAGTTCATTTGATTGTGAAAAATATGAAACAACTGTTGAATTCATTCCTATTCCTTTCTCGCAATGGTTGGTTGATTAGTTTGATTAAAGCTTTTGACCCAATCAAGATCGCCTTTTTTCCAACAGTAAACAATTCCCGCTACAAGTATTAAAACAAAAGTAAGAATCGACATCAGCAGCGTTCCACCGAGGCCAATTTCATTGAATTTTTTAAAGACGACGGCCACTGGAAACATCAATGCACTTTCAACATCGAAGATAATAAAAATAAGAGCAACGACATAAAATCGAACGTTAAAATTTGCCCAAGCTGAACCAACAGGTTCTTCACCGCACTCATAAGCAGTTTCTTTTAGTTTATTGGGATGCTGTGGGCGAATTAAGCTCCCCAAAAACAACGATCCACCTGCCACAAGTAGCGCGAGCGCAATTAAAATTACGACCGGCATGTAGACGTCTAGATTTAAAGTCGACATCTTGATCTCCGAGATAAAAAATCCAATTTTTTAGTTTCCTTAGATTACACGAAAATATAATATCTTGGAAATAGTTTGTTTTGTTCTAACGATGTATTATGAGTCACTTTAATTCCCTGCTGCAAAAAATTTTAGACTGGGATGAACACGCTTCATCTCCGCTGCATTTATACGGTGCAAGTTCAGATCAATGGTCATTCATTTTCAATTCTTTTTTGCGAGAAAGTGCGAATCTATTTTTGAAAAAATCACAACTAATCATCACTGCATCAAACGATGAGGCCGAAGATTTTTACAACTCCGTACAACCGCTTCTCACTTCAATCAACATAGAACTCTTGTTTTATCCTGGACTTGAGGCGTCGCTATATTCTGGAGTTATTTCGTCGGAAAAAAGCTTTTACGACAGGCTTGAAGTTCTCAGCCGACTCAATAGATTTAATTTTAAGCAAAATAAATTTATCCTCATCACGTCATTTGAAGCACTCTCACTCAAGACTCCACCGCGAAGTTTTTTTACTAATTATAGTTTTGAAATTAAGACTGATGACATCATTTCACCACTCGACCTTGCAAAAAAACTTGTGGCAATGGGTTATTCTTCTGTGACTTCTGTTGAAGAGCCTGGAACCTTTATTCAAAAAGGGCAGATCTTTGATATTTTTCCTGTGGGTGCTGACCCAGTTCGCTTGTCTTATTTCGACGATCTCATTGAAGCTATTTTTCCGATTGATCTTGAGACACAAAAAACACTGAGAGATAATCCTTTAACAAACGTTTGCATTACTCCAGCTGCGGGTATTCTCGCCCAGGGAGATTTCTCAGTCACTTTGCGAGAAAATCTTCCTCAGCCTGGCCCTGCCTTTAAAAATAAATTCGAATTTAGAAAAGCTTTATTTAATCGTTTGAGTGACGGCCTACTTTTTGAAAATTATCCCGCCTATATGCCGCTCTTTTTTAAAAAACCAGAATCACTTTTCGATTATTTTCCTCTTAATGAAACATTGACCATTGTTTTAAATTCAAACGAAACAATGAGATCTCAATTAGAATTTGTTGAGACCTTAAGAAGTGACTTTGAAAACGCTGAAATTAATATTAACAGTGAGAACATTCTTCCAGAATTCTCTAAAATTTATAATTTTGATTATGTAGCATCTCTGGAAAAGCAAAATGTTGTTTTAGTCGATCAAGTTAATCTCAACATGACTTTTGGTGACATGAATAACTCCATTGATTTGCGCCTCATTAAAACTAAAAGCTTCTTCAATGAGTTTATCAATCCTACTCTCGCAAAGCCTGACTATATAAAAGCCGCTCTAGATTTATTAAAGAAAAAATTTCAATATCAAGGCCAAATTTATTTTTCATCTTACAGTGATTCTTCTAAGCAAGAAGTCCAACATCTCATTGATCTTCAAAACTATCCGACAGATTTAAAAAACAGAATCTCCTTTTTGCCCTTTAGAGTTACGGAAGGATTTTATTTTGAGGGCGAAAATTTTCTTATCATAAGCGATGGGGATTTGTTTGCTGCTAAAAAAAACAAGCCTCAAAAACACAAAAAAGTAGATCTCGATTTATTTGCGGAACAACTTTCAACTCTAAAGGTTGGTGACTTTGTTATTCATAGTGAATATGGTGTTGGTGTTTATTCTGGCCTGGAATCACTAGACATTGCTGGTGATAAAAGTGATTTTCTTGTTTTGAAATATGCTGAAAGCGATAAAGTCTATGTTCCTGTTTATAAATTAAATCTCATTCAAAAACACGCTGATTCTGCTTCTGGGTTAAAGACTGATAGCCTTCGAACGAATAAGTTCCAGGCACTCAAGGCAAGAGCAAGAAACTCTGCTAAGATTTTAGCTTTTGATCTTTTGAAACTCCAAGCTGAAAGACAGTCTTCATCTGCCTATGCTTTTTCTCCTCCAGATCACCTTTATAAAGAATTCGAATTAGCTTTTCCATTTGATGAAACTCCTGATCAGGCACGGGCCATTGAAGATGTTCTCGAGTGTATGCAAAAACCAGTTCCCATGGATTATCTAGTCTGTGGTGATGTTGGATTTGGAAAAACGGAAGTGGCCATGAGAGCTGCCTTTAAAGCAGTCGAAGATAAAAAACAAGTTGCGGTTTTAGTTCCAACGACCATTCTTGCCCTTCAACATTTCAACTCTTTTTCAAAAAGATTTAAAGAATTTCCAGTGAGAATAGAATTCATTTCTCGCTTTAAATCTCCCAAAGAATCAAAAGAAATTCTCGAAAAAGTTGCCAGAGGAGAAGTCGATATTCTTATCGGGACTCACAAACTCTTATCTGATAAATTGAAATTTAGTGACTTGGGACTCGTTATTGTAGATGAAGAACAGCGTTTTGGTGTCGGACATAAAGAAAAGCTAAAATTAATGAAAGCCTCTGTGGATTTTCTTACTCTCACAGCGACGCCAATTCCAAGAACACTTCAAATGGCATTTTTAGGGCTCCGCGACCTCTCTCTTATAAAAACTCCGCCGCCTCGAAGACAATCGATAAAAACTTATGTCATAAAAGAAGATGAATTAACGATTCAAGCGGCCATTCAAAAAGAACTTCAAAGAGGTGGTCAAGTCTTTTTAGTTCACAATAAAGTTCACGACATCGAGCAATATGCTGCAAGTATTAGAGAGCTTGTTCCTGAAGCTAAAATTACTTTTGCCCACGGGCAAATGGGAGAGAGAGAGCTCGAAGATAGAATTAATTCTTTTTACAATGGTGTTTATCAAGTTCTTATTGCTACAACAATTATTGAGTCAGGAATCGATATTCCCAATGCCAACACCATGATTATCGACAGGGCCGATACTTACGGACTTGCTCAGCTCCATCAGCTCCGCGGTAGAATTGGTCGCTCTGATAAAAAAGCCTACGCTTATCTTGTCGTTCCACGTATGAGAGAAATTTCAGAGATCGCGCAGAAGAGACTTCATGCACTTCAAACTTACGCTGACATGGGTTCCGGTTTTCAAATCGCTTCAGTGGATTTAGAAATTCGTGGAGCTGGAGACATACTAGGCGCTACTCAATCAGGCCATGTTGAAGCTGTTGGTCTAGAGCTCTATATGGAATTGCTCAAAGATGCGATTCACGAGCTTCGAGGGGAACGAAAACTCATTAAAAAAGATATTGAAATTCTCACTCCATATCCGGCTTTTATTCCAAATCATTATATAAAAGATGCCAGTGAAAGATTAAAACAATACAAGCGCCTCTCAAATTGTGAGACACACTTACTCTTGGAAAATATTAGAGATGAATTTCAAGATGTCTATGGTGTCTTTAGCGATGAATTATCAAATCTCTTTACTGTATTAGAAACAAGAATTCATTTACAAACACTTGGTTTAAAGTCTGTACAAGTCGGCGGTTCAGCGATCACTCTAAAATTCGACAAACAATTCTTGGAAGCAAACTTTGAATTGAGAGATAAGGTTGTAAACTTTTTTATCTCCAGGCCTAAAATTTATCAATTTACTCCAGATTACCGCGTAATATATAACCATAAGTCCGCAGTTACACAAAATGATTTACTCAAGTTTTCTAAGTCTATTGGCGAACAATTAAGTCCAACATAGTTAATTTTTTTTCCCTTTTTTAAAATTCTGTTATTATTAGAATTAGTAATGAATTGATAATTAACTTTCTGAGGAAATTCGTGATGAAAACATCAAAAGCTTTAGCCGTTCTATCTCTCCTTGTGTCGAACATGGCATTTTCACAAGAACCAGCGACTAATCCAAAAGTTGCAAACACTGATGCTGTTGTCGCCACCGTTAATGGTATTGAAATTAAGAAAGGACAGTTAGATCAAGCTTTCGAGCAAAACCTAATGTATGTTTCAGATAAAATTGTAACGAAAGAAAAAGTTTTGTACGACATTATCAACCGTGAAATTGGTGTAAAAAAAGCCAAGGATACAAATCTTCAAAATGATCCAATCGTAAAATATAAAATGGAAGATGTTCTATACCACGCTCAAATCTCAAAGGACCTTGAAAAGAAACTTGCTGGCATTGTTGTCACTGATAAAGAAGCCCAAGAATATTACTCGAAATACAAAGAATACCGCACAGCTCACATTTTATTTAGAATTCGCGTAGCTCCAGAAAAAGCTGAAACCGAAGAGGCCATGAAAAAATCTTTAGAAGTTTACAAGCAACTTGAAGCAAGACCTCAAGATTGGCCTGAATTAGCTAACAAATATTCACAAAGTTCAACGGCTCCAGCCGCTGGCGATATGGGCTACCTTCCAGCTGTTAAATATGCGCCTGAATATTTTAAGGCCATCAATGGAAAGGCTAACGGATTTATTACTTCACCGATTCGCACCCAATTTGGCTATCACATCATTAAAGTTATTGGTGTAAGAGAGTGGAAGGAAGTTGATCCTGCACTTTATAAGAAAATTGTCTATGATCTTAAGCGCGATAAGATCATCGATGACTATCATGCTGAAGCACGTAAAACTGCACAAATAAAAATTAATAAAGAATTTTTAAAATAGTCCATTTTTCACTATTGCGACTTGCGTAGTAAAATCATATAACTTATTCTTGAACGCCTGAAGAGTCGTCATTTAGAGTGGGTAATATATGAAATTCGCAAGTCGCTTTTTTTTATCAATTGTAGTCTTTTATTCCTTTAATTCTGAAGCGAAACTGCTCGATAAAATCGTCGCTATCGTCGATGACAATATCATTAGCCTTTCTCAAATCAACAGAACCACAAATAATTTAGCGATTAAAAAAAGTGTGGCTCCAATGATTTACAACAAAAACACATTTACGAATCAAGAGATTCTTCAAATTTCAATTAATAAATTTTTAGTGCGCACAAAACTTTCTGAACTTGGTTACACAATTACTGATGACCAAGTTGAAGCTCAAATTAAAACAAATCAAGAACGTCTCGGCGTCGACAGAAAAGCCTTGATGGGTTTTCTTAAACAGCAAGGGACTTCATTTGATGAGTATTTTGAAACATTAAGAGAGGCGATTGAAAATAGCTATTTTGTTAACCGTGTAATCTCTCCAATGATCTCAATTTCTGAACAAGATGTGAAAAATACTTATTACAAAAATAATATTAAGGACAATCGTTTAAACTTTAAATACTCTCTGGTCGATTATGCTTTCCCAAAAGAAGTCACCAATAAGCCGGCTAAAGGAACCTTTGAAAATGTTATAAAGCAATACCGTTCAAGCGGCATACTTCCTGAAATTTATTCAACATTAAATGTTTCAAATCTCGATGACATTACAGAAGAAGGCTTAACTTCTGAGTTAAAAAATATCTTAAAAGAAACAGATGAAGGAGCCGTCACTTCACCTGTTACGATCAATGGACAGTTTCACATTTTTTTTCTTGCTAAAAAAGACCTCGTTGAAACTGAAGCTTATGCAAGTCAAAAAGATAAGGTTAAAGATCAATTATTTGAAAAAGCTATCATTGCAGAGTCTAGTGTTTGGTTTGAACGCGAACGAAATAAGCATTATATCAAGATTTCACTCTAAGGGTTTGTAATGATTTTTGTAACTCAAGGACATGAAAGAGGAATTGGTCTTGAGATTTTTTTCAAGTCGTTTCTCATGTTGCCTCTTGAAGAAAAAAAGTTAATTAAATTATTTGTTAACAAAGAGCACTTTGAAACAAGCCTAAAAGATCTCAACCTTCCCAAGATAATCTTAAAAGACCTGCATATCGAGTTTGTTCCAACTAATAAAACATTACCGGCTTCCACTACGACGCTTTTAATGGCACTAGAACAAATCCAACTTACAGATATATTAGTAACCTTGCCGACTTCTAAAGATCAGTTGTTTTTAAATGAACAAGCCTTTGCTGGATATACTGAGTTTTTTAGATCGTATTATAATAATAAAAATATTGCTATGACATTCAAGGGACTTTCTCAAAATGTTTTGCTGGTGACAGATCATATCGCTATTAAAGATATATCAAAAACAATTACTCAAGAACTCATTGAAAGCAAAATAAATACAACTCTTAATTTTTTTAAAAAATATTTTTATGAATTTGAAGAAGTCATTCTTTCGGGTATAAATCCACATGTTGGGGAAAATGGTCTTTTGGGGTTTGAGGATAGACTCATACCACTCGCTCTTATTGAGCTAAAAAAAATATTTCCTGGTGTTCATTTTTCTGGTCCTTTTTCTGGTGACACTTTACATATGCACCAAAATCTTAACTCCAAACAACTGTTTGTTTATATGTATCATGATCAAGGTCTCGCACCATTTAAATCACATCACGGACTTATAGGTTTAAATATTACAATGGGTCTCCCATTCTTACGTCTAAGCGTTGACCATGGCACCGCCTTTGAATTATATGGTAAAAACAAAGCCAACATTTCTGGAATGTTATTTCTTTTAAAGCAAGCATTTGGAGTTTCTCATTATGTCGATAAACGAAATTAGTGTCGTTAAAGCAGCCGTTCACAATCTCAAAGATGTATCAATAAATATTCCTAAGAATACTCTCACGGTTATTACTGGTCCCTCTGGCTCAGGAAAATCTTCATTGGCCTTTGATACTATTTATGTTGAAGGCCAACGTCGCTACATAGAATCACTTTCTAGTTATGCTCGACAATTTCTGGGGCAGTACCAACCACCAGAAGTTGAATCTATAACTGGTCTCAGTCCGGCCATTGCTATTGATCAAAAAACTTCTAGTAAAAATCCTCGATCAACGGTTGGGACTACAACTGAAATTTATGACTACCTTCGTGTTTTATACGCAAGAATTGGAACACTCTATGATCCTGAGACAGGTCTAGAAGTTAGAAGATACACTCCAACTCAAATTGTAAAAGAAATTTTAAAATGCTCAGAAAAATCAAAGCTGCAAATTTTGGCACCTATCCCTTATAACGAAAAAATTAAATTCAAAGAGCTTTCAAGTAAGTTTCAAACAATGGGGTTTACCCGTGCAAGACTTGATGGCGAAATGATCCAACTCGATGAAGGTGTTAAAGCTCCAAAGGGAGCCTACCAACTAGATATTATTGTCGATCGTATCGTTCTAAAAGATGACATTGAAAAGCGCTTAGCTGATTCAGTTGAATATGCACTTAAGTTGGCTGAAGGAAACGTTCAAATTTTAATAGACGATAAAAAAATTCTAAGTTTTTCTGAGCACAATAAATCAACTGATGGAAAAAAAATATTTCCCGAGCTAGAGCCAAGACTCTTTTCTTTTAATTCGCCAATCGGTGCTTGTGAAGTTTGTAACGGACTAGGTGAAACTAAAATTTTCGACATCGACCTAATGGTCTTTGATGAAAGTCTTCCGCTTTTAGAAGGTGCGATAACTCCACTTTCAAAAAGAAATTCATTTCTTTATAAAATGGTTGAAACAATTGCCGATGAAGAGGGGATTGATATTAATGGCCCGTTTAAAAAATTGCCTAAAAAATTCACGAATATTTTATTTAACGGCTCTGATAAAGTTTACCGTTATTCTTTTACTTCAGAAAACTCACACTTTGAGTTCTCTAAAGCTTTTCCAGGAATGTCTGCCTGGTTAGAAAAAAAATATCTTGAATCGGGTTCAGATAAAGTACGAATTGAATTAGAAAAATATATGAACATTAAGACTTGTCCGTCATGTGCGGGTCTAAGACTTAATAAAATTGCTCTCTCTACCACCATTGGCAATAAACACATTATGGATCTTTGTACGCTTTCAATTGGTGAGTGCTTTAATTACTTAACTGCGATTAAACTAGAAGGTGAGAAAAAAATTATTGCCGACAAGCTTTTGAAAGAGATCGTTTCGAGACTCCGATTTTTAAATGACGTTGGTTTAAATTATCTAACCTTAAATCGTAGTGCTGTGACTTTGTCTGGCGGAGAATCACAAAGAATTAGACTTGCCACTCAAATAGGCTCTGCCTTGTCTGGCGTTCTCTACGTCTTAGATGAGCCTAGTATTGGTTTGCACCAACGTGATAATGACAGATTAATAAAAACCTTGAAGGCCTTAAGAGATCTTGGAAATACAGTTCTTGTTGTCGAACACGATGAAGACACAATGAATGCTAGTGATTACATTATTGATATGGGCCCTGGTGCTGGTATTCATGGTGGACTCATTGTTTCCCATGGTCCTTTGGAAAAAATTCTAGCTGATAAAAAATCACTTACGGCGCGCTTCTTGTCTGGCATCGACAGAATTCCTGTTCCTAAAACCAGAAAAAAAGCGACGAAATTTTTAAAGCTTACAGGTGCAACCGAACACAATATTAAAAAATTAGATGTCACAATTCCACTTGGTGGATTGGTTTGTGTCTCTGGCGTCAGTGGTTCTGGCAAATCAACACTTATCCATAAAATATTAGTCCCGGCCCTTAAAACCAATTTAACGAATACTCATAAAACACTTTATTCCAAAACTAATTACAATGCCCTTACTGGTGTTGATGAAATTAAGACCGTTATTGAATTAGATCAATCTCCCATTGGAAGGACACCTCATTCTAATCCAGCGACTTACACTGGTTTATTTGATGATATTAGAGATATCTTTGCTTCAACAAATGAGTCTCAAATTCGGGGATATAAAATTGGACGCTTTAGCTTTAACGTCAAGGGTGGTCGCTGTGAAGAATGTGAAGGAAATGGTGTCAAGAAAATTGAAATGCATTTTCTCCCAGATGTTTATATCACTTGCACCGAATGCAAAGGTACGCGCTATAATGTAGAAACGCTTTCTGTTCTATACAAAGGTAAAAATATTTCTGAAGTCCTTGGTATGTCTATCGAAGAGGGGTGTGAATTTTTTAAAAATCATACAAAAATTTCAAGAGTTCTTGAAACTCTTAATTCTGTTGGTTTGGGCTACATGAAGCTTGGTCAACCAGCAACGACACTTTCTGGTGGAGAAGCCCAACGCTTAAAACTTTCTCGAGAATTATCAAAACGTACGAAAGGTCATTGTTTGTATGTTCTTGATGAGCCTACAACTGGACTACATTTTCAAGATATAAAAATTTTACTTCTAGCACTTCAAAAGCTCGTCGAGCAGGGTCATACCCTTTTAATCATTGAGCACAATCTAGATGTTATTAAAACTGCCGATCACGTTATTGACCTGGGCCCTGAAGGTGGAAGCGGTGGCGGTGAAGTTGTTGCAATCGGAACACCTGAAGAAATTGCAAAAAATCCTCGATCTATTACAGGTAAATACCTAAAAAAAGTTTTAAAATTATGATTCGAATTCATGATCCTAATGATAGTCGAATTGCAGAATTTATAACATTTAGAGATCATGCTCTTAATTCAAGAAACTTGTTTATTGCAGAAACTGAAAAGATCTTTTTACAGTTCAGGGCCAGTGGCCGCAAGATTCATAAAATCCTTACCTTAGAATCATTTGCATTAAAATATTCCCTTGAGGGTGAGAATATTTTTATTGCTGATAAAAACATTCTCGAAAGTATTGCTGGATTTAAAATTCACTTTGAAATTTTATTTTTAGCTGAAATGATTGAAGATAATCATTTAAATGGACTAGACGATAAAATTATCCTTCTTAACGGATTAAGCTCTCCTGAAAATGTCGGAAGTATTGTTCGCTCCAGTGCTGCTTTTAAGATTAATTCACTGATTACTGATGAAAAAACCTGTTCTCCTTATTTAAGACGTTGCATTCGCGTCTCCATGGGAAATATTTTTTCTATGAAAACTCACCATTCAAAAGACATTAGAGACGATATTTATACTTTAAAAGAATTAGGATATCAGATTATTTCCACTGCAAACATTGCTCGCGCAGTGACTCTTAAGGATTTTATTTTCCCACCAAAGTATGTGCTCATTATTGGTAGTGAGGGGCATGGCATTGACGCTGATCTATTGGATTCATCGGATACCATACTTAAAATTAGTATTGATCCCCAAGTTGCTCATCTCAACGCTGCCAATGCCGCTTCAATTTTTTTATCTCACATGAGCTCAGTTTAAAGGATCATTCTATGGAAGCTTTAGTTAAATGGAATTCAAAATTAAGTTTTACTGGTTTTGTTCGAGGCCATGAAACACCACTTGATACGACCTTTGCTAATGGAAGCTTAAACCGTGGGCCCTCACCGAAAGAGATGCTACTAAACTCTATCAGTGCATGTGCAGGGATGGATATTGCTTCTATTTTAGAGAAAAATAAGGGCAACCTAGTCAACTTAGAAATCTTGGCTAATGCCGAAATGACAAAAACAACTCCATCATATTTTGCCAATATCCACCTGGTGTTTAAAATATTTGGAACAGTGACATCAGAACAAGCCATTAAAAGCTGTGAGCTTTCAATGACTAAATATTGTGGTGTAAGTTTTATGCTGGCGAAAGTCTGTCCCATTACATACGAAGTGTTTTTAAATAATGAGACGGTTTACAAAGGAATTTCTAAATTCGATTAGTGTTATTCTTTTAGTTTTTTCTTATTATAATCCACGACCTGCTCGTGAGTTCTGGTTATTTGGTCATTTACATGACCCGCTGAAACCTTTTTTAACTCTTCTACATAGTCATCCGATGCACCAAATGCTCTATGAAATGAGCCAAGTGCATACGCTTCATCTAAAAACATTAACTTTCTTTCTTTCTTTGATAAACCATCTATTGCTAATCCAATATGTGCTTCACTTACTTCTCGTAAGAAAAATGTCTTGCCGTCATATTTAATCGTATAAGATACAAAATCAGGTTGATCATACTGTCTCACATATTCTAATCTTTTTTCATAACTTGGCGCCTTCGTTCCAAGCCCTGCATTAATACCTGGAATTTCCCAATCTTTTGCTTCAACCCAAATTAACTCACCTTCATGTTCAATTAATAGTTCATAACGATCAAGCCCTCCTGATCCTCCACTATCTTTTACATATTTGTATTGATCATGAAGTTCACCTTTGTCTTTAATTAATTTTGTCCATGATTCAACTTCATCTTTTGTCATTTCAAAACTAGGCTCACGTTTTTTACTGCGAATAAATTTCTTTTTCTTGAAATTGACTTTATTTGAACTTAGCCTGTCTGCTTTCTTTGAGTCTTTAAAGAATTTTTTTGTAACTTCTGAAAAGTTTTCTTTCTTTGCCTTTAGACCATCCTTATAGCGTACCAAAAATTCTTTTACAAAATCATCATCAACGTCTACTCCTGAAAGCTTAATAGAAGTTAACAACCTAACGACATCATAGAAGATTGGCCCTTCGGAAAGATCATCAAAATCATTAATAAGTAACTTTAACTTTCCCTTGAAAGTTCTTACTTCAAAGTTTTCGATATGGACATCTCCACCAATAACTCCCTTAAACTTAATAATTTCTCCCAGAGAGCTATCAATATCTAAATCTGCTAAAATTTTATAAAAAAGTGGAGGAAAAGATCTAAAGAATTTATGTGAATCATCTCGTGTTGCTTTTATTCTAGCGACAATTCGCTCTTCATCTTGTTTTAAATAAAAGGTTTGAAGTATTTCTCGACAAGTTGGCCCTTCATTCGCCGGGCTTCTTAAAGTCGACTCAAAATTAGTCTCTTTAAGTTTTACCTCTGCAATATCTCCCACGTTGAATGATGAACATCCATTTAACAGGATAGACAGGACACATAATCTCATTTTCTTTTTTTCAATCTTCATAACTATCCTCTTTATAATATCGGTGCTAAATTTAGTCTAAAAATTATTTCTGAAACAAACTTAAGCAGTATGCGTTTTGTTCGTCCGGCCGGATGTTTTTGTAACTCTTCATCTTCGGTACTTCCTCTTAGTGTTGAACGATCCATAACACTCGTTACAAACTGTCTCATTTTTTCAACATTCTTTGATTCTGCATCAATAAACTTTATAGCTGCACCTATTTCTGAATTTATATGCCTAGAGATTGGGTCAATGTTACTTGTTGATAGAATCATTAGCTTACCATCAAACATATAAACCTTTGCATGGAGAAAGCCATAATTAACTTTTCCACCTACTGCCACATGATCAATTTTTCCAAAATTATACAATTCAATTTGCTTTTCAAAGGGTGTTCCCTTAATTTTTTCTAATATTTTATTATAAGACACTTCTACAAGTGCCTGTGAAGGTAGTAAATCATTTGTGTACATGGAATTACTTGCTATTCGTATTTTTCTTTCTGGGTCTTCTGCTAACCATTTTAAAAATATATTTATCTCTTCATCAGTTATCCAAAAATAGGGGGTTACAATATCAATGGTTTTTCTAGCCTTGCTAATTTCTTGAAATATTTTTGTTAAAATCGAATTACCATTTTTTATATACTTGTGATCTTTAGGGTCTTTAAATATTTTTTTCCTTGTTAGGTTTTGAACCTCATTCACAATTTCAACAAGCGAATTTTCAAAATCTTGATCAAGATAATTGTCTTTTATCATTTGATCTATTTTATCTTTTAAGACTCCTCCTTCACCATAGGTGTGATCTTTACCTACTTTAACGGAGTCCCTTTTAAGCAGCATAACGGTTTTGTTCAGCATACTCTTTCGGACTCATATAACCAAGTGAAGAATGCAA
>JAYSPR010000090.1:0-3506 GCA_043721975.1 Bacteriovoracaceae bacterium
GGTGTAGCTGACGCCAACTATGAAGCTCCTATTTTAACATATAATAAAAAAGGCGAGCCGATGTTTAGACATCTTCGTCCGTATATGGAGTCTGCACACAATAAAACAAATAATCCTCTTACCGACGAGCAAGTTTACGCGATTGATACATTGGACTCGATTCTTGAGCATTCAGATAATCAATACCGCCATACTTTTTCAGCAGGAGAAATCCTTCTGACTTACGACTCGCAAGTCTTACATGGAAGAACATGTTTTTCAGACTCAATGAATGCAGTCACAATTTTCGATTACAAAAAAGAACATAATAAACCTCTTAAACGAACTATGGATCGTTTATGGGCAAAAAAGAGATCAAAACTATGTCTAGTTTAACTGCTTTAATATTAGCCGCTGGATATGGCTCTCGCATCGCTGATGTGACGACTGATCCAAAAAGTCTTCTTAAAATTAATGAAAAATCTTTGATGGATTGGCATTTTGCATCTTTGGCAGCTGTTGGAATTAAAAACGTTGTCGTGGTGACAGGTTATAAACGAGAAGTACTTGAAGACTATCTTGGAAAATTTAATAGTGATTTTAATTTAAGTTTTGCTATTAACGACGATTATAAAGTGAAAGGTAATACTTACTCACTTTATTATGGACTCGAGAAAGTACAAAATGAATTTCTTTTATTTGATGCTGATCTAATTTATGAAACAGCTATTTTAAAATCATTTGTTCAAGATCAGGGTGCTAATCAAATCTTAGTTGGCGAGAGCTCAATTGATGATATTGAATGTGCTAAAACAATGATTGATAATAACGGTTTTGTTCGTATGACGATTGATAAAAGGGCCGTCTCAGCAGAAGAGCGTACAAAATACAACTTTGCAGGTGAGGCCATTGGTATTTTGAAATTTTCTAAAAGTTATCGAGATGACATGTTCAACGAGTGTCATAAGTTTTTATCAGATCCAAAAAATATTTCAAAAAATTGGGAACACGTTATGAACGAGTTTTTATTTACTCATGAAATGACGATTCATCAGTCGGCCAGTAATAAATGGGTAGAGATCGATAATCGCGAAGATTACACTCGCGCTCAAAAACTCTTTGGAGAAAAAGTGTGAATTGGCTGGCACAGTACAGAAGCTCTTTAAAAAATGTTCATGCTGAAGAATTTTTGGATGTCTATTTTTTTAGACCGATTGCTTTTGTTATAGTCAAATCACTTTACTCACTACCTTTGACGCCAAACAATTATTCATTTTTTTCTTTTGTCTCTGGATTTATTGCTGCTTTTTATTTTTACCAAGGTCAAATGGCCCTTGGTGCTTTTTATTTTTTTCTTTTCGCTATACTAGATTGTTGTGATGGAATGCAGGCGAGAATGAAAAAAAATGGATCAGAGTTTGGACGCTTCATCGATGGACTTGTCGACTATACTTCCAATATTGCTTGTTACTTTGCACTCGGCTTTGGAGTGACAAAAGTTTTCCCAATGACGGGATCAATACCAACTTGGTACCTTGTTATTGCTGCAGGAGTGAGTAAGGCGCTTCACTCAATTATGTATGATCACTATTTGATGGAATACCTTTCACATGACAGAGGCGATTCTGGATTTGTTCAAAAAGAAATAGAAGAATTAAAAGAGAAAGTCAGACAGGCAAAATTAGATCCTCACGGATCAAAATTGAGAATGTTTATGCTCAAAACATACTTGGGTTTTTCATCTCTTCAAGCCAGTAAAGAAGTTAAACCTAATAAGTTTGACTCTAGGTCATATGTAGAAAAAAATTATCGTGCCATTGTACTTTGGGGTGTGATTGGACCAGCTTGGCATATTCTTTTTCTAGTGATTGCTTTTTTATTCGGCAAGCCTGAGATTCTTTTTTTCTATGCGATTATTTTTGCGAATATTTGGATGCTTGCGATGCTCATTTACCAAAACAAAGTTAATCATGAACTAGATATGAGTGTGCAAGTATGACCGCTTTAATTATTGGATTATTTATTGGGTTTTTAATGTGCATACCAGTCGGTCCCATCAATGTGTGGGTCGTAAATACATTTTTTAAGCACAACTTTAGAAGTGCTTTCTCCATCGCTCTTGGTGGCTCTGTAATGGACTTCACTTATTTCATGGTGGTCTTAACTGGCCTTTCACTTTTTACATTTTCACCCAAGATGTCTCTGACATTTAAAGTTGTTGGAGTGTTATTTCTCTTTATTTTTGGGCTTAAAGAAGTCCTGACTAAAAAGCAGACTTTTGATCTAGATGAAAATCTCATTAAGAAAATTCCTAATGCTTCTAGTTTCTTTTTTATTGGTGTACTGATTTATACCTCTAACCCAACCTTGATCGCTACAATGTCTGCACTGGCCGCTGTGATAAAATCGTGGCAGGTTTTTGATTTTAATTTCTTTAATTATTTTTCTTTATCTCTTGGGATTGCAATTGGATCTGCTGCTTGGTTTTTTGTTCTTTTAAAACTGGTAGAAAAATATCAAAAGAAAATTCCTGCTAACTTACTCTTAAATTTTAGCCGTACATCCGGCATTCTCATTATATTATTTAGTTTATTTATGGCCTTTAATGTTTATAAGGAAGTGTATCTATGACCAATGTGAAAAATACAAAAAAGACGACTCAGTTAAGATCAATGCTTCAGTCAAATGAACTTGAATTTTTAATGGAAGCTCATAACGGTATCTCGGCTAAAATTGCTGAAGAAGCAGGCTTTAAAGGAATTTGGGGATCGGGACTTTCAATTTCAGCTTCTCTTGGAGTAAGAGATAATAACGAAGCCTCTTGGACCCAAGTTTTAGATGTTGTTGAGTTCATGAGTGATGCCACAAAAATTCCTATTTTACTTGATGGCGATACAGGATACGGAAATTTTAACAACATGAGGCGCCTTGTTATGAAACTTGAGCAACGTGGAGTTGCTGGAGTTTGTATTGAAGATAAAATATTTCCTAAGACCAATTCATTTCTTAGAACAGATGCTCAGCCGCTAGCTGACGTTGATGAGTTTTGTGGAAAGATCAAAGCCGGTCAAGATACAAAACTTGATGATGATTTTAATATCATTGCTAGAGTTGAAGCTCTTATCGCTGGATGGGGTCTCGCTGAAGCAGTTAAAAGAGCAGATGCTTATAGACTTGCAGGTGCTAATGGAATTTTAATGCACTCAAAAATTTCAAAGCCTGATGAAATTTTAGCTTTCATGAAAGAATGGGGTGAAAGGAGTAAAACTTGTCCGGTTGTTATTGTTCCAACAAAATATTATTCAACACCGACTAATGTTTTTAGAGAAGCGAACGTTTCAGTTTGTATTTGGGCCAATCACCAAATGAGAATGGCCGTGACGGCTATGCAAGCGGTTACTAAAACAATTTTTGAAGAGCAATCTTTGATGAATGTTGAAGATAAAATTGTGGCAGTTGGAGAACTTTTCCGTCTTCAAAATGATAAAGAACTAGAATCAGCTGAAAAATTATATCTAAAAGTTGCT
>JAYSPR010000091.1:0-2614 GCA_043721975.1 Bacteriovoracaceae bacterium
GAAGCAGCAAATTCAATTGTTGCTTTTGATATGCTCGATGGAAAAACTGATACAACGGTAAGTCAGGTTGCCACAGCATTTTTACCGGACGTTATGAGAGTTGATAGCCGACTAGTTATTGCAGTGGGGACAACTGCTTATAATGCCGATGTCAGCGGTGATCGCGGAATGCTTACTGGTGGAAGAAAATTGGAAGACGATGTTATGGATGTCACATTGAGCTTTTTAGTCGCAGCTGATGCAACTGGAGCAGCTGTAAAAGATAACGTATCGTATGCAGGTACGCCAGGAAATATAAATCAAGGTCATAAATTTCTTTATCAACAATCCACAAGAAAAGGACCTGCTAGTTTTCCATTTCTTGCAAAACCTAATTAAGCAAATGAGAGGAAATGATGAAGTTAAAATCACTTTATTTGTTCTTGACTCTAACCCTGGTGGCAACACCAGGGTTCTTTTTTTTAAAACATGAAATTCCTTATAAATATCAATTTCAAGCAGTGAACAAAAAGCATGATCAAGTTGAGTTGTCTCAGACCATTAGTTTCTATAAAAAACGTCTGGAAAGAAACTCGACAGGATATCAAGACATGGGAATTCTTGCAGGACTCTATCTTAAATCTGCTAAAGCCAGTGGAGTAGAAGAGTATTATGAGAAGGCAGAGAATCTTGCTTTGGAGTCAATAAAAGAAATGCCATTCTATAATCTTCAGTCACGCCTTGTGCTTGCAGATCTTTATCAATCAAGGCATCAGTTTAAAGAGGCCATCGATATGGCCGACATAATACTTAAGCAGAAGGCCCACTATCCTAAAGCATTAAGTATTATAGTAAAATGTAACCTTGCTCTTGGAAATCTTATTGAAGGACAAAGAATTGTCGATGAGCTTATCGCAGTCACGCCAGATCAAAATGCGTTTATTCTAAAGGCAACACTTCTTGAGCTTCAAAATAGAAAGAGTGAAGCTTTGTGGAATTTTGAACATGCCTTGGCCTTGGATGAAAGTGAAAATCCTGAAGAAGCCGCATATGCACGTGTTATATTCGCACGATTTATGAGTGGAGTTGATAAAATCAAGGAAGCTCGAATTCTTCTGAATGAGTCACTAAGAATTGACCTGCAATCGTCACTCGCACTTGATCAGCTAGGAGAACTTTATGAAAAGGAACACTTGTATAAAGAAGCGATCGAATATTATAAAGATGCCTACAAAATTTCCAGCCAACTATCATTTCTTTTTAAAGAAGCAAGAGTTCGTCTACTTAACGGAGAAAAGGTAGTGGGAATAGAGTTATTGAGCCAAACAGAAGAACTTGTAAGAAGTGAGGTGACTAATAAAAAGTCATCCCATTTAAATGAACTTACAAAAATATTACTTTTAAAAGGATCTAAACAAGATAATGCTGAAGCATTATTTTTGGCACAAAAAGAAAGTGTCTTGAGAAGGAATCCTGAAACTTTAACTCTACTTGCTGAATCTTATTTAAGAAATAATCATCCGATTGAAGCCCGGCAAGTTGTCAGTGAAATGCTTGCAAAAAATATTTACAACGAAGAAATTCTTTCTCTCGCCTCCAGTATTGAAGTGACTCTAAAAAACAAGTCGCTGTCAGAAGTTTATAAAAATTATTCAAAAATTTAAGTGAGTCAGACGTGAGAATTATTGCCACAATGTTTTTCTTGCTGATTTCTTTAAAGGTATCGGCACATGCCTTGGATATGGGATATTTGGAAATAAGTTATTCTCCTGAGGAAAAAATTCTCAATATGAATCTAGATGTAAATCCATCGGCACTGAAGAATAATTTAGATTTGAGTAAGTTAATATCTTTAAATCAATGTAAGTGGATTAATATGAAGTCTGAAGTTATTGCTCCAAATAAATTACGCTTATCAGGTAAAGGCATATGTTCATTATCAAAAAGTAATTTAAATGTTAGTGTTGTTTCTTTTGATAATTTCCCCGTTGATTATCAAATCGTGGGTCGTCTCATTACAGATAAAAATGAATCAACCTTTTTAATAAATCGTGCAAGTTCTTCCTATATAATTAATGCCAGCGAACAGAAGACATTTTTAAGTTTTATCGTTATGGGTGTTGAGCATATCGGAGTTACACTAGAGCAGTGGCATAACAAAATTCCAGAGGGAATAGATCATATTCTTTTTGTCCTGGCCCTAATTCTTCTAGGCGGGGGATTAAAGAGCACCATCAAAATTGTTTCGGGGTTTACGCTCGGACATTCGATATCTTTAGTTATGGCCGGTTTTAATCTAGTAACAATTCCTGGATATGTTATCGAGCCAATGATTGCTCTCTCGATTGTATATGTGTCTATAGAGGCACTTGTTTTAAAGAATTCTTTACATCGATGGATTGTTGCTGCAATTTTTGGAGTTGTTCATGGCTTTGGTTTTGCAACTGCTCTGCGAGATTTGCAATTAACTGGTGGAAAATTAATTTCAGCTTTAATTGGATTTAATCTTGGAGTTGAATTTGGTCAGATTGTTATTATTCTATTAATATTACCTTTGCTGCATCTCCTGGCCTTCCGTCCTATGGTTTTTACTTATACAAGTAAGATGGCATCTGTAATGATAGCACTTGTAGGG
>JAYSPR010000092.1:0-4627 GCA_043721975.1 Bacteriovoracaceae bacterium
TTTGAAGAGAGTGAAATTCTGGAACAGAAAAACCATAAGGAATCCCTACAGACTTTGAATCAAGGCCTTTTTTAATCAATTCTTCATCGCTAATCTTTCCGACATATGAAGATGAAAAGATTTTTTGATCTTCGAAAATTCTCAAACCTTTTTTCGTGATGTTTTTATTACGTGATGAGTTCACTCGGTTGGCAACAACTTCAACTGACAATGATTCTTCTGTTATAGTGTAAATATCAAATTTCATACTTTTTCCTTCATTTTTATAATTAACTAATCTGCATTCCATTGACTAAAATAGAAGGTCCGCCATCGGCAACTGGTAGTGGTGACTGCTCACCTTTACCACATCCCCCGAAAGCTGAATTTTCTAAATGAAAATCCTCTCCACAAGCTTCAATTTTCTTAAGAGTTTCAAAGACCGATCCCGATAGCACTGAGACGCGAACAGGTTCTGCTAATTTTCCATCTTTAATTCTATAGGCCCTTACAGGAGCGATTGTAAAAGTACTCCCACCTGATCCATGCTTAAAATTATAAAAATAAATTCCCCCTTCGGCCTGTTTTAACAAATCACTAAATGATGTTTTACCACCTTCAATATAAGTCGATGTCATTCTGACAATTGGTTCAAACTCAAAGTTCATTGCACGAGCATTACCTGTTGCTTTTTCTTCTAAGACGTCGGCGGTATGATTAGAATGCAATCGTCCGGTTAAAATACCATCCTTAATTAAATAAGTTTTTTGGGCCAATGTTCCTTCATCATCAATTGGGCAATAACCAGAGGTGTTTTCATGCACACCTGTATCAACGATTGAAAGACAATCAGATCCAATTTTACTTCCCAGTTTCCATTCTTTAGTGGCCTCTGGATCCCCCATCATAAAATCTGCTTCCGACTTATGACCGAAAGACTCATGGGTGAAGACTCCAGTAATTTCTGGAGACAAGACAACTTTATATTTACCAGGTGTCACGTCTTTAGCCGTTAGGAATCTTTGAGCTTCTGTGAAATAATCAAGAATTTCTTGCTCTAAGTTTTGAAAGTCTGAAGATTTTGTTCCGTATTTACGGTAGCCATCATCAAAGAGGTCTTCACCTTTTTTTAAAGTAGCTGAAAAAGCAAAACCCGCTTGATTAAAGTCATAGGAAAATTCAGTTCCAACAGAAGATTTATAAAATTTTTCTTTATATAAATCAGTGTATCTGATTCTTGACTCTGTGAGATTTTCTATTTTTTTAATGAGAGATAAATACTTTTCACCCCATGTGACTTTTGTTTTTAGTGGTATGAGAGAAAAAGCTTCATTGGCATGTTTAATTAAGTGGTGGGCTCCATTATTGGCCGGAAGAGCAAAACTTTGTGACGATTGAGCATTTTTAGAAGCGATTAAAACCAGCTTCTCTATTTCACCTTTTAGGTCTTGAACTTCTGTCGTTGAAGAATAAAACCAAGAACCGTGATGATGAATCCTAATAAAAGCACCCAAGACTGGTTTTTCATTAGCTGCAACTAACTCTCCATTTAAAAAAAGATAGCCACTACTTTTGGTTCTTTCAATTCTCACATCAACAAAATGACAATTGAATACATCTAGCTTGAGTTCGTCGAGTAATCTTCTTAAGTTCATTTTGTAGTCTCCTAATTCTTCTTAAAGGAGAATCTAGTCTACATTTTTCCGAGGAAAAAGGCATTCCAAAAATTCTTTTGGAATGCCTTTTATATTAACCTATATTTTTAGTTTTCCTTTCTTTTGTAACTCCTCAATTAGGCCCACAAAATACTCAGTCGGATAGGCTCCCTTGACTGGAATTCCATTTAGTAAGAAACCTGGTGTTCCTTGCATTCCAAAACTTCCAGCTTCTTTCACATCAGCTTCAATTCTTGCAGTAACTGCTGCCGAATTTAAATCTTTCTTTAATTTATTCATATCTGCTCCGACTTCTTTGGCCGTCGCATCTAAGAAACCCACACCATTTTTTAATTTAGCTTGGTTCTTAAAAATCAAATCATGAAAAGCAAAAGCCTTCTTTTCGTTTTGAAGCCTAATGGCCTCATAATACTGGGCCGAAATCATGGCCTGTTCATGAAAACTTAATGGAAGATGTTTATACACGAATCTAATTTTTCCTTCATACTTTTTTAGTAGAGTTTGAACGGTTTCAAAACCTCGTGAGCAAAATGGACACTCAAAATCAGAATACTCAACTAATGTAATCGGTGCATCTTTAGGGCCTCGGATAGATTCATCTTTTCTGATATCTGCCGTCAGTGGCTTATCAAATGACTCTTCGAGTTTTTGTTTTTCTTCTTGCTCTCTCTTTTTTCCCAGTTCTTCTTGTGCTATTTTAGCTGCTTTTTGCAAAGCTTCAATAAATTCGGCCGGATGCTTTTCAATGGCAGCAGTTAAAATTTTAGGGTCATTTTTTAAAATTTCTGAAATCTGCTCTTTCATTTTTTCATTGCTAGTACAGCTCGTAAAAATGAGAGAACCGAGAAGAAGAAGGGTCAGTTGAGTTAATTTCATGTCTTTTTCCTTGAGTTGATTTTTTTGTGCTTCTCACACATAACGAATCGTAACATCGGAAAAAAAAATTAAGTCATATCACTGTAAGTTCTTTGTCAATTTTCCCTGACATTTAAATCGGCCAGGCGATAGCCTAGGCCTCTCACCGTTTCAATAATGTCATCGGAGGTTTTTTGTCTTAACTGCAAAACATGAGTATCCACCGTTCTAGTCGTTGGAAAATTTTCATATCCCCAAACTTTATCAAGTAAGTTTTCTCTTGAAAAAGTTTGCTTGGGATTTTCAGCTAAAATTTTTAATAACTCATACTCCATCTTGGTCAAAGTAAGTTTCTTATTATCAAAAATCGCTTCCCTTTCTCTGGTATTAATGGACAATTTTCCAAGAACAATCATCTCACTTTTTTCTTTGTCATTCACACCCTGGCTTTGTCTAAATTGAACTCTAATTCTTGCAACCAATTCTCTTGATTCAAAAGGTTTGGTTAAGTAGTCATTAGCTCCCGATTCAAGTCCCAAGACTTTATCAATTAAATCTGCTCGGGCCGTAAGCATTATCACTGGAGTGAAAATATTTTTTGCACGTATTTCTTTTAAAAAATCTATCCCTTGCCCATCGGGAAGCATCCAATCGAGAACAAATACATCAATAGGATTCACAAGAAGTGACCTGGCTTCAAGTAAGGTGCTCGCCAAGTGAGCTTTCATTCCTTCCTGCTCTATAATTTTCTTAATGGATTGCCCTAAGTTTTCATCATCTTCAATAATAAGTATTTGTTTCATTTTTTGTTCCTAATCCTAATAGAAAAAGTCGTGGGTCCTGTACTAAAACTCAGCTTGCCATCCATTTCTGTCACAATCTTTTGCACTATACTTAAACCTAGTCCCAATCCTTGATTATTTTTTCCAGTTCGATCTGAACTAAATAATTCGCTCAATGTTTTATGCTCTAGCTTTCCTTGATCTGTCACACTTATGAGCAAGTCATCTCTTTCAACTTTCAGACTCACTTCAACAGGTCCTTCCCCATGAATAAAGGCATTTTCAATTAAGTTTTTAAGACAGATATTGAGCCAGTAAGGATCTAGTAAAAAATCCGTATCAATATGCCCTGGAATAAATTTAAGATCAGATCCTTCATAACTTTGTAACATTTCTAAGATTAATTGATTCACAGACAATATTTTTTGATATGTCAGTGAGATCAGTGCTCGTCCCTCATGGGTTTGAAGATAGCTTGAACTTTTTTCGGCCAGTCTTTTTAAACGATAGACTTCACTTTCCATTTTTAAAAACTCTTCTAAGACTAAAGGAGGAAGGATGTCCGATTGTTTATTGATTCCTTCAACTTGCAATAGCAAATTCGCTACTGGAGTTCTAAGTTCATGGGTCAAAACACGAAGGGCATGTTTTTTCCTTTCATCTTCGTATTTTTGAACCTTCATTTTTTGAAAAAGTATGAGTAAGACAAAAAATAAAACTAACATAGAAACTAGAAAAATAATTAATGAAGACTGTCTAAAAAGCTCCAAGATTGTGTGTGAATCTTTTTCCCAACACAAACTTCCCTCACGGTAAAAACATGGGGATCCAAGATCAGAAGACTTGACCCAAAAAGATTTATTCTTTAAAAAATTTTCGAATTGTGACGACGCATAAATATCAAATTTTATATCGGGATCATTATCGACTCTCACCAAGTAGTACTCGCTTGAAAGAATCGTTTTTTTTCCTTTTACAATTTCTTCATAATCCAGCTTGTCTAATTTGGATAAAAGAATAAAATTTCGCTCAAGACTTTCCTTTGGCAAGAAAACTAATTCTGAAACATGAAAAAAATTTAAATTGCCTTTAATCCACTCGATTGTCGTAAATGGTTCATTCCCCGAAAGGAATGCCAAGTAAGCATAACTAATGCCGCTATCGTGAATGAGCGGAGGTGACTCAAAAAAACTAGGAGGTAATCCGGCAATTCTCTTACATCGTAAGTTTTCCCAAATTTCGTTTTTATCGAAACTGAGCTTACTCATTCTTTCACTAGTTTTGGCACAGCTTTTAGTCATAAAAGCATCTTTTTCTAAAAGACTATTTTTAGAG
>JAYSPR010000093.1:0-14706 GCA_043721975.1 Bacteriovoracaceae bacterium
TGATACTAAAAAAGCCATTTGGAATACCATTAAATTTGCTGACAATCAACTGACGCAAACTAAATTTGTTCTTTCTTATTCTCCAATTCCCGGTACACCGATGGCGAAAAAAGTGGTACTTACGAACCGTGAAGAAAATATAAATAAATATTCATATCAATCATTAGGGGGCCTCCCTAATAAAAATTACAGTCCTTCTTTTTTTTACTTTTCACTTTTTTTTTCTTACCTATACTTTGGAAGTAAACAAGCCTGGCTTTCTTTTAGTTCAGCTCCTCTAGCATTTTTTAAAATTGTTCCATCGCGAATAATCATGGGAATTTATTATGGAAATCCTGCCATATTAACGACATTGTATAGCATGATACATTCTGAATATTGGAGCGGTTGGAGAAAGACTCAAAATAAATATTGGATGAAAAATTTTAAAAAAGGATACGATGATTCCATTTTAAATAAAGAACTTCAATTGGCACTTGAAAAGCAAAATGAAGCGATCAAGCTGAGTGAAAAATTAAATTATAAATTTTTACCGATTAGGGAAACTGAAGAAATTATTTTAAGCAAAAATGCAAAATAATTAGACGAAAGATCTTAAAAAGATATATGAATGTCTCAAAAAGATTGCACTATTAATGATCAACATTCTAAGTTCTTTAACAAACTCACGAATTTGGTTTTCCATTTTATCTGCCCTGGTTCCGTGTCTTGGCGTGAACTTCAATGCTAATATAGCATCAAAATAAAAAACAGATTTAACTGACTTCATGAAATCTGAAAAAGTCTCTGTAGGAAAACCAATAATTATATTTGTTTTTACAACTAAGCTTGGATTTACTTTTTTGAGGATATTTATTCTACGGAGTACCTCATCGGGATCATATTCTCTCCCCATCTTTTGAACAATCCTATGACTTCCTGATTGAATTGGAAAATTAATATGAATAACACGCTTATCAGATAATAACACGATCATCTTATCAAATTGTTTTAAGAAAAAAAATGGTTCAAAATAATTTATGACCAGCTCGAATTTTTTTGGAATATCCAATATTTTTTCTAACAATGTATTAAAATCAGAATTAATATCAATTCCGTAGCATCCGATATCATCCCCGAGAAGCCATAATTTATCATGCCCAACACTGAGACCTTGTTGAAACTCATGCATGACCTGCACAAGAGGTTTACTTTTAATATGTCCCTTAGCTACCTTAATGGAGCAAAAAGTACAGTAACCTGCACAACCCTGAGAAACAGAAATACCATAATATTCTTCATTGACGATTGCTGTCTGTAAAACATTGTGGATTGGTTGAAATTTTTTATTAAATATTTTTTCAATTTTATAGAAAATTGGTCTGATTTTTAAAACAATTTTATGCTTAAAGCTTAAATCTATAAAATCACTCTTATCAAAAAAATGAGACTCTAAATCTTCCTTGGATAAATTATTTTTTAGATCTAGTGAATCCTTAAATTGCTCAATGTCTCCAGGAGCAAAAGTTTTACCTATATAAACATCACTTAATTTTTTTGAATTTATCTTTGTTAAGCATCCACCAACAACAATTTTTTTATTGGGAAATTGCTCTTGATAACTTTGAATGATTTCTAAAGATTTCTCTTCTTGAGTGGTCGTATAGGCACAAGTATTAACGACAATAACATCCGCGTCGTCTGTAGTTAATACATTATCCGCACCGCTCAATTTTAGGATTTTGCGATAACTTGCATTTTCCATCAAGTTTGTCGCACAGCCCTCAGTCGTTGTCACTACTAAAACTTTTTCATTTCTCATTATTGAAAAGTATAACTTATTTTTTCTTGATCTAATAGCTTCATGGCCATTTTAAACCGCCTGATGATATTTTCTTTATTTTCGTTCTCATCTAAATTGTATTTCGCTGCCTCTGTTCCCTCCCGCTTACCGAAAGAAAAAAACATAACTTGATTAAAGCGAACCTTAACAATCATTTTTACTGTGTCGAGAAACTCATCATCTGTTTCCGTAGGAAAGCCAATGATCACATCTGTTGTTAATCTTAAGCTTGAGCTAGCGTTCCTGATTTTAAGCAATGAGTCAGTAGCCAAGTGAGCTTTATTATTCCTCTTCATTAGCTCAAGAATTCTATCGTTACCTGATTGAATGGGTACACAAAGCTCTCTAATTTTACCCAGCTCAACATGCCTCACAAGCTGATCACAAAAGCGAATAAGCCACTTTGGATGTAATTCATTAATTGTCCAAAAAACTTTTCGATAGTGAGCATCGATCTTGGCCATTTCATCAAACAGATTCATTAAATTTGTACCAATCTCTAAACCATATAATCCCAAATTATCAGAGGTAAAAACAAAAGACGACTCACCCTTTTCAAGGATTCTAGCATACTCACGCAACACCTGATCCATGGTCTTACTTTTCATCGGTCCAATTGCTCGAGGAATGGCACAATAAGTGCAATTATCTGAACACCCACTACCTATCTGCAAATAAGCACCTTTTTTAATTCTCGGATGAAGTGGCTGATTGAAATTCTTAATCTTAAATTTAAAAGCAGCTAAGCAAGTTAGGTAAAACATTTTATTAAACTTAATCTTATTTATAACTTTTGATAAAAAATTTTGATCCTTCGCTAGCACAATGGGATCTGGGGTCTGAGAAAATTTCTGGTTTGCCCCTGGAAACATTTCATCCATTCTTTTATCTAAATCCTTCGCATCTATTTTTATTATTTCTTTATTGAAAAATTCATTACCAATGCGTGCGGGAGCAATTTGTGGCAAGCATCCGTGGACCACTATTTTACCTTTGTAACCCATATGCCTTTTAATCAAATTGACAGATGTGTCTTCCGCTGTTTGAGACATCGCGCATGTATTAATGAATATGTAGTCTGCTTCAGAGGGATTTTTGACAATTAAGTGCTTCTCATTTTGAAAAAAATCAGAAACTTTTTGTGAATCTAGCAATCGCCTATCACAGCCATTGCTGGATATATATACCTTTTGTATTTGGTCGATGTTTGTTTTATTCATATTTATTTTCAATCAATGAACCATTATGGCATAGAAATTATCCCCATGACAACTTGCTCTTCAGGTACACAAAGGGGTATATCAATTGCTCCATGAATGTTTTTGGATACATTTGATCTTTGATTCCATAAATGACTGGTGGCTGTCCCTCGGGATCAATGTAAAATGTTCCAAACATTTTATCCCATATGATTAACACTCCTCCAAAATTTTGACCACCTTTGTAAATTTGCTCGTCAGAGTGATGCCAGTGGTGTGCCAGAGGTGAGTTAAATAATTTATTCATTCCTAAAAAGTTAGGCAATTTTATATTAGCATGGATGATAAAATTTGAATGACATGAGATCACTTGGATGACTAATGCAATCATGGGATCTACCTTGAACATAATCATTACAATATCAATAATTTGATTACTCAAAAAGGCATCTAAAAAATGATTCCTGAAATTTATAAAAATATCCATGCGCGATGAGGAGTGGTGAAGTATATGAAAGCCCCACATTTTTCCACGGTGAAATCGCCTATGAATAAAATAGATGAGTAAATCTCGTAGAAGAAATACAATCACAAATTGAATCAAGAAGTTTTGTACATTAATGACGGGTAGTGATATTTTCTCAAGGTATCCAGAGAGTATTTTCCAATGCGAAATCCGAGGGACAAAAAAATCCCAATAGAAGGACCAAAGAAATCCATAGAGCAATGCTCTGGCAGGATAGACGACATAGTCAGAAGCACTGGCCAATATCTCCCACGATATGTCCCTCGATATACTTTTCACTGAACGTTTTGCTAGATCAGCCTTAAGAGGTAACTTTATTTCTAGGTAATAATAAATTGGTACAAAGATGACAGACATTGCCCAAACAGAAGCGAAAATTTTTAAGTAAAATTCGTACTCAATCATCTATGCATTCTCAAGTTTAAATTTCAGAAAAAAGACTTTAGTGAGCGGTAAACTAGAAAGTAATTTGAAAGCATTCTTTCGATTTTTGAAGTAAAACATCTTATAATAAGTTAAATTCTGTATCCAAAAGTCAATCCGCATCATGAACAAAGCATAAAAAATACATCTGTAAAAAACCAATCCCCATTTGGATATTTTAGATGGATTATCCACACTGGCCGAATAATGGTATTGGTCACTATATGTGGTTGCAGCTTTAGCATATTTGGTTTCTGGATAAGGGGTAAAGAAATGAACTTGAATCAAAGTCGGCTTTAACTTCAGACAAAGAAAAATTGTCTTCCAAATTTGACCATGACTCTCTTCGGGATTACCTATGATAAAAAGACCTACTGTTGGTATTTTTAACTTCTTACAATTAGCAAAAGCTTCTTGAGCTTCCTTAAACCACCTATCAGGATGTTGAGTTTTCTTAAGCTCTGTTAAAATTGACAAATCCCCCGATTCGACACCAAAGCGCAGCAGTGAGCAGCCACTTTTTTTCATCAAACCCAAGAGCTCAAGGTCAACTTCATCGACTCTCGCATGAGCCGTCCACGGTGCACTTATATTTTTATCGATTAATTCGTTGCAAATTGAGGCGACATTTTTTCTAGAAACTGTAAAATCATCATCGGAGAAATAGATTGCGTTGGCACCATTTTTTAAATGGAGTCTGATTTGTTCAATGACAAATTTTACTGGAAAAAATATCATCCGATTGCCGTAACTCTCCCTGATATCATTTGTACAAAATGAGCAATGATGAGGGCATCCTCGACTTGTCAGTAGCTGCCCCCAGGCTATTTTTGAATTTATTGGAATTGGAAATAAGGTATTATATTTATCTAAGGTTTCTCTATCTAGGTCTAGTAATGGAATAGCATCTTTTGACTCTCCCTTTGGAGTATCTTGACCTAAAAATCTTCTGACTATGTAGCTTGTAACTTCTCGTTCATAGTCTTCTTTGAAAGTGACAAAGTCATTGAAAAGGTGAGGTTCTCCAGTCGGCGCCTGGCCAGTGATTATCGTTTTATGTGGATCTAACAATAATCTAAGTTCTGAAAATCTTTTTTTATCAGGAGTATTAAGGTGAATGATGACTAAATCAAAGTCACCCAAAGAATCGAGGTCGAGATTATCACCAACCATCTCGTCAATTAAAACCAACTCAAATTCACTTTGCCTTTCCAGGTAAGCTTTTAAGAAGAATAAATTATACGGATATCTCGCTGATCGAACATGCTCTCGAATTTTTTTGAGGCTAACTAATCGTAAAAGTAAAATTTTATATTTACCCACAATTTTCACTTCAGCTCCTAAACTTGTAAAGTTTTGACATCAATATAATTTTCAGGTGAGCGAAACCGTCCTGAAAAGTCTTCAAGTTAGATTTACGAAAATTTGGACTTTTTTGGTATGTAATTGGTACGTCTCCAATTTTAAAATTACTTTGAACAAACTTAATGAAAAACTCTGAAGCAAAAGACATCCCTTTTTCGTTAAACTTTTGCTTATTAAACACATCTCGCTTAAAAATTCTCAAACCTGAATTTATATCTTTTATTTTACTAGAAAAAAGAAAGTTGAATATGAAATTTAAGAATGGAGTACCAAATAGCTCATGGAGAACTGGCATGGCTCCACTTTCTATATTTCCTTCAATTCTATTTCCGTATACCAAATCCAAATCTTTCGCCTTTAACTCATTATACATCTTAAAGATGTCTGATGGAAGATAGGTGAAATCCGCATCAATAACAACCACATATTCTCCCCTAGCAATTCTTATTCCAGCGCTGAGTGCGGATCCATAACCTATTTCAAGTTCCTTAATTGTGATTACTTGCTCGAGCGCTTTAGAAATTTCAAAACTATTGTCTGATGATTGGTTATCTACGACTATGACTTCATAAGAATTTAAAAAATTTTTATCTAATTCTAAAATTAAATTTTCTAAAAATTTTTTTAAATTTGCTTCTTCATTTCTGCATGGAACAACGACTGAGAGAATGTTTTTTGTCATGTGTTAACTTTAAAATAACAATGATCAACAATCAACGAGAAAAATCAAATACTTCATCATGAAAACAATTTTGATCTCGCTCCTCATCTGTGTAACTTTTTGGATCGTAGAGCTTTTTAATTCTCCAGAAGGAAGATCTTACACCGCTCGTAAAACATTTTTCGAAGTACTTGTTGGGTAATTTTAGGCCTCGAGTGATTTTTTTATATTTCATATTAAAATCATTTTGAATTATTTTTATGCTCTCGTAATCATTGATGGCTCGATATTGCCTAATGGCGTTTGAGTAAACGTCCACAAAGTCATCTAGGAAGCAGGACTCCCCCTCGCAAATAACTCTATTTTCTCTCTTGTCATGATTTATGGCCTTTTGACTTACCAAAAAGGTTAGCGAGGAACTAAAGATAAAAACCATTGCTATGACATAGACTAGATAATTTTTAAAACGCAAAAATATCCACGTGATAACAAAAATAAAAAAAAATCCAAGAAAAATAAAATCAATATGTTGAGAGATAAAATTCACCAGGATGTTTATGCGATGATGATATTTATAGAAATCTACTCTTTGAAGGGCTCCCCAATCGCTTGCTCCGCGATCAGATAAAAAATAGTATAGCTTTGTGCAAAGACCCCAGACAATTACCCCTCCCACCTTTAAAGAATTTTTTTTGAGAATTTCATAATTACTTAGTCCCAGATAGATAAATGCAACGGCAAACAAAACCAGGTGCCTATCAAAAAAGAGATTAATGACTCTCAAGGGGCATGCTAGCAGAGAGAGTGAAATCCAAATCATGGGTCCTGACATAAAAATTAAATTACGCCAATTTAAATTCCTTTTTTCTCTGAGGGAATGCAGGAAAAGAATTGGGAACAATAAATAAAATGGTGAATAAAACAAGAGCCCATCTAAGCTAAATAGTTTTTCCCACCCCAGTAAAAATAACACATCCATTGAGACAATGGATGACATGGGAAACAAGTCCCAGCTGCCAATTTGGCTATATCGAATGATTGAAAAGAGTAAGAAATATAGACCAAAGGAAAGACTTTCCACGATGTTTTTCTTAGTCAATCTATCGGAATACCAATTCAAGGAAAAATAAAAGAATGAAACAATGAGCATTTCGGTCTTAATAAAGAAAACACAAGGAAAAGCTACCGAGTACCAAAAATTATATTCCAGCCTTTGCTTTCCAACAAATCTCTCAAAAACTAAAGTGTAAAAAAAAATATTTATGATATCCACCGACAGTGGATAGTGGAAAAAAATCAACCAACCACCGGTGCAAGCAAAATACAACCACATTACATTTCGAATACGTTTGTCTGAAAAATTAAATGTCTCACTTAGGCAGCTTGTTATTTTATAAGCACTAAAGATAAATAAGAATGCCCCAATCAAATTGTAATAATAAATTCTCCACTCACTACTTAGATAAAATATTTTCTGGAAGAGAACCTCGGGCAAAAACAACAATGATGAAATAGTTTTAAAATGAAAATCTGGGTGATGATAATTTTTTGTTATCATCCAAAGATCAGCAGGATGAGAAAATTGATTTAAAATGTTAAAGTCAAGATCACTGACAATTGATCTCGTATAGTTTATATAAACCCCATTCTCAAAAAAATCATTGTAACTAAAGAGGAAGCTCAAAAAAAAAAAAAATAGTGCGAGAGTGGCAATTTTAATTGAAAGGACAAAAAATTGATAATTGAGCTTTGAGTAAGTACTGAGCTTGAAAGGGATCTTAGAAAATAGCTTCCTTGATAGACTAGACATCAACATGATCCAAGTAATGTGAAATGAGTAATTCGTTTAACTCCGGAAGTGACGTTGATAGTTTCGCATTTTTTAACTCGTCAAATTTTTTGTTAGTTTTTTTAAATTCAGCAAGTTTTTTTGATAAATCACGTTCATTCATAAAGTTAATAATCTGATAAATATTATCAAGTAAGTATTGCTGCTCCGGCAATAATGCATTTTCTAAATTCTTTGCAATTTTAATCAGTCTGCCTGTTGCAATTTTTTTAGCTGCGAGAGGGAGCACTTGAGTGCTTAAGTAAACTGGAAAATGTAAGTTAATCAAATTTAACGCTGGTGTAATATTTTTAAACCCCCTGACATAATCGTATAATTCTTTGAGGTTCAAAACATTATAGATTTGAACTGTGGTCGACAGGAGCACCTCAACAAGCCCTAATTCTTTAAAGTTTTCATCCAAGAAGTGTAAATTCTTATCAACATGACTCCAATTGGAGGGATAGCGAATGTATTCGTTTATTTCATTAAAGCCATCCACACTACACAACAACTTGACTCCTTTAAATTCTTTCCACAAATGAAGAACATCCTTCGGAAGTACGGTTATGTTTGTGTTGTAGGAAAGTGTTATATTTTTGGCAGAGCCACTCTTAACGCATTCTTGTAAAAGTGCCGTCATCTGTTTTGAAATTAAAGGCTCTCCGCCCCCAAAATGTATCCTCTCTACCCGGCCTTGTTTCCCTTTAAATTCCTCTACTAAATACTGATCCTCTGGCCAATTGAAGTTCTTAAAATAATTCAATTGCTCTTCTGTTAGTGCTTCTTTTGCCGGTTTTACTTTATTCCAATCGGCAATCCATTTTTCTGAGGAAAAAACGCCACACATGCGGCATTCTAAATTGCATTTATTTCCAAGGCGATAATCTAAAGTTTTAAATTGATTTTTAATTGATCCGTCCGAATGCGTGTTGTTAATTAACTCCTCAAGAATCGTTTGATGTTCACTATTTTCAATCATTCTTCTACTGGTGCCATCTAGGCGTTCTGTTTCAAAACATCGTGTGCAAATTCTATCCCATTCACCCGAGAGCATTTTAAGCCGCAAACTCTTCATTAATTCAGCATTTCGTATGTCCTCTAAATTGGGCTTATTTTTTATATTGAAATAATTGTTATCTAGGTCACGAATACCATCATGATGCTCCTCTGAGGTACAGCATACCTGATAGGCACCATTGCTATTTACAAAGCTATGAATCCAAGGAAGCACACAGAATGTATCGCGGTTTATCATGTTGATTCAACTTTTTCTAAAAAAGAATACTCTTACTTTATGAAAAAAACTCAATTTATAATTCTTAACTATCCCTACTACTTTTCCCCTAGGAAATGGGTGGTCGAAATCACCATCCTTGAGATTTCTGGTAATAATTAAATTTTTATCAAAATGCTTATTTTGATGCCAAAAAAAATGGCACAATAGTTTATTGTCTATTTGAAATAGCAAAATGTCGAATTTTTGAAATTTATAATTCTCTTCGATTTTTTCAATTACAAGAATCGCTCCAATCGGAATTAGAGGAATCATAGAATCAGATACGACCTTAAGCTTTAACATATTTAGAAGTTTAATTTAATTATCAAGAATTTCAATATTATCTTTGCGTCAATTAACGCTTGACCAAGAATTTTATAAGCTTTAGGCTAATTTATGCAACTCTAGGAAAAGGGCTCATTCTGAATACTATTTTCAAATATAGATCCATTCTTTTTTATTTTCCATTTTTTATAATAATTTCTCTATTAGTTTTTTACCCGACTTATTTTGGCTCGGCTTTATGGGATGACTGGTTTTTTATTTTTCGAAATAAATTTCTAACTACTTCAACATCACCATTGCCTTACTTTAATGGTTCAGAATTTAAGGCGTGGCCCCTCACACATGCTTTTTTTTGGCTATTGTTTCAAGTCTTTCATTTTAATTATAGTCTTTATCATCTTGTCAGTATAGTGCTTCACGGAATCAATGGCTACTTATGCTATTTATTGCTTAAGCAACTAAAGCTTAAGAATTATTTTTTAATTTCAATTTTATTTTTAGTTCATCCTTTACACCTTTTTACAGTTGCATGGATTATTCAAATAAAAACCCTCCTTTCTTTAGGATTTTTTTTATCCTCAATGATTTTTTTAAATTTTTTTTTCAAAAGAGATGCTTGGGCTTATTTCTTCGCTTCAATAATACTTTACTTTCTATCTCTGATTTCAAAATCCACGAGTGCAATTTTTTGCCTCACTTTATTAGCCTGTATTCCTTTTCTAAGAATTAAATATAACTTTCAAAAGTTAGTACTAATTATTGGTCCTTACATTTTCTTGGGAATTATGTCTTTAATCCGAACTTTGTGGGATGTTCAGCTGAGGGCCGTAGGGGCTATCAGTCTTGCTTCTTTTTTATTATTTATTTCAGTTTTTAAATTTAGGTTTTTTCTTACTAGGTATTGGCAATATATTTTCAGTATTTTTTCGGTAATTTTAATATTCAGTTTTTGGAAATATATTTACATGTCTTTGTCCTTACTTCATGCAAACTCCTTAATTATTTCATTTAAAAATTTTATTCGTTAC
Organism: Bacteriovoracaceae bacterium; assembly: GCA_043721975.1. GTDB lineage: Bacteria > Bdellovibrionota > Bacteriovoracia > Bacteriovoracales > Bacteriovoracaceae > Bacteriovorax. The sequence continues at coordinate 10,417 of JAYSPR010000093.1, forward strand.
GTAGTATTCATTATCCTTCCATATGACAATAAACTCTTTCCCTACAGCACAACAGCTAACTTAACATCTTTCGAGTTTATTATTATATTTTTCTTCTTGTGCCTCTATTACTTATTACTTAAAAAACTTTATCAAAAAAACTATTTTTATTCATGGGCAGGATTGATTTTTTTCACACTTTCGATTTACCCCTTTTGCGGAATTTTTAACGTTCCCTTGTTCACATACTCTAATTTTTCTCCCTACTGGCTCTCTATTCCATTTTTAGGTCTACTGCCCATGATCTCAGATTTAATTGAATCTAAGTTTAAAATATGCATAATCGTGGTTATTTATTCTGTTATTACAAATTTACAAGCACAGAAGTTTTACAACACCGATTCGATATTTATAGAATCCCTAAATTCGACAAGTGCTCCTGACTCAGTAAAGGTTTCACTCGTTGAGCATTATATTTTTACCGGTCAATGTAAGAAGGCAAAGGATGCATTTAAAGATATAGAGAACTCTTATGCTGCACAAGTTTTCTTTACTGAGAAAAAATTGAAAGCTTGCCAATTGGCGGATAAAAAAAATGATTAATTCTTTAAGTTTTTTAGACGTTATCTTTTCCGTCACTATTTTTTCATTACTTTGTTGGAGAATGATGACTTTTCTTTCTCATTTTTTTTCAAGCACTATTTCACAACTTGTAACATTGGCGACGCTTTTACACCCTTTGTCACTGGATGCATTTTTTGTCTCCACTTCCATAGGTAGTGGCATAAGTTTTTTGTTTTGCTTAGAAGGCTTTATTTGTTTTCAAAAGAAAAAAGATCTTTCTGGTTTGTTTTTTTTCACTCTGGCAGCTGTGACAAATATAAACTATTTTTTAATACCTATTTATTTTTACATCAAAAACTTTAAAAAATTTAAAAGTTTATTGCCTTTTTTTGTTTTATTTGTCGCTTTGTTTTTAATTTATTTATTAAATCTTTTTAATTTTGAATCTGTTAATATTTTCACATTTCTAGTGAGTACGATTCAATTGATTGTTGCCCCTTATCCAGTAAATTTTTCACCGCATACATTCGTTTCTTCTCTTTCTGGTAATTTGGTTTTTATTTTCTTTATAATTTTGTTTTTTTACTTTTTCAAAATGAAAAAATTTTCTATTGATTTCATCGTTTGTTTAATTGTACCCACTTGGGGAATAAATTTTTTTTCATGGTCAAGCGGGCCCAAGATGTGGGGAAATGAGATTTATTTTCCATCCAATTTTTTATTAGTAACTTTTTCTTTTATCTTCATGCTGGCTCAAGCTATACCCAAAAAAATATTTTATATTTACTTCATTTTTATTTTTTTATTTTCTGTGTTTTGGACACTTCATTTTTTCCCATTTTCTCGAGCTCTATTGGCGACAATTCAGAATGCATCATATGAAGATAAGAGTGAAGCAGTCTCTTTAAATCGATTTTTAGCCAAACAATATTTAATGGAAGGTAATAGACTTGAAGCAAAAAATCTATTATTTCAACTCTCCGCAAAGCATCCTGAGAGAATTGATATAAAAATGGATTTAGAGATTTTTAAAGAGAGTAAGACGAATTCATACTAAGACAACGCGGTGCATAGCGCCATTTTGTGGCATACGTCAAAATCCCCCCTGGTGACAATGGAAAGTAATTACAGATACTTATACTTTTTGTTAAAATTTTATATTATAAAAAAAGAAATATGTAATAATATAAATACATAATTTTATTAAGATACAAAATATGGAAATAAAAAATATAGTCAAAAACCAGCTAGGTTTTACAATCATTGAGGCATTAATTTCAGCCTCTGTTATCGGCGTTATTGCTATTGCTGTTACAAGTCAGTTTAACTTTGTTAGCAAAGCGCGCATTACTTCGAGTGGAAGTTCAGTGGTTAACAACCTAAGAGATAAATTAATAATTGCACTGTCTAATGAAGAAACTTGTACTGCAAATCTTTTTAATACTTCTACTTCAAACGGTGATATCGCCATTCCAATTAGAGACTCTATGGGAAATATAATTGTCGTAAAAAATGGTACATACGGACAATCATCTCTCATGAGCGATTTAAAAAGCGACACTGTACAAGTTCAATCAATTGCAACTTCCCTCAGTGGTTCTAACGAAGTGCTTCTGACAGTAAATTTTGGGAAAAAAAGTGGTCTAACAAACATTTTTGCTGCAAGAGAAAGCTTCAGTATGCCTTTAAATGCTACTATTGGTGGTGGAGTAATTACAAAATGTTTTAGTGATGCTACTTATTCCGTTGCAACTGCTATTCGCTTAAGTTGCCAAGGAATTTCATCCTACTACGATCAAAATGCTAATCCCCCATATGGGGAGTGCCGACATAACATTCTTCCAAATGCTTTAACGCCTGACAATACCGGGGATGACCTAGCGGCATCACAATTAGCATGCCCTAATGGATACTTCATGAGAAAAGTTGGTATCAACTTATCGAATGCGGTTTCTACCAATGTTAATAATAAAGCTTTTGAATATAAATGCGTACCTTTAAAGTCACTATGTCCACCAGGAAAAGTTCTAAAATCCACAATCGGTGTCGGTATTAATGCTGGAAAAGTTGTTTGTGACTGGCCAGTGCCAAGATGTGCTCCCGGACAGGTACTTATACTGGCCGCAGGGGTAGATGCAGGTTTCATATGTCTCCAATCAGACGTTGCTTGTCCTGGATTGCAAGCAGTAAAAAGTTTTAACTCAAATGGCACTATGACTTGTGCATCTTATTATCCACCAAGCACTTGCAGTGGATTATTTGTTACATCAATTACACCTGGATCTGTAACTTGTTCTGCAAATGTTACTCCCATAAACTGTCCATTTGGACAGTTCGTAAAAAGTTTTGATGCTAATGGAGTTCCATCATGTGCGTCTTGGTTAGTTATTCCACAACCCACTTGCCCACAAGGAGCAGGCTACGCAGCAACTGGCTTAACTGCTGCTGGTGTACTCACCTGCCAAATAATGGATAGAAATTTAACTTGTGGTGGAAATCCGTCTGTCACCAAAACATATCTTGATTGTCAAGCTGCTGGTGGAACCGTCAATAATCGGGCTGTCCCTGGAGAGCCCAATGCTTATTGCATTTTTAACGGCTCCTCTTGTCCCGGTGGATGGAACTCATGCTCTCAAATTATACAAACACAAAATAACACATGTAACGACACTAATACCGCATGCCCCCAATCAACCACACCAGCTGCTATGGCACCATACCCTCGAATTTATAACTCACGAGGCACTCAAACGGCCCTAGGAACTTATGCCCTCACTAGCAATACTCCTCTTACGGCTCAATGTTACAACTATGTAGCAAATTCAGCTTTTCCTGATAGTTCTCCTTGGGATAAAACTTGTACAGCAAACCCCCTTGCACTTACCGTTGCAGGTACAACAAAGGTTGCGTGTTATTGATGAATGCTTTTTTAAAAAAAGGTTTTACATTAGTCGAACTCATGGTGGGAATAGGGATTGCCTCTGCACTCGTTTTAATTATCGCTGGATCTCTTAAGCAAAGTAGTACAATAACTAGCGGCCTTAAAAGAACAGGTGAAATCAACGGACTAGTTCAATTATTAACTTCAGAATTAAGTCGAAAGCAAGTCTGTGAAGTGAATTTCAAACCCGGTGGAGTTGGGGTTCTTCCCGTTGCTGGATCCTTGGCTTCGATTAAAAGCAAAAGCGGAACACCCATCATTGTGCAAGGGGCTTCTTATGGTGAATATATTAGCCGAATCATAAGTATAAATTATACTTTCACGACAGTGACGACCTTAGCTTCAAATGCCTCATTGATTAATTTAACAGTAACCTATTCTCAAAAACAAAAAAATGGCGTTGCTCAACCAAATAAAAGCTTCGTTATTCCTCTTAACGTTTTTTTAGATACTAGTCGTACAAGGGTTGAAACTTGTTTTAGCGATGTTCAATCCTTAATGAAAATTGCCGTTCAAAATGCTTGCAAAGGTAATGGTGCTAAATATTATCCTTACGATGTCAGTGTTCCTGCTTATCCCTATGGTCACTGTGAACATCAAGTCGAACTTGTCGATTCCTCAAATACAACTATTGTTCCAAACGCGGCAACGGGTGATGCCCTTTGTCCTGTGGGTCAATTGTTGAGATTGGTTGATACCACAAATAACAAAATGACGTTTAAGTGTAGCAAGCTCGATACAATTGACCCAGATGGAATTGGCCCTGCTCTAGCAGCATGTGATTCTTGGTCTTACATGAAAGGAAT
>JAYSPR010000094.1:0-6307 GCA_043721975.1 Bacteriovoracaceae bacterium
TGAGGAGCTGTCAGTGAACATTTTTTCTTTTACAAACGAGCTTTGAATCCAAGCGCTATATTTTTGTTCGTAATCTTCGCTCCAAGATTGATTGTCTTCCCAAATGGCAGCATGAACATTGAAAGATGAAAGACTAAAGACTATGCTTAAAGCAATAATTGCTAATTTCATTGAGAAGCTCTCCGGGAGAAATGACTTGATGAGGCTTTTTAGACGGCGTGAATCAATGAGTCAAGAAACAGTTTTGCTTTTGCTCAATAAAAGCTGATTTAAATCACAATTATTTAATAGACAGGGAACTTTAGGTGAAAAAAATATTAATTTCTGGCTTTGGGCCATTTGATGAAGGTCTATTTAACCCTTCCGAGGATTGGGTTAATTGGATGCTTGAAATTGAGTCGGAGCTTTGCCAAGCAGGATTTCTTCAAGGAGTTATTTTGCCAGTGGCCTTTATGGAAGCCTTCACAAAATTAAAAGAAGAGTTTGATCGCTTTAATCCGGACATTATTATTTTGACTGGTCTGGCAAAAAATCGGAAACATTTAAGCGTTGAGAGAATCGGTATTAATTGGGCCGATTTTCGAATTCCTGATAACAGTGGAATTCAAATTAAAAACACAAAAATTGATCCCGTGGGGCCTGATGGACTTTTTAGTACGGTGAGTATGGAGAAGCTTAAAGAGATTGATTCTCAATTAGTTATTTCAACGAGTGCTGGAGAGTATGTCTGTAATGAAATTTTGTATCGAAGTCTTAATGCCTTTAAGGATGTATCAAAAGAAATAACCTTCTTTCATTTGCCAGGTCTGCCTAATAGAGAAGACTACAATTCTATATTTAATAGACTTCAAAAAATGGTGAGAAGCTTATTATGAAATTATTTTTTTGTTTGTTATTTTCTGTTTTTTTTTCGGGAGCACTCAAAGCAAGTGTCGAAATTGAAGCCTTCAAAAAATCAAGTTGGAATAATTCTTGGAATGAATCTATTGAAAAAACGCTCAAAGAAGAAGCCTATCAACATATGCTGAGTGATGAGTTAGATGAAGCCGATCTCAAAGAGTTAGCTTGCACTCATTATAATGAGCATAAGCAGATAGAAGAGAAAATTGATTTTTGGATTGTCTTTTTTTCAGCGCTTACCAGGGCCGAAAGTGCTTTTAATCCTCACGCGAAATCAAAAGCTCCTAAGGGGGGGCATGGCAATTATGGCCTTTTACAATTTTCAAAAAGTACGGGACGGGAGCGCTGTGGACTCAGGGGTATGGAAGAGCTTCTTGATCCGGCCATGCAGTTATCCTGTGGAGTAAAGCTTTTAAGTTGGCAATTATTGGGAGCTCCTTCTTCTAATGGAAAATTGCTTAGACCTGACTTAAAAGGACAGCTTTTTGGCAAATATATACTTCTATGGGGACCTCTGAGACAAAATGATAAAAGAGGCAGGTCACTTTTAGTGAGTTGGTTTAAAGATCATCTGGCTCAACTTCCTGTTTGTAGGAGCTAAAACTCATTTTGGACTAATTTACCCAGTCTACAATTTAGAAAAATACCAGGCTAGAATTTGGTGATATGAAGAACATCATCTTATTGGTCTTATCATTCATTCTCACTCAAAGTTCAATTTTTGCTCAGGACATTACGACGGCAGAAATTAAACAAAGTATTCAAAACTTTAAAGTAGAAGCAGATCAAAAACTGTCTTTAATTAGAGATGAGTTGACGGCCAAAAGATATCCTCAGGCCCATTTCATTAAAAGCATTCAATTTCAATTAAACGATTTAGAATTTAATACGGCCTCGGATTTTAGAGCGGCAGATGAAATTTTAAATAATTTAGTAAAAGGAATTTCATCACAATCGTCTATCTATAAGGACAATAAAAAAGTAGTGGTAGATAACAATATTATTCCACTGGGAAGTTTAAAGAAATTGCGAAAAGAGTTCATTCAATACAAATTGCAGGGAAAAGCTGGTAACGTTAAAGAAAAAGAAATGAGTGGAGTAGAGGCTTTTTTCAATTTAGCCTTTGTTTCATATCAAAAAGTGACTAACAAGTTTCAAGAAGTCGGTCTTTACCGATTGTTTCTAGTGGGACTTACTTTTTTCATGATTTTTTCTTTTTTTATTATGGATAAGTCTCCTGAAACAAAAACAAAAACAAAAACAAAAAAAGTTGCTGGCCCAAAACCATTACAAGCTAAACCACTTGAGGTTCAAAAATTTAATACACCTAATGTGCTAGCTTCACAGCTTTCATTGCCGATTTGTTTAATTGATAAAAAAGGCAATGTCGTAGAAGAAAATCCGACTTTCTTAAAAATTTTTGGAAAACAAAAAAATTGGCATACATTTATCGAGAGTCATTTCAAGGTCGATGAAACGTTCCAGGGAACACCTAAGCCTCACACTTATTTACGTAATCAAAATCAAAATTACTTTATTTCTGTATCATCTAATGAAAACGATGGTTCGAAATTAATGCTTATGCAAAAAGTAGAGAGATTACAAAACACTCAAGTGAAGAAAAAAGTAGTGAAGGAAAATGTAAAGGCAACAGAATTGTTTTCAACACTGGATTTACTAGAAAATAGTATAGCTAGAATGAACAGTTTTAGAAGTGGTGCTCCTATTGCAATCAATGAAAAAGTTATCAATGAAAAAGTTGGCTTAAGACTTAATCAAGAGGCTACACAGCGCTTTTTTGATCACTACTTAAGAATACTCAATGAAATATCTAAATTAAAGTCAACGAAAGGGGAAATTACAGTTTCTTTTGATAGAGAAGATAATAAATTTCGCCTTAATGCCGTTATCCCTAACGCGAGCTTAGTGAAGGAAGATTTGGCAAAAATGATTCTTTCTGGTGGAAAGAAAGCCAGCTTACAAACGGGGCTCAATGACTTTAATCAGCTTTTAGAAAACGTTAAAACAAAGGTCTCTTTAAAGAATATCTCAACGACTAATAGTCGAGGAATATCGATTCAAGTTTTGATTGATGATGGAGCTCAAGTCAGTCAAGTCGGTCAAAGGCAGTCTCCAGGTGCTAGTGTTTAAATTCTTATCTGCTCTCTCCTAGAAGTTTATCTATCGCACCATAAGGTGTCCAGCATTGTAAAGTTGCTTAAATAAAATCTAAATTTGCAAATTTTTAGAATGGCCGAATTTAGCAGTTCGGTTTTTGTACATTCGTCTATCTGCGGTGCAATCGAAGCTTCTGGTTTAGCCGGAATTATTTTTCGCAAAATGAGTGAATTTAAAAGTTAAAAGTAATTTTTAAATAATAAATTGATATTAATATTTATTCTTTATGATTAAAATATACTGATGAAAAAAAATCTATTTATTGTTGCAATCCAACTTATCTTTCCACTGTCTAACTCATATTCTAAGGCTAATTCTACTGAATGGATAAAAATTCTTGGAACGAACAATAAAGTAAATATTTGTGGTAATCGATTTATTTTAAATAATGGATCTTCACTCAAGAAAAATTTTTTTTCAGCAAAAACTAAAAAAGGTTATGCCTTCACGAATCTTGTCTCATATGATGAATATTGGAAGATATTAAAAGAACAAAATTTAGAAAGTGCCAAGAAGGCATTGGAAGATGGCTTCTTGAAAGCCTCTCTTTGGGAAATTGAAACCAATGGCACAACTCGTTTTTTAGGATTGCCTGACAAGGTAGAAATGAATTTTACTTCCACTGTTAAAGATTGTGTTGAAGGGGCTCAAAAAACAATTGGGAGCCAATGTCTAAATGGTTCTGAAGCAGAGAAAGCTGCTTGTTGTATGGAAAAATTTACTGGTCCGTTAGTCACGTGGAAGTACAAAAAAATAAAATATAAACTTAATTTTTCACCAGACCCAAGTGTCTCATTTACACTTTCGAATTCAAAAGAAGTATATTTTTGTCAAATAAAGGAAAATTTTAAATTAGATAATTAATCATAGAGGGTAGTGTTTTAAACCCAAGAGATGCAGTTTTCTTTGCAAGATTAACTGCAATAGTTGTTTTACCAACACCACCTTTAACATTGCATATGCAAATAGCTTGTTGTTTAAATTCATAACCTCTTTTTGTTAAGATTTTACGGATTCCTTCTGGGGTGTAGTAGCGACGAGCGTTTGATGCAATCACTGTATCTTTGTCATCTACAAGACCGTATCTCGATCTTAGATTATTAATTTGCTGTGGTTTTACTTGTAATATGTTTGCTAGTTCTGATCCTTGAATCATATTCAACCTCGCGAAGAGCTGTTTAAGTTATTTAGTAAAATTGTCACAGGGCCTAAACAATATGGCAAGTATAAGTAGTCAATTTCGTATTACCGATAAGGCCACTTATCGGTAAGGAGGCCTTTGCCTCTGTGATTTTCAGGAGGAAAGTTGAGGCTGATTGACGGTATATACTTTTTAGTATATACTTAGTCACAGTGGAGGATTGAATGAAAAAAGCCAAAATTTTCATGAATGGACAGAGTCAGGCCGTGCGACTGCCAAAAGAATTCAGGTTTAATGATGATGAGGTCAGTGTCCAAAAGTTTGGAGACGGTGTCTTAATTCTACCTATTTCAAAATCAATGTTCGCCTTTAGAAATAGCATTAAAAGCTTTACTGACGATTTTATGGAAGAGAGAAATCAGCCAGAAATGCAAAAGAGAGAAGGATTCTAATGAAATATTTGCTGGACACTAATATATGTATCTACATAATCAAAAAATCTCCTGAGCAAGTCTTAAAAAAACTAGAAGCAATCACAAATAGTGAAGGGAAGAATGAAGTCTATCTTTCCGCTGTAACAGTTTCAGAACTTTTCTATGGCGTTGAAAAAAGCAATCAATCGGAAAAAAATCTGGAGGCCTTAAAAGGCTTTTTAACTCTCTTTAACGTTGTCGATTTCGACCATGAGAGCGCAGAAGTGTTTGGTAAGGTTCGTTCAGACCTAGAGAAAAAGGGAACAGTTATTGGCCCATATGATTTGCAAATTGCCTCCATTGCAATTGCAAACGACTTAACCCTGGTCACAAATAACACTAAAGAATTTTCAAGGGTCGATGGACTCAAATTAGAAAATTGGATCTAGCAATTTAAAAAAACGCTCATCGGGCCTATTATGGGGCCCATGAGCTTTTCATTCAAAAGGTTATAGGAATAATCTTTTTACTTAATGAGCTCGATATTAATAAGCATTAAGTAAAAAATCCTACCTTCTTTAGCAAATTTTAAAAATTGTAATGCACATACTCATTTATTTTATAGCAAGACTTAATTATTTCTATTCATTATAAAAAATATCATTAACTCTTATTTTCCTCGTCCAGTATTGTTGATGTATTGGAACGTAAAAATTGACTTGTGTTTTGGTCTTTAGACGTACAAAAACACAAGTCAATTTCGGAGCGGAAATTCATCAATGATTTTATGAGACTGGACGAGGAAAATAAGAGTAGAGATTAAGTTTTACTTCTGTTTTACCTTAGAATTACATTAGTCTTGCTAACTCTTCTTTGATTTGTAATCGTATTTTTAACTTTCACCTATTCTTTTTTATACAACTACTAATCTTATTTTTTATTTTCCCTGACCATTTCTTCTAACTGCTTATTACATAATTCATTTTTTCCTAATTTATTTTTTTACCCAATCTATCTTTTGATTTTTTGAGGCTTCACCAAATTGACTCCCTCTCTTGAAAGTTCGTGAGAGAGAGGGAGTCAATTTGGTGAAGCCGAAAAGCTCTTTAATAATATAAAGTTAATCTATCAAAAAAAATAGTTGAGTCTCGCATGGCCCGCGGATGTCCCGTTTCATCACCCAGAAACATTTCCATTTTAAGGAAAAAATCCATTAACACTACAGTTGTATAAACTTAGACAACTTACATTATATTCAGGGTAATTTACGGCAGGGCTTTTTACATAACAGGTTCCATAATTTTCCACCTCAACTGATCCCGAAAATCCACTAACACTTGTTGAGCGAATGACTGGTGGAAATAAGGTGTCCGTAGCATAGCAAATTGATAGATTGCTCCTGTTAACAATTATAAGCGTTGCTTCTGCAAAAAGTAAGATATTATTGTCGTTGTAGACTTTTACTACCGCCATGTAAGTCCCCTCATTCCCATAGCGATGGATGATTGTTGAACTTGATGATGTTTCTATTTGACCATCACCGTAATCCCATTTGTAAACAAATGAAGCTCCATTAATATCTTCACCAGTCATTAAGTTTTTTAGACGAAATTTCACATCGCGATTTTTAATAAGGTAGGTAAGATAACCTGTTAATGTTTCCTCAACAACAACT
>JAYSPR010000095.1:0-4629 GCA_043721975.1 Bacteriovoracaceae bacterium
CAAATTCATCAGTAAAGGTTTTGCTTTCACTATTTTTAAAAGCTTTGGGATGTGGCCCGTGATGAATTCCTTGTGGATGAAAAGTAAGAGCTCCTGCATCGATATTGTCTCTAGAAAAGAAATTTCCTTGATGATAAAAAAGGACTTCATCAAAATCAATATTCGAGTGATAAAAAGGCACTTTTAAAACACCATGGCTCGAATCTTCAAGCGGACGTGCCACAAATGAGCAAATAACAAAATTCTTGCAAACAAAAGTGGTGTGAGCACTTGGAGGCATATGGTAGCGATGACTCATGACCGGACAAAAATCATAGATTGAAAGCTTAAAAGGATAAACAGATCCTTTCCAGCCACTCACACAAAGTGGGTTATAGGGATAGGTGACAGTGGTGATTTTTCCAAGACGTTTAATTTGAACTTTGTATTCGCTTTTATCTTGTTCACTTCCGATTTGTGCTACTGGGCTTGTGATAGCGGTTTGATCATAGAGTGCATTGGGCCCCAGCATTCCACGTTCTGGTTGTTCAAACTCTGAGTTTGATTCTACTTTAAGAATTTTTGTTTCAGTTGCAAGATATAATTTATACGTAGTTCCTCGAGGAATCACAATATAGTCACCTTTGATATAATCCAGAGGCCCGTAAACAGTTTCAATTCGACCTGTTCCATCGTGTATAAAAAGCATTTCATCAAAGTCAGCACTTCGATAAAAATGATCAAATGATTTAGTCAATTTTGCAATATTAATGACAACATCAGCATTTGATAAAATAGTTACAAATTGATTATCAGATAGATGTTCATTGAACATCGGTGGCTGACATCTCGGCTTCAAATCTCCTTCAATGTGAGTCCAACCAACAGGTGGTCTTTGATGATAAAGGTGAGACACTCGTCCAAAAAAACCTTTGCGGCCATGCTCTTCCTCAAAGTGCCCATCGGGAACTTTGACATGAGCTTGCTTAGTATGAAGGCCAGAAGCTTTAAAATTTTCCATGATTCTTTTTTCCTACGATGTTTGTGAGTTTTCCAATTTTTTCAATTTCAAGTTCGACTGTATCACCAGATTTGATCCATTTATCTAGCTCAAGACCACAACCAGTTCCCACTGTTCCAGAGCCAAAGAAGTCACCTGCCAAAATCCATTCATCACGGGAAGCATGGGCTATCATTTGCGCCCACGAAAAATGAGAGTCACCTGATTGACCACGAGACCATTCCACACCATTAATTTTTGCTGTCATTAATAAATTAGGTTCAAAGCTTTGAAGTTCATCAGGTGTGACAATCATTGGGCCAATGACAGAACAAAAATCTTTAGCTTTAGCTGGTCCCAGGCGAACTTGCATTTCTTTTCTTTGGATATCGCGAGCAGAAACATCATTTAAAATAGTGAATCCAAAAATATGTTTATGAGCATTTTTTTCTTTTATATCTTTTCCATCGAGGCCAATAACCATACCAAGTTCTAATTCATAATCGAGAACGTCAGTATAAGACGGCCAAAGTATTTCTTCGTTAGGCCCGATAAATCCAGCAGTCGCTCCTTTGTAGTATACAGGTAGTTCAAACCAAGCTTGCGGAATCGGTTCATTGCGCTTTTTAAACCCTGTGGCCACATGCTTTTCATGAGCAAAAAAATCGCGATAAGTTTCAATTTTATCAAGTGGTGTTGTTAAAACGATACTTTTACTTAATTCAAATAAATATTTTGTTCCATCGTTGAAAGTAAATGTTCCACATTTGTCTAAAAAAAGCATAAGTCCCCACGCTTCTTTTAATATTTCGTAGGGAGCTTCTCTCGTTCTCAATAATTTATTGAGAGATGATGGACAATAAGCATCTGCTCTTTCTCGAGGATTAAATCTTCCTTCTCTTTCAAAATCACAAGCAAAAGCAAGATTTGGATCAAGAATAGTTTTCTCATCGACCAAGATCCCTAATCTTTTATCAGTTCCAATTGCATGATGATGAATGTAAGTGACAATTTTCATATCTTTGCTCTCCCGTAACGTTTGTTATATTCAGGAAGAATAAATTCCATTGTTTTAAAATAGTGACTCATTTCACTTTTTGTTCCCAGTGAGACTCTGACATAATCAGGCATTTCATTAGCTTTTAATTGCCTAATAATAACTCCATGATCAAGAAGACTATCAAACATATAGCGAGAAGCTTCTTCTGATCCTGTTTTAAAAGCGATGAAATTGGCGACAGATTTAATAGGATTAAATTCGTGCTTAGTTAAAAAATCAAAAAGTTCAGTATACCGACGCTGATTGTTTGTGATCGTTCTTTTTAAATGAGGTTTATCATGAATGGCACCAGCAGCTCCTAGTTGAGCAATTGTTCCTGGTTCAAAAGGAAGTTTAACTTTGGTAAGATTGGAAATAAGATCTTCGTGCCCAAAGCCATATCCAATACGAATTCCAGAGAGACCATACGCTTTTGAAAATGTTCTCAACGTTAAAACGTTGTCATAGCGATAATCCATTGAGTTGGGATAATCATCTTTGCCGACAGCAAATTCGAAATAGGCTTCGTCTAATATAACTAAGACATGATTAGGAACATGAGACATAAGATAATCAAACTCTTTTTTATTAATGTATGTCCCCGTTGGATTATTGGGATTACAGATATAGATGACCTTCGTTTTCTTGGTAATGTTTTTAGCAAGGGCAGCCACATCAAATCGATAATCACTCGTCAAAGGAACAGTTTTTAATTGAGCACCCACGCTGCGAACAATAATACTAAATCCTATAAAAGAATTTTGGCTGGTGAGAACTTCTTGACCGGGTTGTATGAAAGCACGAGCAATATAGGCCATGATTCCCTCAGAACCATTTCCCAAAATAATATTCTCATTTTTTAATTTATAAAGTTTTCCAAGAGAGCTCTTAAGCATATAAGCATTCATGTCGGGATAACGATGGACATCCCAGAGCGCATTAGTCATAGCTTTAATAGCATAAGGTGACGGACCAAGTGGATTTTCATTACTTGCAAGCTTGGAAATTCTAGTGAGTCCACGCTCTCTCGTGAGTTCATCAATAGGTTTTCCTGCCTGATAGACTTGTAGGTTACGAACATAGTCAGGTACTAAAGTCTGGATTTGATCAGAAATTTCCGACATAACAATTTTTCCATTTAAAATGTAGAATAAGCAGTAATGAAGATACCAACTTTATATCACCCAGGCAAAAAATGAGTCAATTTGATCAGACTCATTTGGCCATAATGGAAGAGGGGATTTTACTCTTTAACGCTCAGAAATATTGGGAGTGCCACGAAGACTTAGAACACCACTGGTTAGAAGAGCCTGGGCCACTTCGAAATGTTTATTGGGCAGTGATTCAGGTAGCCGCGGCCATGATTCATTACAGAGAAGAAAATATTATTGGAGCTCGTGGATTAATTTTTAAAGCAAAACAGAAGTTTGATCGCTGTGAGCAATTTAGTATTGAAAGCGAACTACTCATCAAGGAGCTATCTTGGCAAGAATTAAAAAAACTTGTAAGAGAAGTTCCTAGTGAATCTCAATTATCCGATTTTAAAAACCTATATGAATTTCGCTTTAAGGACCCGAGTTTATGGAAATAGAAATCAGAAAAATTTTAGTCAAATGTCCTCGGACAGAATTAGATGTTATCGAGTGTCTTCCTTTTATCGTCACACTCAGTGAAGAATTTCCGAAGTCTGAAATTAATATTATCGTTGAAGATAATTGCATGCTCGCACTTAATTTCTTACCGTTTAAGGTTAAAGTTTTTGAGCGTCCAGTTGTCAAGCAAAGTCTTATAGAAACTCATCATTACTGTGCTAACATGATTGATATTTTCAATATCGATCTCTATTTTGACTTAGAAAATTCTTTTAATTCAGCTTTTATGGGCTTTAATTTTAGGGCCAAAGAAAGAGTCGGTTATGAAGTTAAATGGAATAAACTTTTTCTCACAAAAAAATATCCAGTTCCACTGTCGATGTCTCTCGAAAAACAAAGTATGAAACTTTTAGAAAACTATCTCGATCGACCATTTCACGATGTTCGAATTCTAAAAACAAAAGAATCAGGGCAGTCCATTGATAACATAGAGAAACTTTTTAAAGAACCAGAGCAGCCAAAGTTTATTCTGGTTATGCTCGATAATTTTCTCAATACCTCATCACAAGTTGAGATGTGGAAAAGTTTTTTTGATAGTTTTCAAAAACAAAAATTTGTTATTTGGAGTCAGTACGATGAAAATGTGATTTCAGATTTATTTGCCAGCATTGATTTAGGCCACAATGATTTATTCATGCAAAGAGGAGCCAATATCAAGGAAATGCTCTATCTTTTTTCTAGAATTAAAGGTGTCGTTACGAATAATCTTTGGGCCGAAGGTCTTTGCAACTATATCGGTGCCGATGCGATGACTATTTTGAACACTAAAAAAAATTGGCCGCAGTATAATTATTTTAAATACAAACCACAAAGAATTTACTTTGGTCCAGAAGGCTTAATTGAACATCATGCTTTGGATGAAGTAAGAATCTTAAAAGAAATGAATCAAGTGGTTGACCAGATCCATTTTAACTTTAAGCTTTAGGAGAACTATGAAAATTTTAATGATGACTTTTATT
>JAYSPR010000096.1:0-12106 GCA_043721975.1 Bacteriovoracaceae bacterium
CACGTCTGCTGGCACCTGTCATTGCAATGAAATGTAAGTCGATTATAAGAGACATTTATCGGACTCTACTTTAGACTTTAGTGATGGTTAAATATCTCATTTTATTTGTTGCGGTAAGCTTCGCATCTTATTCATACTCACAGGAAGTTGCTGAACAAACACTCTTGCGTTCATTGCCAGAAGAAGTTCTAGGAAATGCCTCAGAAGAAGCGAAGCTCCCTCGAGTTTTTGAAGGAAAAGTCACTAGTGATTTATTTGCAACCATTTTAAAAGATACAGAAAATGAAGATTGGGCAAATACAATAGCTGAAGCCTTTAAAGATGACTTTGTAACAGCTAAGGGTCTCAAGGGACAAGTCAGTTATGATTTCAAACTAGACTCTAACGATCAAATTACTTATGCGCGTATCATTGTGAGAACTGCGATGATTGAAAAAGAATTGCAGTATAACGAAGACACACAACTTTTAAGCCTAGTGACAAAGCTGCCTCTTCCAGAAGAAGTCGTTTTTTCTACACCGGTAAAAGCAGAACGAATTTCAAGCCAGTTTAATTTAGCGAGAAGACATCCCGTTAAAAGAAAAACAATTCTTCCTCATAATGGAGTCGACTTTACTGCTAAGAGCAGAACACCGATTTATCCTGCCCTCGAAGGTGAAGTGATTGCTATTGGAAGGACACGCTCTAAAGGAAAATTTGTTCTTATCGAGCACGATAATGGAATGAAGACAACCTATGATCATTTGCGAGTTTTTCAAAAAGGACTTCGTGTTGGTGATGATGTTGAAGTTGATGATCAAATTGGTGAGGTCGGACGCACTGGTTATGCCACAGGAACTCATTTACATTTTGGCCTGATTAACAAAGATGGCCTTTACGTCAATCCTATTCATTATTTAAAAGAATACCAAGTTGAGACTGACGGTAGTCGCTCTAGACTTGATGCCATTGAAGAAGCTGAAGCTGAAGCTTCAAGTCTCGAGGCCGAGTAAATCCTTCATTTCTTTTTTCCATTTTTTATCTGCAAGTTCAATGACAATTTGATGACACCCGTTGGCAGCAGAAAATTCTTTGAGCTTACCCATAAAAAGTAAATTGAAGTCATGGGTAGCTTTAAATGTTTTTTCAAAATAAACACTTTTTAAGTAAAAAATTTTATTGGCCCTATCGGCCTTGGCATCGATTCTCGCCACAAATGATTCCCCGTAAAGAATTGGTAAACAAAAATACCCAAACTGTCTTTTGGCCGCGGGAACATAGCACTCAACCGTGTAATCAAAATTAAATAAACGATTCATACGTTTTCTTTGGATGACTAAATTATCAAAGGGAGAAAGAATGTGAACATTTTGGTCAATAGATGTTTTGAAACTTTTATTCAACTGATTTTGGGTTGTGACAAAGAGTGCATCTTTTATTCCTTCAACTTTTATTTCAATGAGCTCTTCATTTTTAATCTGATTTTGAAGTTCTAAGTTGATTAAATCTTTGATGCCTTTTCTGATGTAAATGATTTCTTTTTCATCGACTAAGCCGTTAACTCTAATCGAACTATGAATAAGGTTGGCCGCAAATTCTTTTGGTGAGGGCATTGATACATCTATGTTTTTTGGTAAAACTCTCTCCATTAAATCGTAAACTTTTTGAAAGCCCTGGCGTCTCGAAACCATAAGGTTTCCTTCCATGAAAAGTTGCTCGAGAGCTTGCTTCGCAGGCTTCCATTCATACCAATTCCCGGGTCCAGTTCTTTTGTATTCAAAATCTTTAGACTGAAGTTCTCCTTCGGCCTTAATTCTGTCGAAGACAAATTTTTTCATTTTTTTATCAACAGAGAACCAATGAGATTTTCCATCTTGATAAGATTTTTTCTTAATGAGTGAATAACGATATTGAGACATCGGTAAGTAGGAGGCAGCATGGCTCCAGTATTCAAAAACTTTTTTATCTTTTTCTAAGAGATGATTGAGCATAGGTTCTTTGTAGTTTGGTACTCGACTCCAAAGAGCATGATGATGGGCCCTGGTCACAACCGAAAGAGTATCTATTTGCACGTAGCCTAAATTTTCAATAATAGCTTGAGCTGAAGCTTTACTTTTTTGATTCAAAAGTCCTTGCCCCTGAAGGGCAAGGATTCTGGCCTGTTCTGGTGATATAGTTTTTGGAGATTTTATTAATGTTTTCTTCATAGATTTCTATGAAATTTAACATCAGTGCAGTCACTTTAAAATAAGTATTACCAAGGAAGCTTGTCATTCATATTCTCAGCTTTTAAAAAATTGTAGTGCTAATGTAATTGAGCGTTTATTTCTTCTTGAGATTCATCATTGACTCTATTTTCCTGCCATATTGGCTTATCACTTATGAAGGTTAAAATTTCTTTATTCACAATTTCAGCATGAGTCCATGGAATGCCGTGAGGTCCGTCAGGAATTATAACTAAGCGAGCATTTAAAGCTTTGGCGAGAAGTCTCCCGGTAGATTCAAAAGGTAATACTGCATCAGCGTCACCTTGAATAACCAGACAAGGAATATCGATTTTTAAAAGATCAGGGCGAAAGTCTGTGACAAAAGTTGAGACGCAGGCCAAAGTTGCAATGGCCGATGCACCCGTTCCCAAATTAAAATCTAATAAAGCCTTTTCTGTACTCACAGCTTTACCAAGATTTTTTTCAGTTTTATAAAACTGCTTTATAAACTCAGCAATGTACAAAGGGCGATCTGCCACGATGGCGGACTTTTTGTCTTCAAACACACTGCTATCTACACCAGTTTCATTATCTTCGGTTTTAAGTAAAAATGGTGGAATCGGAGCTATAAAAACAGCTCGAGCGATTCTCTTAGATCCAAAAGTTCCTAAATAACGTGCAATTTCACCAGTCCCCATAGAGTGACCAATCAATGTCACTTTTTTTAAATCAAGTTCTGTGATGAGTTTTTGTAAATCGTCAGCAAAGGTATCGTAATTATAGCCCATCGAAGGATGACTAGACTTTCCAAAGCCACGGCGATCATATGTTATTACGCGATGATTAGCTTTCATGAGAGTCGCTTCTTGTTTTTCCCAAGCTGCCCCAGAAAAAGGAAAACCATGAATAAGCACAACAGGACTTCCTTTGCCGTGATCTTCATAATAAATTTTGATGTCACTTGAGTTTTCAGATCCAACGGTAATATATGGCATGAGTGGTCTCCAGCATTAATACATTAAGAAACTGTATTAATCATTGCAAGGAGAAGGCCTAAAATAATAGAGGTCCAAGTTGTCTTGGACCTATTGAGTGTGTGCTTGAGTGAGTCGTACTAAAGATCAGTATCTTGAATTCCGCTATAGTCTAAGTTAACAAGTT
Organism: Bacteriovoracaceae bacterium; assembly: GCA_043721975.1. Taxonomy (GTDB): domain Bacteria; phylum Bdellovibrionota; class Bacteriovoracia; order Bacteriovoracales; family Bacteriovoracaceae; genus Bacteriovorax. The sequence goes on from JAYSPR010000096.1 coordinate 3,348, forward strand.
CAATTTTTCCACCGAATCCAGTGAAAATTTCAACTGTCTGTGAAGCTTGTCTGTAGCAACGAACAACTTTAGAGTTTTCTGTGTGAATATTGATAGCACTAAAGAATAGCACAGCTTTTCCATTTACCATTTGTAGTTTGCTTGAATAACCACCTAAGCGATCTGCACAACCATTAAGATAAACATTCACTGTCACAATTGATCCCATGGCCATACAAGAAACGCCATTTGGATTTTTAGGACAGATATCTCTTACAGAAGAAATCTCACCTCTAGCAGCAGAAAGACTAATGTCTCCATCCACTAGATTTGTTCCAGTTGTAGCGAAAGCCGAAGCAGAAAAAAGTGCAAGCAGTGTCAATAAAGTTTTCATAAAATCTCCTGATTAGTTTGGTTGGCATGAAAATAGTTCAAGGGGACTTTAAAATCAATATAAAGATGTTAAATATAATCTTTAATGGCACTAAATAATCTTGATCTTAATAAATTGAAATGTTTTCAGGCTGTTGCTGAAAAAGGGACCCTTTTAGAAGGGGCCAAGCACTTGAATTTAACTGCATCCGCGGTTTATCAATCTATTAAAAAATTAGAACTTGAGATGCAAACGAACCTTTTTTTTCGTTCTGGGAAAAAATATATCCTCACCGAAGAAGGAGTCAATCTTCAGCAACTTTTTGAGCGTTTCTTATGGGATATTTTAGAATTCCAAGATAAGTCATTATTATCTATACAAAACTTCGAAGGAGAAATTAGAGTAGGCCTTCCACTGAATTTTTCAAAATCTTCTTTCATTCCTTTGTTGAAAAAATTTCAAGTTGAATTTCCCAACGTTAGGTTTCACCTCACAATCGCTGAAACAAGAAGACTGATAGATCTTATTTTAAATTTTGAAATGGATTTTGCGATTACTGACGATGCTATTCCACATGAAGCTCTGGCAAAAGTTGCTAAGCGTGAAGTCTTTAAAGAAGAACTTGTTATGGTTTGCTCGAAAACTTTTTCTAAAGAACATTCAAAAGAATTAAATTCAATTAAGACGATTAAAGATTTACCGCATCTTGATTATTCAAAAGATCTACCTTTGATTCAACGATGGTATAAACTTCGTTATAAAAGACAAGTTAAGATTTCGCATTTTAATACAATTGATAATGTCGAAACGATGGTGGCTGCCTTGAGAGAAGGATTGGGACTTGCTATTATTCCAAAAAGCTTATTAGATTCTCAACTAATAAAAGAACTCCAAATTATAACGAATGATAGTGGTTTACTTCATAATCAACTCTACCTGGTTCAAGAACAAAACTATATTAATAATCGCTTGATGAAAAAATTTCTACAGTTTATGGAAGATGAGATAAGATAAAAAATGCCCCAAGAAATATGTTGGGGCATTAAAATTAATTAGAACAGGCCACGCCTTTGATTTTTCGTGTTGATCCTTGCTTCTTTTGACTGCTTTTTCCAAACCTTGCGATCAAGGGCCAAAAGATGGCTGTCATGTTTTCGCATACTATGCCTTATTTCAGCAGCAATTTTTCTAAAACTTTTCCACCGTACTTCATCTAAGTGACCTCCATCAAGTGCCTCTAAAATGGCACAGTCAGGTTCAGTTTGATGTTTGCAATCACTATAGCGACATTTGGCAATCAACTCTTCTATGTCAGCAAACTGAGCATGAAGTCCTTCTTCTTGATCAGCAAATTGGAGTTCTCGCATACCAGGAGTATCGATGATTAATCCTCCAAATAGACTTTCATAGAGTGACCTTGAAGTTGTCGTATGCCGACCCTTATCATCGTCACCCCTAATGTCTTGGACAGTGATTTCCTCGCGTCCAATGAGATAGTTTCCAATTGTTGATTTGCCAACACCAGAGGATCCTACGAGAACTGCCGTTTTACCAGAGTGTAGATACTTATTAAAAAAATGAGCAGTTTCAAAATGATCTTTTCTTAAAGCGTAAACATCCACACCACTAAAACGCAATTTCAAATTTAAAGTCACTTCTTCTATACTTTCTTCGCCTTCATATAAGTCAGTCTTGGTCAAAAGAATAACTGGCTTTGCTCCTGAGTCCCATGCAAAAGTTAAGTAGCGCTCCAAGCGACCTATGTTTAAATCATTGTTGATTGATGTGGTAATAAACACAGTATCAACATTGGCCGCTAAAATTTGAATGTCAGGAACAGATCCAATTTGCTTTCTCGCCAAGAGCGATTTTCTTTTTAGTACGTGGTGAATAATACCGCGCTCGGAATTTAAAGGCATCTCAGCTAAAACCCAATCACCGATAGCTGGATAATCACTTCGCTCAGAAGCATTAAAATTCATCTTGCCCGATATAGAGCACCACTTCGTTTCTTCGCTTGTAAACTGCAATCGATAGAGATTTCTCTCCTCATTAATGACTCGTGCAGGTCTAAGCTTTTCATTTGTGTCATAATTAGCCAGCTGATTATAAAAAAAATCATTCCAGCCAAAGTGAACTAAAAATTCCTTGTGGGAACTTGTCATAAAACTCCTTTAGTTTAAAAAATAAAAAATTAGTTAAGACTAAAGAGCCTGACTGATCAAAGACAATAATTTCTTAGTAAAAAGATTAAAATTGAATCGAGATCAAAGAGAGGCTCTTTTTAAAATTAGTGTTTCCCATAAAGACCTCCATTGAAAAAATTGAACTAGAGTGAATAAAGACACTCTTAAATCTGACAATAATTTAGTTTTTGATTCGTGTCAAGTATGAGGATTATTTTTCACTATGAAAATAAAAGGAGATTGCTTAAAATTGAGTCATGATAACACTGAAGACAGCATTTGTTTGGCTTGTAATTTTTAATATTTTGCTGTTTGGTGCTTTTCTAGTAAAAGCCTTTTTCTTTTTGGATTACACCTTAGTTAAAATCTTTGTACGACTTTTTACTCCGGGATTATTTTTTGTGAGTTCTTGGTTTTGTTATTTTAATGGAATTAATATAGAGACAGGTGAAGTCCGGTATCACTTACGAAGAGTTAAAGTTACGGAAGGAGATAAAGCTCTTCTTTCTTTGATGAGTAAACCTATTGCTTACTTAACTAGTTTTATTTCACTATTTATATTTCTTTATTATGTTTTTTTAGAAAAATATCCCATATAGATCTTGCAATAGGGCCAAGAGGTCTATTTTTTGATCTCATTAAACACAGTTCTAGCTCCAGAGGCCCACAAATTTTTTTATCTATAAGAACTAGATCTTCTGCTTGTTCAAATTCAGTTTTTGAAATTCGTCCCCATCCAAGTCCATTTTTAATTAAATTTAATTTTGTAAAATGATCAGGGACATAAATTTTGGGGCCACCACCATCATACATAGGGTTCAGATTTAGGTCTTCAGTTGGTTTATCGAAATCTTTATTGTAGACAAAAACTTGAGCATTCTTTTTTAGAAAACCTTCATCGGCTTTTCTTTTTTCTTGTAATAGTTTTCTAGAGACAGTCCCCAGTAATGTCACTTTAGCGATGGTGATTTTCTCAATGCTTTCATCATCTTTTAAATAAGGAGCAATGGCTAAATCCACTTGACCATCGATTAACAGGCGATGACTTCCTTCTAAAACAGTTTTATCTAAAATGAGAACGACTGGAACGTAAGGCTTAGCGCACTCATGAGCTATCATTTCAATGGACTCAATTGGCGTCAGTGAATCAACAGCAATCCTAATTTTTGTTTCTGATTTATTGAGACCTAACTCTTGCGCCACTTTGATGGTCTGTTTGGAAGCCGCGAGAGTTACCTTGGCCGAGTTAATAAAGACTGATCCCGCTTCGGTGAGCTTGGGGCGATAGTCACTGCGATCAAAAATTTGGATATCAAATTCTTCTTCAAGATTTTTTATACTGGCACTTAAAGCTGGTTGAGACTTATGAAGATAATCCGCTGCTGCCCTGAAACTTCCTTGTTCTATGATCGTTAAGACAGCTTCAAGTTGATCTAAGTTCAAAGTGGTATTCCTTGGTTTGTAAGAGCCAGTTTTTACAAGGTATCATGATCCATAAAAATGATCAAGTTGATAATAAATGAATATTATTAATTATCATTAAAGCAGTTTAGTCTAAGTGAAGTTAAGAGCAACAAACATTGTAGGAGAGACATATGATCACTGTACGAAAATCAAACGAAAGAGGACTGGCCAACCATGGGTGGTTGAATTCCAACCACACATTTTCATTTGCTGATTACTACGATCCAAAGCACATGGGCTACAGTGCTTTGAGAGTTATTAATGAAGACCGAATTGATGGTGGAACTGGTTTTGGAACCCACGGACATAGAGATATGGAGATTATTTCTTATGTGATCGACGGAGCACTTGAACACAAAGATTCTATGGGAACAAGTGCGATCATTAAACCCGGAGAAGTTCAGAGAATGAGTGCTGGAACTGGTGTTAGGCACTCAGAGCAAAATCATTTAAAAGATGAAAAAACGCATTTTTTACAAATTTGGATTATGCCTGAAAAAGAAGGAGTCACTCCAAGTTATGAGCAAAAATCATTTGCTAATAATTTTGGTTGTAGCGATATGATACTTGTTGCTTCTAAGAGTGGTAAAAATGGATCAGTCAGCATCAATCAAGATGTGGATATGTATGTAGCAAAAGCACAAGATGCAGGTGAGAAAGTTTTAAAGACTTTTAAACACCGCCATACTTGGGTTCAAGTGGTTAAAGGAGAAGTGAAAGTTGAAGGAGCAGTACTTACAACTGGTGATGGAGCGGCCATTGATGACGTTGAAGCTATGAAACTAGAATGGACCAAGGACTCAGAGTTCTTAGTTTTTGATTTACCATAGGAATTCAATTTAATGAAAACTAAAGTTAAAGAATTAAATCAGGCTTTAAAAAATGTTCATAAGCGTTTTTTAGAAAATGAAAGACTTCAGGCGGAGCAGTATTTTGAGAAAAAAATTGCTCCGTTTGAATTTCTTTTAAAGCTTACCCAAGACAAAAATTTTGAATGGCTAAGGCCATTTTCAGCTTTGATTGCTGAAATTGATGCTTTTAGTGACGAAGCTGAAGTAATTTCAAGTTCAGATTTAATTTGTATTAATGATCAGATAAATTTTGTCTTGAGGAGTGAGAAATCAAAAATAGCCCCAAGGTATGGGCATCATCTCAATCATGATGCAGATTTTATAATGCTTCACTCAGCTCTTAAATTAGAAACTAAAAAAAGCTAGGAGATTCACAATGATAACTGGAGTAAGAAAAGAAAATTTAGTGGCAGAAATGGGCGTAAGGTCTCATAAGATTATTTCAGGTTTAGTTGAAAAACTAGGCGGGCAAGATGAGGGCTTAAATCCTCATGAACTCTTAGAGGCCTCTCTTGCCGCTTGTACGATTTTAACAGCACAAATGTATGCCAATAAAAAAGGAATTAAACTCGAATCAACTGAAGTTAAAGTGAAAATTATTGCTGAAGGGGCAGAGTCAGTAATAACGAGAGAAATAAGTTTTAAAGGAGATCTCAAAGATGAAGAAAAACGCAGACTCTCAGAAATTTTAGCTAAATGTCCAATACACAATTTATTAGAAAGCCATATTGTCATAAAGGATGTAGTTTAAATTCTATTTTAATTTATCATGATTTATAATTTAGTCAGTTATTTTCAGTATTAATTACCAGACCATTTTCTTTACTATTATCATTACTATTTTCTTAGGATTGACTCTTATTTTAATAAGTTTAATATAGTCTGATGAGTAAAATTCGTTCAATCACCATTATTCTCACTGGTCTTTTGGCCCTTACTTCATGTGCCTCGACAATCGAAGAATCCAATCACTATTCCAAAAGCGAAAGAAGCGAGAGTCTTGAAGAAATTTTAGATCAAGCAGAGGCCAACGCACCAGAGGGGGGCAGAAAAATTCTCGAGACATCTAGAGAAATGATTTCCAATCAAGAAATCATCATCGGTGGTTGTTGGAATTATATTAATGCTGTTTATGATAAAGCTGGCTATCCAAGCAAATTGCGAGAAACAATCTTCAAAAGTAAACTCAAAGGGCCTTATCTAACAGATGAAACGATATTTCCTGGAGATTGGTTATATTTTGTAAACCACTCTTATAATGAAACTGAACATAGTGCTATTTTTGTTGCATGGACAAGTGAAGAAAGAAAAGAAGCTTTAATGATTAGTTATGAAGGTGAAAAAAGAAAAAAACCAGGTATCTATAAAAAATATTCTCTGACAAATATTTATAACATAATTCGGGCCCAATAAATAATAAAGGAAATTATGAAACTCAAAGTTAGTTTATCTATTCTGGGCATACTGCTCGCATTTTTCTTTTATGTTTTTTCTCGAGAAGGGAAATTTGACTACTCAGTGACCATGGCCATCAATGCTCCGGCTGAAAAAGTGTTTCCATATTTGAGCGACCTTAAAGCTGGAAGTGAGTGGTCTCCATTTGAAAAAAAAGATCCCAATATGAAAAAAGAATACGTCGGCAATAAACTAATATTTAAAGGCAATAGTGAGGCGGGGTCTGGAAGTATAGAAATTATAAAAATTATTCCAAATGAAAGTGTTGAGTTAAAACTTATAATGACAGAACCTTTTTTCGCTTAAAATAAGATTGTCTATCACCTTGCTCCAGTGCCAAATGGTGTTGAAATGACTTGGTCTATGTCTGGAGATGGCGGCTTTCTAGGAAAACTCATTGGAGTTTTTATTGATTGTGAAAAAATGGTTAAGGATCAGTTTGTTGTTGGAATTAAGAATCTTAAGGTAATCGTTGAGAAAATCTAGTGAAAGTCTAGAAAAATAGGAGTGTTTATGACCGGCCCAATTTGGATTAATTTAGCATCGGCTAATCTTCCCCGTGCAAAAGAATTTTTCATGGCAATTGGATTTGAGATAAATAAGATTCACGAATCTTCTCATATGGTAAGTATGTACGCCGGACAAAATAGGTTAATCATTAATTTATTTGCACCAAGCCTTTTTCAAGGATTTATTGGCGAGCAAGCCGTAACGGATCCTAAAAAATCAACAGAAGTCTTATTTTCAATTGGTGCAGAATCACCTGAAGAAGTTGATAAGGTCGCTTCAAAAGTCAAAGAAGCCGGCGGGACAATTTATGCTGAGCCAGGATATACAGATGGATGGATGTATGGTTTTGGTTTTATAGATTTTGATGGCCATAGATGGAATCTTCTTTATATGGATATGGCGAAAATGCCTAAGTAAATTGAATAGGAAATAAAAATGACTAAAGAATTTGGGCAACTCCACCATTTAGAATATTACGTAAAGGATCTTAGTTTATCCAATAAATTTTGGAATTGGTTCATGCCTTTCATGGGCTATAGCGAATACCAAAAATGGGATAGTGGGATTAGTTGGATGCATACAGGGGGAACATATATTGTATTTGTTCAACTTGAAGGAAAGAGCTTAGATATCAACAATAATAGACAAGGCAATGGTCTCAATCACATTGCCTTACTTGGGAAAGACACAGCACACTTCAATGAACTTCATTTTGAACTTAAAAAGCGAGAGATGAAAATTTTAATCTTAAAAGAAGATTATATTTGCTTTGAAGATCCAAACGAATTTGCCATTGAAGTGTATTGTAATGACTAAGATTTCTTAGTCTTTGCCTATTTTTACTTTTTTCCTTCCGGTTTTTTAGGTTCATCTTGTGTATTTTTTAAATCTTTTAGATTAATTGTTTTGTCTTTTAAGACACATGTTTCTTTTTCAACCTTGCCACCTTTAGAAAGGCAAAGTGCTTCCATGGCTTTTTCTTCTTTAACATCGACAAATCCGTTTCCAACAGATGATCCTGATGGATAAAGATTAAAAGTAAAAAGAGTTGTGATGAGGAATAAAATTGATTTCACGAGTGGTCTCCTGTCGTTTTTAAGTCGAAATCTTGAGATAGTTTAAAAAATTGGGTACAAAGTTGATAGACATCATCGCCATCGCCGACACAAGAAAATTCTCTGATATCAGCATGGGCCTTTTTTAAAATTTCTTGGGCCTTTTTATAATTTTTCTTTTTTAATGTAATGGTCGAACTACGCACATCCCTTGCTTCCAGGTCTTGGTCAAAAATGGCCATTCTGGCAAATTGTAAAAACTGATCATGATGTTTTTTAATAGCATCACTAGATATATTTTTATCTAGAATAAAGCTCCCTTCTTTTCTTCGAAGAAAACGTTTCGTTTTAGACTCTTCAACTAAGCCTAACCTAATCAAGCGCAAAATCGCCACTTCGACCAACTCGCGATTCATTCCTCGCCCTAGCTTGCGCACAATGTAACCGAGGTCATACTTAAAATCTTTTAGTTCAATAATTTCTAAAATGGCCAGATGATACCAATCCTCTATAAAGCGAAAAGAATCAATTGATACACTAAATTCGCTTTGAACAGCGTCCGGTTTAGTCGATTCTAAAAGGTCAGTGTACATCATTTTTTCAGAAGAATTTTTTGCATACTTAATAAGAATGAGTAATTGAAAATATTTTTGTTCTGTTGGTGTGAGATTTAACTGTAAACCAATTTTATCTGCGAGCTCTGGTCCAAGTTTTCGGTCTCCTTTCATCACACTTGAAAGGAGACTAGGATTTTCATAACCTAAAAGTTTAGCGTAAGAGCGCAAAGAAATGATCTTTACCTACTTTAACGGAGTCCCTTTTAAGCAGCATAACGGTTTTGTTCAGCATACTCTTTCGGACTCATATAACCAAGTGAAGAATGCAA
>JAYSPR010000097.1:0-14099 GCA_043721975.1 Bacteriovoracaceae bacterium
GAAAGTTTTCGCACCTGCAGTTGTATTCGTTGCAAATTCTTGTGTAAGTGTTAGCGTGAACTTCTGCGCTTTCTCATCATACTTTGAAGTTGCATGAAGCTTAGGTGTTCCATTTTGAGAATACCAATTTTTAAATTGAGTAAAATCAAAATTATTATTGGCCACACTCATAGCTTGAATAAAATCTTCCGTTCTTACGGCCTGGCCATCAAAAATCTCAAAGTATTTATCCATTCCTTTTCTAAAACCATCGACTCCTAAAAGAGTTTGAATCATGCGAATGACTTCTGCCCCTTTTTCATAAATAGTCGCTGTATAGAAATTATTAATTTCCATATAAGTTTCTGGTTTAATAGGATGACTTGTCGGCCCCGCATCTTCTGCAAATTGCGCCGCTCTTAAACCTTGCACAGATTGAATTCTCTCGACGCTACGTGAATTCATATCAGCTGAAAATTCTTGGTCGCGATAGACTGTTAATCCTTCTTTTAAAGTCAGCTGAAACCAGTCTCTGCAAGTTATGCGGTTACCAGTCCAGTTATGAAAATACTCATGCCCTATAACAGACTCAATTCCATAAAAGTTTGTATCCGTCGCAGTTTTTTGATCAGCTAAAACATAAGCCGAATTAAAAATGTTGAGTCCCTTATTTTCCATGGCCCCCATGTTAAAGGCATCGACCGCGACGATCATATAAATATCGAGATCGTACTCAAGACCAAAACGATCTTCATCCCATTTCATCGATTTTTTGAGAGATTCCATTGCATAATGACATTTATTTTCATTGCCTTTATCGCAGTAAATTTCTAAAGCAACATTGCGTCCTGAAGTCGTCTTATAGGTATCCTTGATAACCCCCAAGTCTCCTGCGACCAATGCATAAAGATACGAAGGTTTTTTAAAGGGATCTTCCCATGTCACAAAATGCTTGCCATTTGGAAGGTCTCCTTTTGCAATAGGATTTCCATTGCAAAGTAAAACTGGGTAGAGAGTTTTATCGGCAATAATCTTTGTCGTGAATTTCGCCATATTATCTGGACGGTCGACATAAAAAGTAATTCTTCTAAATCCTTCTGGTTCATTTTGAGTACAGAAAATTGTCCCTGATTTATAAAGGCCATCCAGTGTTTTATTCGTTTCTGGATTAATTTCATTTTCAATTTCAAGTGTAAATTCAGCTGGCACATGACTAAGAGTCAGGGTGTGATTTTCAGTTGAATGAACATAATCAGTAAACTTCTCACCGTTCAGTTTTACACTTAAAAGTTTAAGCTCTTCACCATTTAAAACGAGTGGGAAAACTTCAGTCGTATTTCTTTTTAGTGTCATCTTTGATTGAACTAAAGTTGCATTATTATCCAAAGTGACAACGAGATCGATGGTTTGAACTAAGTAATCTGGTTTTTTGTATTCGTTCAATTTAATTGTTTTTGGTGCATCTGTTTTCATGTTTTATCCTTTTATTTTAATATTCTAAATTTAATTTATAACCTGTATGACTTCTAATATTGATAACACCGGTATCAAAAATCAGATACTGGCCTTTGATTCCCTGTAAGACTCCCCCGACTGATTTTAACTTCTCGACTGACAATGAAGCCACTTTATCAGGATAAGATATAACAGGGTAAGTTATATTAATCACTTCTTCCTGTTCTAGGATAGAAACATTTGAGCTTCCAAATTGTCCTTCAAGTTGATCAATATCCTCTCCAAATGTAGAGAAAAGTTCATCGCGTTTTTCTTTGAGATCAATATTTTCTTGATCTCCTTTTAGCATTCTTCGCCAATCTGTTTTGTCTTTATATTCTGTGGAAAAAAGTTTTTCAAAAACCCCGGACATATGACGAGTCCCGACTTTTAATATTGGTAAGGCAGCGATGGCCCCTTGATCAATAAAGCGAATCGGAACTTGAGTCGTTCTGGTTATCCCAACTTTTAATCCTGAAGAGTTCGCCAAGTAAACATAATGAGGAATCATGCAATTATCTTCACCCCACTTAGGTTCACGGCAGGTCCCTTTCGAATAATGACAAGTCTCAGGTCTTAAAATACACATATCGCATTCAGCAAGCTTAATTGAGCAAACGTAACAATAACCACCCGAATAGCTTTTGTTGGTTTTTTTCCCACAATGGGTGCAGTTAATTTCTTGGGTAAAATGAAGTTTAAATTGTTTCCCAATAAGATTGTTTAAAAGCACAGGGCCATTTAAAGTCTGCATGGTGTATTGAGCAACACCATCAATGAGACCCACATCCATTTTATCGAGATTAAATCCAGTATTGTCATTCATGGCCCCAGATTTTACTCTCAGACGAAGGCTATGTCACAAGAATTAAAGGGCAACTCTAGAGATCTCATTAAAGTTTTAGAGCTAAGTTCCGATTATCTTATTATATGAGTGACAAAAAAGACCCTAACAAAAAACATTATTTTGCTTTAGCAGTGGCCGAAGACTTCACTCAGACCATGAAAATGCATTGCACTCAAAACCACTCTCCTCCCCTCACTATTTGGGAAAAAGGCGAACCAGAAGACGATGCTGAAATTTATGAAGCCGTAGAGTATTTTCCAGAACAAAAAATTATAAAACTTAAGCCAACTGGAAAACTCATCACGAAAATCACGGGAAGCACAAAGGCCGGCAAGCAAGTCTTAGTGAAAGTGCCTATTGAAGATAAAATTAACTATTTTACTGGCGGCATTTTAAAGTTCCATCCCGATGACTTAACTTATTCACTCGAAATTCAGCAAGAAATCTATAAAAGCCAGGCCAGGGGTAATTTTCGACTCAATTCAAGTGATGTGATCCCTATTAAATTCAAAATCGATAACCAAGTCTTTGATGCTTTAGATATTTCAGTGAGTGGAACGAGTTTTGAAATTGAACAATACGACGCTGAACGTTTTAAAAAAGGTCTTGTTTTTAAAGACTGCACCTTAAACTTTGACCGCAAAAACTACTATATCCCTCTCGCTCTTATTGCCGCCCTCATCCCACTCACCGATGAAAACAACAAACCCAATAGCCGCTATAAAGTAGGCATCGCTTTTAAGGAACTTCATCGCAAAACTGAAGATGAACTCTACATTAAAATATCGACGGAAGCTCGAGGTGAAGAAATGAAACAAAAGTTCGACATCATCCTTTCTAAAAAAGAATAAGCTCCCTAACATTTATTTATTCTTAATGATTTCAAAGCCTTCATCTTCGCTTTGCCCTTAAAAAAGCCACATATAATTTTCATTATTAGTCATAATTAATTGACGATAACGCTTTGAAGGAGTAGTTTTCCATAAATATGAAACATAACTTACAAGACCAATCAGAGGCTCCAGTAATGGATAATAATCACCCAGTTGCGACTAAAAAGTCGTTTAGCGATAGTAAAATCATCGAAAGGGCCAATCTCCTTAGAAATAATGATCTCTATTTCTTTTTTAGAGCGATCGAAGAGACAGAAGCCTCTACAGTGACAGTTAAAGGCCAAAAACAGATCATGATTGGGTCTAATAACTACCTCGGGCTCACTCACCACCCTCATGTTAAAGAAGCGGCTATCAAGGCCATCGAAAAATACGGTACAGGTTGTACTGGTTCGCGCTTTTTAAATGGAAATCTCAATATTCATGAAGAACTCGATCACAAATTGGCAGAGTACCTAGGACATGAAAAGGCCATTGTTTTTTCAACAGGTATGCAAGCCAACCTCGGCGCTTTATCGGCCATCTGTGGCCCTAAAGACCTTATGTTATTTGATTCTGAAAACCACGCTTCAATTATCGATGCCTCTCGCTTAGCGATGGGAACGACTTTTAAGTATAAGCATAACGATATGTCTTCTCTTGAAGAGCTTCTTGAAAGTAACGTTTCAAGATTTAATAGAGTTATTATTGTCGCTGACGGTGTCTTTTCAATGACAGGCGATGTGTTAAAACTCCCAGAAGTTGTTCGTTTAGCTAAAAAATATGGTGCTTACGTCTACGTTGATGATGCTCATGGTATTGGTGTTATGGGACCTCAAGGTCGTGGGACAATGAGCCACTTTGATGTCGTTAAAGACGTCGATTTCAACATGGGTACATTCTCAAAATCTTTTGCCTCTATAGGCGGAGTGATTTCTGGATCAGCAGACGCTATCGATTACGTTCGTCACTCAGCTCGCTCATTTATGTTCTCAGCTTCAATGCCACCAGCTGCTGTTGCGACTGTTTCAGCATGTATTGATGTTGTAACAAAAGACGCTTCTGTTTTAGAAAATCTTTGGTCAAACGTTGCTTTCGTTCGCGAAGGATTTAAAGACCTAGGTTTTTATACTTATGGATCTCAAACTCCTATCATCCCACTATTTATTGGGGATGATATGAAAGCCCTTCAGATGACAAAATTTTTAGAATCTAAAGGTGTTTTTGCCACTCCTGTATTGCCTCCAGCTGTGCCGAAAGGCGAAGCTCTTATCAGAACTAGCTACATGGCCTCTCATGACAAAAAAGATCTTGCAAAAGTTTTAGAAGTCTTTGCAGAAGCTAAGAAAATTTTTGAAATACCAAGCCACCTTCATTAAGAAAAAAGGTTTTATTTTATAATGAGCCTCACACTTAAAGAAATTGATTTAACTCATAAAAAAGATCTTGCAAGCTTTGTTGATTTACCTTGGAGCCTCTACAAAGATGATCCAAATTGGGTTCCACCACTAAAAATGGCCGTCAAAGACCTACTCAACGTCAAAAAGCATCCATTCTATACGACTGCAGATACAAAATGCTGGATCGTTTTAAAAAATAATTCTGCCGTTGGCCGAATCATGGCCATTCATAATTACACTTATAACAATTATGAAAAAAATAAAATTGGTCACTTTGGTTTCTTTGAATCTATCAATGATATTGAAGTCACAAAACTTCTCATTGAAACAGCTGAAAACTACCTCAAGTCCAAAGGTCTTGAATACACTTCAGGCCCAATGAATCCTGGGACCAATTACGAATGTGGACTTTTGGTTGATGATTTTAATGATCCTCCACAAATCATGATGACTTATAATCCACCTTACTATGAAACACTTTTATCGAAACTAAATTTCACTAAGGCCATGGACCTGCTTGCTTATAACGTCACTTCGAACTTCTCTATGCCTAAAATTATTTTAGATATAGCAGAGAGAACAGAAAAAAAATCTAAAGTGACTTATAGAACTTTAAATTTAAAAAACTGGACCTCAGAACTCGATACTATGTTTGAAATTTACAATTCTGCCTGGGAAGCTAACTGGGGCTTTGTTCCCATGACTAAGGATGAATTTTATCACACGGCCAAAGACTTAAAGTCTATTGTTGATCCCAGTCTCGTTCACTTCGCTCTCGTTGATAATGTCGCTGCAGGTTTTATTTTAACCCTCCCCGATTTAAATCAAGTCTTTGCACAAATCCCAAGTGGGAATTTATCCCCAATGGCCATTTTTAAAATCCTCACGGCTAAGTCGCGAATCAATCGTGTTCGAGTTATCACCATGGGAATAAAAAAAGAATATAGAAAGATGGGCCTAGAAACTCTTCTTTATAAACACAACCATGCGGCCATTCAAAAAAATCCAAAAATAAAAAATATCGAAATGAGCTGGATTCTTGAAACAAACCTCGAAATGAATAAGCCACTCATCCGCATGGCCGGCGAACACTATAAGCGCTACCGCATTTTAGAGAGAAAAATAAAGTGAAAATTCTCGTCACAGGTGCCAATGGCTTTGTAGGTAGTCACCTCTGTGAAAAACTCCTTAAAGAAGGCCATAGCATCTATGCCCTCGTTCGCAATCCTAAAAATCTAAAAATAATTTCGTCACCTCTTTTAAAAATTATTAAGGGTGATCTTGATTCAGATTCTTTGTCTTGGATGAGTGAATTGCCTCACGATCTCGAGACAGTTGTTCACACTGCAGGTATCGTCCACAACTTTAATACCAATGAGTTTTTTCGAATCAATACAAATGGCACACTTCATTTAATTAATAATCTCAAAATACAGTATAAAGAATTACATTTTATTCTTATCTCATCTTTGGCCGCAGGTGGACCGAGCTTAAGCCATCAAAAAAGAAATGAAGATGACCTTGATTTACCCATTAGTTTATATGGACAGTCAAAAAGACAAGCTGAAATTATTTTAAAAGACCATGCCCCAGCTCAATATAAATTGTCTGTCATCAGACCACCAATGGTGATCGGGCCTAGGGATCCAGCCGTTTTAGATATTTTTAAAATGGTTAAGAGTCGATTGATTCTGCTCCCAGGCATGAACTCACTTTCTAAAAGCTATAGCTTTGTGTGTGTCTTTGACTTAGTTCAAACAATCACTCAAGTTATTCAAACAAAAAATCAAGAATCTTATTACAGCGCTTATCCTCGAGCTGTGACTTTTAGAGAGATTATTGAATCAATCCAAAAAGTCATGAACAGAAAACTCATTATTTATTTACCTACGCCTCTTTTTATTATTAAAATTCTCGCTGGATTATTAGAATTCATTAATCGCTTTATCCCATTAAATGTCAGACTTACACCCGATAAGGTGTTTGAGTTGCAGGCCTTAAATTGGACTTGTGATAGTAAAAAAAGTGAATCAGAACTTTCTCAGGTTTATCACTACGATTTAAAACAAACGGTAGAAGTGACATATGAGGATTATAAAAAATCCGAATGGATTTAAGACTTAGTATTTTGAAATCTCACTTGAAACCAGAACAAACTCCCAACACCTAATTCACTCTCTATTCCAATGACTCCATTCATTTGAGTAATGATTTTTTTAGTAATTGATAATCCTAAACCTGTTCCGCCATATTTTCTGGTTGTACTTTGATCTTCTTGGCTAAAAGGCTCAAACAAATTAATTAACTTAGATTTCTCAATACCTATTCCATTATCTTTAACTTCAAAACGAACGAGGGTTGAGTCCTCCTTAACTTCAGCAAGACTGATTTTAAGAGAGACTTCACCTTCTGCCGGTGTAAATTTAATGGCGTTATTTAGTAAATTAAGAAGTATTTGCTTGAGCCTCAATGGGTCACCAATAAAAACGAGAGAACTATTTTTAGGGTAGATCATTTTGAGTTGGACTTGTTTTTTCTTGGCAATAAGTCCCAATATCTTTTCACATTCCTCGAGAGTTTCTAGCATCTCAAATCGAATACTTTCGAGTTCAAGTTTTCCAGCTTCAATTTTAGAAAAATCTAAAATATCGTTAATGATTGAAAGTAGTGAATCCGCCGAGAGTTTAACAATTGTTAAGTTTTCATTTGTCTCTTCATCGAGTGGGCCTTCTAAAACAAGTTCTGTTAATCCGATAATCGCATTTAATGGTGTTCGAATTTCATGACTCATAGACGAGACAAAATGTGACTTAGCTGAAGTTGCAGACTCTGCTCTTTGAATTTGCTGTTTTAATTCAGTGTCTCTTTCATCAATGGCCCGAATGGCCAAGTTTAAGACGTTCGTTATTTTTTGAAATTCTAAAACTGACTCTTCTTCTGCTTGGAATTGATAATTTCCTTCTACGATCTTTTGAGAGTTTTTAACAATTCGGTTAACTGGTTCGGTAATAGTCTTACCAAAGCGCCACAAAATGATTGAGCCAAAAGAAAGTCCAATGGCCATAAAACTAAAGCCCAATTTTACTATAAGCCACACGAGATCATCGTTAAATTTCTGTGAAGAATAAATAAACTCAACACTCCCGATTCTTTGATTAAACTTGTAAATATCGCTCCTATCTAAAAAGTGATTTTTTCTTATAGATAAGCTTTTAAAGTCTATGTCCTTAAATTTAGCAGAACGATTATCGGCCAAGACTTCCCCAAATTGATCGAGTACTCTGATGGCCACAATTTGATTTTCATCGCCAACAAAAATGGCCGTAGAGTTTTTAATGCTATTGATATCGAGAGTCCATACTTGATCGACTAATAAACTTTTAGCAACCTGTAGATTGGATTTTTTAAGCCATTCAATTTTTTCTTCATTCGATCTCGTCAGGGCCTGTCCCACAAATAAAGTTAAAAAAACAATCATTAGTAAAAAAATGGCCACAACGCTGATGGTGAGTTCTTGAGTAAGGCTTAATCGACTGACGTATTTTTTTGTCATTAGTGGTGATCTTTGGGACCAGTTGTTGTTCTAAAAATAATGTCCCACAAAGGTGAACTCACTCCATACTTAGAGCGCTCTCCCGAATAGTGGTGCTGAAGGTGATATTTACGTAGATATTTTCCAACAGTTGAGGTCATTGCAAAATGGTGAGTAGCATAATGAATGTAATCATAACAAAGATAGCCAATGAGGAAATAGGCCATAATCACATCGAGATATTTATAAGGAAAAATAAGCGAAAACAAACTCCACAACAAAGTCACTATAATCACTGCTGGTACTGGCGGCATTACGAGTCTTGTTGGATCTTGGGGATCATCATGATGAAGACCGTGAAATAAAAAAACAAAATATTTGCCAGCTCTACTTTTAGCATCCCAATGAAAAACATAGCGATGAAGAATGTATTCAGTAAAAGTCCATAGCAAAAAGCCTGCGATAAAAAGTAAAATGAACTCGAGTGGGTTAACAAATTTAACAGTCAGGCCACGATAAAATAAAAAGAGAATAACAGGAGTCCAAAAGACGAGAGGTACAATTGGATGAACATGAGTGAAGGACTCTAAAATTGGATTTTTAAAAATTCTAATGGATTCGCCAGTGTGCTTTTTCATAACTATTAGTTAACTTAAATTCTAATATCTGACAATAAAGTAAATAGTTTGCATTTAGCATTAATTTTTTGAGATATATTTTGTTTAAGAAACTCTATACCAAACGTAAACGCTCTTAAAAAATTCTCCATAGTAGTTGAATGGAATCTTTGACTATAATCTTCTTGGTTGTAAGAGTTACGCCTACTTGGTGAGGGCCTTTATAAATAAGAAGTAAATGTCAGAAAATAGTAATGAATTGTAAGAAAAAACATCTATTAAAATATTCAAACGCACCATAGTATCTAAACATAGAGACAAACGGATACACGAATATGTCGACGTCTAGAGATGGATTTTGAAGCGTCGATTTTCTTACTTTTTAAAGCGGAATTTTTAAAAATCTTCTGAAACCAAACTCTCCCACAATTCTGTCATTACAGGCCCCATAATTTTCGAAGTTCCCTTCACCATATAAATTTCAATCTGCCTTTCTTTAACAAAAGAAGTTTTAATCACGGTTAATTTTTTAGAAGTGATCTCTGTTTTAACGAGATCAAAAGGAAGACCACCCCATCCCAGTCCATTTAAAATTAATTCTTTTTTAAAGCCGATATCATTAACCGTTAAACTTCGTGCCCCCTCTAAAAGACCCGAACTCACTTTTTCAATGCGCCTCGCGGAGTCGGCCAGAATAATTTGGTTAATA
Organism: Bacteriovoracaceae bacterium; assembly: GCA_043721975.1. Lineage (GTDB taxonomy): Bacteria > Bdellovibrionota > Bacteriovoracia > Bacteriovoracales > Bacteriovoracaceae > Bacteriovorax. The sequence goes on from JAYSPR010000097.1 coordinate 9,451, forward strand.
TTTCTCAAATACTCATCCGTTATTTTTTCTACATCTTTAACTAATTGCGAGCTAATGACTGAGACTAATTTCGTTTTAGTCATCAGTCTAAAATCAAGTTCAAAATCATTGATAGGCTTAGGAGTAATGGCAATATCAACATCTCCATCTATTAGGCGTTCTATCGTCCCTGAAAGGACCTCAAATCTCAAGACGAGTCTGGTGTTGGGGTGTTTAACAAAAAACTTTCGCAAGAACTTTAAAACAACTGGAACAGGGCTAACCGCATCTATGCTAATCTTAAGCTCGGGCTCGACTCCTAATTGCATTTGTTTAGCTAGACCTGTGAGTTCTTGGTATTCCCTCAAAAGAACTTTGGCCTTTTGATAGAAGATTTTTCCATCACTCGTTAAGCTCGGTCGGTATTCATCTCGTGAAAAAAGAGTAATTTGGTATTCATCTTCCAATTTTTTTATCGCCATACTAATGCTGGGCTGGCTTTTGTGAAGATAATCGGCCGCGGCTTTAAAACTGCCTTCTTTTACGATTGCGTCAATTGTCAATAATTGCTCTAGTGTCACGACAGTCATCTCCGTTATTATTCTCGTCTAATCTCTTTCTAACTCAATCAATTAAACTTATCAATTTCATAGATAAATTATAATTTGTTTTTATATAAACCTAAGTTAGGATTTGAGCACAAAAAGAGTTACACATCTCTAAATATCCTAAGGAGGATCATATGTTTAAAAATTTACTAGTTATCACTGCCCTTTTAACTTCCTTTTCATCTTTTGCTGCTAAAAAAGCTGCTAAGGCTCCAAAAGCTTCTGGAGAATCAAAATTAGCAGTTGATGCTTCAACTTCTAAGCTTGTTTATGTTGCAAAAAAAGCAATTATCGATAGTAAGCACACTGGAGAAGTCAAAATTAAAGACGGCTTCCTTACTTTTGCAGGTGACACTCTTAAAGGTGGAGAGTTCACAATCGACATGAACACAATCACTAACACTGATTTAACAGATGCTGAGTACAACAAAAAATTTATTGGTCACATTACAAGCGAAGACTTTTTTGATGTTAAGAAGTTCCCAACTTCAAAACTAGTTATCAAGACAGCGACAAAAGAAAAAGACAACACTTACGCCATCGTTGCTGATTTAACAATCAAAGGAAAATCTGCTCCAGTTAACTTTACTGCGACTGTTTCTAAAGACGAAGCCAAAGCTAATATCGTAGTTGACAGAACTGCTCACGATGTAAAATACGGATCTGGAAAATTCTTCCAAGGTTTAGGAGATAAAGCTATTGCTGAAAACATCGATTTCACAGTAGACTTGAAAGTGAAAAAATAGTCTAAATTGTAAGACTCAAATAAAAGAGTGACCATGAGTGATATCGCGAAATTAATTAGAACAATTCCCAATTATCCAAAAGAAGGAATTATGTTTCGCGATATCACCACTCTTTTAAAAGACCCTCAGGGATTCAAAACGACTATCGAACTCTTAGTCACTCACTATAAAGGTAAGCCTATTGACTATATAGCTGGTATCGAAGCCAGAGGCTTTATCTTAGGTGCTGCTCTTTCGTACGCCCTTGGCATTGGTTTTATTCCCGTGAGAAAAAAAGGAAAACTTCCAGGTCAAACAGTCACTCAAAGTTACGATCTTGAATACGGTTCCGACACTATCGAAATTCATCATGATGCCATCGAAAAAGGATCAAGTGTTCTTGTTATTGATGATCTCATTGCAACAGGCGGTACAGCTCTAGGGGCCATCTCATTAATTGAAAAAGTTGGCGGAACAATTTTTGAAACAGCTTTTGTGGTCGATCTTCCCGAGCTTGGTGGTGCTGATAAAATCAGACAAAAAGGACATAAAGTCTTTACCCTCTGTAATTTTGCTGGGCATTAGCATTATCTAAATTTTATATAGTACAAACCATATCTATCAATCTATAACCCGACTCAATAATAATTATAAATGACGACGGGAGATAGATCATGAAAAACATTTTTTTAACTTTGGCCCTTATTACTTCACTAAACTCTTTTGCAAAAGACATGTCGAGAACAGAAACTTATAAAGAGGCTTACAAAGATTCAGCTGATGGATCAACAGTTGAGTATGTTGGTGGATGCGCCCTTCATCAAGATTATGAAGGAAAATATTTTAAAATCACTAAAACAATCATCGAATCTTTTGAACCTCGTGACGTTAGTCCAGAGCAATTCAAAAAGAACTTAAAAGCCGCAGAAAAAGAATTGATCAATACTATCAGTGCAGCTAACGATGAAAATTACTTAGCAGACACTGATGATATTACGCTAGAAAAAGCAGTTAGTTCTCAATTTCCAAAACTAGATTTATACCGATTCAACATTGGTGTTGGCGGAGGAAATGGTTACTATGAATTTTATAATCGCGAAGTCAAAAAAGGAAAGATCACTTACACAAAACTTTCAAATGTTTTTGATGGCGATGTAGAATTTTGTGACAGTTTAGTTTGGCTAAAAAAATAAAAATTAGATCCAATTGATTTTTTTAAGATATTTTTTAACATGAGAAGCAGCTAATTGTGGTTCATGGTGTGGAAGTTTTGAAGGCTTCTCCATCGTGACCACATTGTTATTTAACTCCAGACTAGCGGCTAACCTTTCCATCCCATCATTTCCCACCACTAAGTCGTCTTCACCAGTTATAAGATGAACAGTCGAATTCGAGAGTGTTAAATTATTTTTTTCATCTTTGATCCAAGGAAAAACATTATCAGGACACAAAGCCTTTGAAACAAGTTGTTCGCGAACATTCAGAGTTGATTTGTAAAAAGGTGTATCAAAAAGATGAACGACATTCGTTGGTGCATGACCAAGTCCCACGCCAATTGCCAGTTTATTAATCGCGCTCAATTCTTCTTCGCTCATGGCCTTTAAGGCCAGCATCGCTCCCAACGAATGCCCCCCTAGGACTAATTTAAAGTCTGGCCCTTGAGTGAAGTCTTCATTTAGCGGAAATTCTTTTATAAAGGTCGCTGAAAGGCCTTTAAAGGCCTCTAGAAAAAGCTTGTGAGCGTGTTCTTTGAAGTGATCGAAGTCTGTGACTTCTGAATAATTGCCCAAGAAATGTCCTGGCAAATCAAAGAGCGCACAAGGGACACCTACTTCTGCGAGTCTAATAGGCCAGTTAATGATGGAACTTTTATCGGAAGTGTAGCCGTGAGTGAAGATGGCAAAGGTCGATTTCAACTCAACATCAAGATCGGGAAAAAAATATAAAATATTTGTTTTTTGATCTTGATAATCGAGCGTGTGTTTAACAATTTTCATGAATCTATTATATCAATATTGAAGCTGAAGTTAAAAACTATTTTTTATAGACGACTGGCCACTGTGATTCTTCACCGTCGCAAGCTTCTTTTAACCTGGCTTCAATCAGAGTAAATCTCTCACTTGAGATATCAAATTTATAAATCGCTGAGCTTCCACAGTCACCCATACCACGACCTTTTTGAAATGTGCCTAATGTTAGTGTTTCTAAATCAAAACCAGCGCCCATTAATTCAGTCGTTGCTGTAAACGCGCCATCTTTTGAAACTTCCACAACAGCTACATTTGTCACTTGTCCGAAAGAATCGACAATGTAAGCTTTTTCCATTGAGTTGTAGGCATACATATCGCAGCCTAGTAAATAAAGTGTGCTTGATTTATTAGAATATTCACTCTTTGGAAGTGTGTAAGACTCTCTCGTCATATATGAACCACGATCTGGTGAAGAAAATTCAGGGCAAGCGAGTTCATGACGCTCTAATACTGAAGCTGGAACTTCTACAGCATTTGCCAAAACAGTAAAGAGACCAAGACATAATGCTGCACCAACGAGTAATGATGTTTTCATTTGGAAATTCCCCTTTAACTAATTCAATTTCGCCGCTTATAACACGCATTGAAAATTTTGATATGGAATCTGAAAACTTTACAGGCCATCAATCCCAGTCTTTAACGATCTTTTTTGTGAAAAATGTTTGACGGAATCACTTGTTTCCATTAGTTTTTAGATTCCAAAAATGGCATATGCCCAGGTAGCTCAGTCGGTAGAGCAAGGGACTGAAAATCCCTGTGTCGGCGGTTCGATTCCGTCCCTGGGCACCATCTTTTGGATGTAAAAAGCCTCTCAGTAATGAGAGGCTTTTTTTTGACCTACTGGGTCTATTCCGGAGACATGGGTTACAGTTTATACCTGAGTAAATAATTTAGAATTGTTACCTATGTCTCGCTTAGAACACAAGTAATTCCTGTTCAAAAGCCCCATTATGATTCTTTTAAAAATAGCTAAAAATAGATCTCATCTCATGCATTGTGTAATTAGGATTAAATATATTTACTGATATGAAATTCTAGGATAATCAATTTCGTTAAAGACTAACGTTTTAAATTGATTGGTTGAAAAATAGGTGGCTCAAGCTTTTATGTGATAGTTAATTTTAAATGGGGTTTATATGCGAATACTGATTGTTCTTATGTCTTTTTTATTAAGCTTATCATTTGCTAATGCTTCTTCAGTTGTGGATAGTGCTTTGGCCCCCAAATCACTAGACACCTAGTTTAATTTGCTTTTTTATACTCTATCGGGCTCATCATTCCAAGTCCCGAGTGTGGTGCTTCTTCAT
>JAYSPR010000098.1:0-10910 GCA_043721975.1 Bacteriovoracaceae bacterium
ATGAATCACAATTGTCTTTGACAACAATGGTTTCACCTGGCTTGGGCGATTTATTTTAAGAGATCACTTAGCTGATTAAATAATAGTGCAATGTCCTTAGTCTGAGTTTTACAAAAGATCTTTTTCTTATTTTCCATTTCCACAATCCAAGTTTTTTTTTGTGAGCACCCGAATTCACTTTTGGATTTTTTTAATTTTTCAATTATGGAATTATAACTTTTTAATAGCTCTAGAAGCTTATTCTTTTCTACCGAAATACTATTTTGATAAGTTGTTTGATCCTTTATCATTTGTGAGATCTGATATTTTTTATCTTTAAATTTAATTTCAATTTTATTGACTCTCTGGTTTTGTGGATAGTTCAAACTGATACTTTGAAGTTCAGTTGCTCTTGCTTCAATTAAAAATAAAAAAATAAAAACTAAATACTTGGGCATGAAACCCCCGCTTGCTTCGTTTTTGGAGGCTCGCCACATCCTAGTGCGTCTCGAAAAGTTTTATTGCTCATGTTAACTCTGTTCATGCGAATTAAACCAGGAGGGTGTTCATCAGGTGTGTTGGTATCGATGCAGTTACCATGTAATCTTGAAAGTTCAGATGAAATTGAAATGAGTGCATCTAGCTTGGCTAAGCTTGAAGATTCACTGCCTAGCATTTTTCCTATAACTTCTGCGGCCATAAAATCAGAAAAGGATTCACCAATTTGATCTTTTGATTCACCAACTTTATCGTAATCTGCCGAATTTTTGTGATCATGACTTGGGTCCATATCACCTGCACGACAGCTTGGTGTCCTTTTTTGATAATAATTTACACAGCCATTGATATCGTCCGAATTGTTTTGTGTGCAAAATTTATTAACACCAAGATCGGTATTGCATGTGATGACAGCACCATCACAACCATCCTCACCTTTTCCGCCTCGCAAACAAAGCACCGTTTCTTTGAAAAAATCCTTATAGGCATAGGGACGCGGATCACTGGCAAAAAGTTCTTCCAATGCACAAGGGTCAATACTATGGCTAAATTCATGTGCCATAACATGCATAATAGAATATGGATTCATATTATTTATATTGGCCATCGCTCCAACACAAAAGTAAACGGCATTTTCACCATCGAGATCACTGCTGACTGAATTAAAGACAGCCGTGTTGACGGCTTTAGGAACAGGAGAAAAGCAGTCTTTGTATTCAGGGTTTTCAATATCAGCTTGGTCGAGTGCTAACCTAGTTCTTTCAATTCTTGAAATAAGTACTTTTTTATTGTCATCACTAATCTTAGTAGAATTATTTAATGTTTCAATATAAGCTTTTTTCACTTTATCAAAATAGCTCGTGAGCAGATCGATATTTTTTTTATTATAAATTTTCTTTTGAATATTAGACTTGAAATTATCTGGATCTTTTTTTAGTTCCTCACAGTATAGTGGTCCATAAAAAGGTGTCTGCTCCATATCACTTGATTCTTGGATCGTATAATTACATTTTGAATCGAGAACATTTCCTTTATTTTGGCAGACGTATCCATTGGGATCGGCACAAATCTTTTTAATACTATCTGCACTTTTATCAATGCCAAGAAAACAGGTCTCACATTTTAGCTCTGCACTCAAATCCATAAAGCGTTCACCAAATTTCAAAATAGTTTTTTTAAAGTTATGGGAGTTACAGTTTTGATATGCATGATAGAGTGAAGAATTTTGATAATTTTCTTCACAGGTTTGAGAGAATGCTAAATTTAAATTGATCATTAAAATAATGATTAATAATTTCATAGAGAGTTTATCGGAATTTCTAGGGCAATTCTTAGACTTTTAACACTGAAAACACCCCTTTGCCCGAGTAAAGTAATCAGAGACTTCGCCTGGCATATTCATGAATAGATAAGTTCTTCAAATCAACTCCTTCAAGACATCTAAGATTGATGGCCACGACCTTGGTCCCATCTGGGGCAAGTCCTTTATCAAAGGATGAAATCTCACAGTTTTTACAAAAATAATGATAAATGACTTTTTTTCATCCAATAATTTCCGTTAATTTTGAAGTGATTACATCCCAATTCTTTCGACTCTGCTCTATTTCTTTATCACTCAAGAGACTATCGTGATTTATTTCAAGTGCTGAACTTTTATCATCCTTTGCACTAAAAAGAAGGGTGACACTTGAACCAATATTCATCTTTTGATTGGTCACCTGATCTTTTACATCACCAAATAAACTTTTGGATTCTAAGACCAAATCATAAAGTTTTTTAACTGGAACATCATAACGTCTGACAAGACGAATTCGTCCAATTTCCATCTCTGTGCTTAAATCATTAATTCCACCGTTCCAACCTTGGAAATGATCATCGCAAGTCGATTGATCAGAAAATCCACTGTGCTCGAGAACAAGTTTCGTTTTTGAACCGAGGGACTCGAGTTGTATTGTGACTTTGGTATCTGGTTTTTGGTCAGCTCCAAAGGTTTGGCACCAAGTGAAAACAATTTTTTGATTGGGAATAATTTCTAAAAACTCTCCCCAATTAGAGACTTTGTGATTTTTAAAATTAATTTTATACTTCCCACCCACACGAAAATCAATATCCAGGGAATTTGAATCTGCACTGCAGTTCATGAACAGTTTTCCTTCTTTTAAGGAAAAAATCTTCACTGACACCCTTGGCGATCATTTTCTCAATTTTTAAATCATACATACTATTTACTCCTATTTTTTGATGAATTCTTTTTTTTACCTTCAAGCTCACCTGCAAAAGCATCGAGTCCTTCACTCCAAAAGTTTGTATAAAATTTAATACATTCTTCTACGGATTTAAGTGCTTCAGGATTAAATGAACACTCATGAATGCGTCCAATCTTTTCTCTTTTTAAAAGCTTGGCCTTCTCAAGGATCTTAATGTGCTTAGAAATAGCGGCCAGCGATATTTTAAAAGGATCTGCTAACTCGCCTATCGTCTGGGTTCCTTCTTTGATCATACGAAGAATTTGCCGACGGGTCGGATCAGAAAGTGCATAAAAAAGGAGATCTAGTTGATTTGAATTAATGTTAACCATATGGTTGAATGATATCTTGATTTGAAAAAATAGTCAACCATATGGTTAAGTATTGATATCATTATACATCATGAGCAAAATATTTTAAAATGATGCCAAGATGGACGAAAATAAAAATATCGAAATCATAGGGCAATACGGAGCGACTCTTTCAATTATTGAAGTTGGCTTAGGATCGATGTTACATACTTTCCATGTTCCACTATCTGGAGTTTTTCTTTCGCTCAACCAAGGATACATACTTTGTCGAGCGGCAATCAAAGGAAGTGAACTTGAAAAAAGTACTTGGACAACATACAGCGTGTCTAATATAGCGGCAGTCTTAAAATCCTTATCACCTGCTGGAAAAAAACTTGGTCCCATGCTTAGTTTATCAATGCAGGGTCTACTCTTTAACTTAGGAACCCTTCTTCTCGGCACTAATCCCGTTGGTCTATGCCTCGGAATGGTCTTATTATCTATTTGGACATTTCTTCAACCGCTCATTACTTATTATTTTTTCTTCGGGGAGAAATTATTTAGCGCTCTTGAGTACCTTTACCAAAAAACTTTACCTTATCACCACTTAAAACCAGAAAACTTAATTTGGCTTTTTATGGCCTTAGTTCTTGCGAAAATGTTGGTTGCTTGCCTACTGGCCGTCATTGCCTGGAAAAGAAAAGATCAATCTCTATATATAAAAAACTATGAAGGTGAATTTCATCGTCTTGCAAAAGAAAAAATGAATAATGAACCTAAAGTGAGTACGCTAAAAAGTCACCAGATTTTACTCGCATTAAAGGACCTACTTCGTCCTTTATTTCTTACATCGCTTGCCATGACTTCACTCTTTTTATATTTTTCAGATTATGAAAATTCACAAATTGCTTGGTATCTTCTTCGGCCAATTGCTGTTGGATTTATATTCTTTTACATTTCAAGAACTCTCACATTGGATCGCTTCCTCGTTCGGATGGAAAAAGGGAAATTTCGAGCGTTTAGCTTGGGATGTCAAAAGGCCCTTATGAAAATGAGAGCTTTTATCTAGGTTATACTTTCAAGCTTTATTAAAATTCATTCTATAACACTTAAATTTTTCTATCGTTTTAAATCCACTGCGAAGATAAATCCCTAGTGCTTTTTCATTTGCTACCGCGACACTCAAGCGACAACTTTTAGCACCAAGCTCTCTTGCTTTTTGAAGGCAGTGATTTAGTAATTTGTATCCAAGCCCAAGGCCTCTTGCTGAAGGCAAAACTCCTATCGTTCGCACCTCAAGTGTTTCACTTTCATCTTGGATCAAGTTGGCAAAACCCAAAATTGAATTCCCATTAACCCATACGAAAAAATACGACTGAGATGATTTTAAAAAATTAGGTTTCCATGTGCTCGCCTCAGGAATACTTGTGTCTGGATTATGAGCAAAGGATTTGCAAAGCGCTTCATAAACTTGGTTACAATCCTCTATGACAGCACTCCGAATTTCAGAACTTTTTTCATAGCTAGTTTTAGTAAGTTCGACACTCATCTCATAAGTTTCATAATAGCTTTGTAATCCTAATTCCTTAAGAAATTTTCCATTGAGAGGAGATGATTCTGGTAGGCCTACTTGAAAACCTGAGCGATTTAAAGGCGCATTCTTAAGCGCCTTATTGATAAATTCCTTCATCATGAGTTCAGCATTGGCATCAGGTCTCATTCCAAGGATTTCTAAGCAAGCATTATTTGCAGGATTATTTACTTTATCAAGTAAAACTGCTGTCGAAATACGCCCTAGTTCATCATGAAGATCAAAAACAAGTTCTCTTGTAGATATAAGTTCAGTTAAAAATCGCCGAACTAAACTAGCTGGATACTGAGGTTTCCATGGATATCTTTGAGAAAATTCTATAATAGCTTCAATATCCATTTCACTAACCAAAATGAAGCTTCCGAAAATCATTTAAATGTTCCTCTTTCATTTTAGGATTATTCACCACATAAACTTGAATCTCTCTTACTTGCCCTTTAAATTGAAACGTTCCCAGTGACTTTATTTCTTCAGAAGATAAAGTTAAAGACTTTAAAAAAATTTCTGACATCGCAATATTAGTTCCTGGTAAAGAGTGAACGAGACTTTCAATTCTATGAACTAAATCAACATCCGTTGATGTTGTATCAAAAGATTTTTGCTGAATAACTTCTTCATTAATTTTTTGAGCAACTGTATGAATATTAATTAAGGCATCAGTTGCTAGATGCAAACCAATCCCACAATTAATTTGGGTATTATGTAGCTCATTTAAATTATCTAAGAAATTTTTAAATTCAAGAGCGGCTTTAAAAGCAAGCTCATTCGATGACATAGTATTTGGGAGAATACCAAAATGAGCATAGGCAGAGTCCCCTGCATGAGACTCTCTCCAACCTCCAAGCCTAATGATAATTTCTGAGAAGCCTTGGAGAATAACTGCCCTTATAGGACGCCCATAAATATAAACTCCGTGATACTTAGAACTCGCAATAATGTCATAAGTTATCGCTGCTAAATCTTTTCTGATCGGAAATTGAATTTTATACTTTAAGGCCTTTAAAATAAATGAAGGTGCCCAAGCTTCAAGTTCAACTCGTATCTCATCTCGTTCCCTGTAAATTAAATCGATTCCTTGAGCAACCGAGATGGCCAAGCCAAAAATACATCCTACAACACCATAACTCATGGCCATTCCCGTATTGATGATTCCATTCACATGAAAAATATCATTTAGGCCAAAAAGAAGAAAACATAAAACTGAAAAGATTTTACTGATTAAATGTCGTTTAACTTTTTTATTTTTAATTCTTCTATAGATTTTGACAACCACAGTAACGAGAGCAAGTGCTACCGGCGCCATCGGAATGGTTGTTCCCAATTGAACCACATCTCCATTACCGCCAAATATAATAACTAAAATACCTGTGACAATGGCGATTCGTACTATTTTTGAACTTATTTTGGGAGAAAATTGGTCAGCTTCAAAGGCCCTGTAAAAAAAGTATACGCCAATCCACATGGAGATATCTGCCATTTTATGAGAAAATAACATCGTTGTTTGTATGCCAAATAAAAAATTGGCTGCGTTAGCAAAATAGATGGCCAAAAAAAAGGAACCAATACAAACGCTATAAGCTAATTCATTAAAAATGATCAAAGTAAATAGGGATAAGATAATCAAAATTCCAAAGGCCAAAAAGTTTGTTGTCACGTTTAGAAAATTTAGACTCCAAATATTTTTTTCAAAATAAGGAGATTGATTAAGCCGTGAAAAAAAGTAAGAATAGGACTGCACTGTCCATTTGATATTTTGTCCATGTTTCATAAGCGAGCACGACACGAGCATTTGTTGATAAAAGGGCGAGCTAGCACTGTGATCTGTTTTTCCAAGCGTTGCAGCTGTCGCACCATCGACTTCTAAGGTTTGCGAGCTGTGAATTATTTGTGGAAAAATAAGATAATCATTTTCATTTTCTTTGCAATGATTGACTAGGCTACTTGAGTTCGCCTCGAAAAGATATTGAGTGCCTACACTGTCCCATTTCCTGGTAATTTCCCAATCATGCGTAAAATCTTTAGGGACTGTTTCCATTCCTATAATTTGAAATAAAATGATAAAGATTTTTAAAGCTAAGGCTTCCATTGCTTACCAATATAATCAAGCCCTCCCCTAATGGCCGCGACTTGAGCAAGATTACAAATCTCATCTGTCACTTTAGGACTATCAGGATAGACTTCAGTCGTTGTCGCAAACTGCGCCTCTGAAAAACCACCACAAAGAAAAAGTTTCTTCATGTCATAATTAACAACACCCTCATCTTCGATTTTTACTCCAATTAATTTCCCAGCGCTATCGGCTGGTGCAATATGAGTGACTTTTTTTACAGATTCAATAATGGCTTTTTGAAAATATTTTTCTACCTTGTGTGAATTGCCGACAACATAAAAGCCGTCAGGAATTTCCGAAAATTCTTGTTTTTTAGCATCTCGTTTTTCAAGAGCAACTCTAAAAATTGTATTATCTGTATCAGTTGTTTCATGAAGATCAAAGTGTGCAAAAAACTCAACATTCTGAGCTTCTATTGCATTTAAAAAGAGTTTACATTCTTCAGCAGGACTTTCTTTATAAAAAGATCGGTTGGGATCTATGGCCAAATTGTTCCATCGGTTCACTGTTTCATAGCCCCAAGGACTTATACAAGGTGCACAGATAAAGTTAAATTGCCCCAAATATTTTTCTGCATACTCTTCCATGAAAAGTAAAGCCCCATGCACTCCACTCGTTTCATAACCATGGACGCCTCCGGTGATCAATACAACTTTTTTTGATGAATCAAAGTTTTTAGACTTAATTAAATAAACTGGATATTTCTCAGGATTAATTGAAAGCGAACCATACTGTAGTAAATTAAAACGCTCACTAAGTTTTAAAATTTTAGTGATCACCTCGGCTTTATAGGACCGTTTAATAACTTGTTCTTTAAACCACTGAGCTTTTTCACTTACTCCCCACGGAGAGCCTTGACTTTTATTTTCCATATATAAAATCTAACTCATTTTTTAAAAAGGTGCCAGCAGACTTTAGTTCATTAATTAATTAGTAAACCAAATCGAATGAATTAAATTATCCTTAAATTTATAGATGGCAACGACATGAGACGGAGCTGATTGATTAGTCACACCTGTCACCCACTCTTCATCTAGGACTGAGTTCTCTAGAACCACTCGACTTCTCAGTTCACAATAAAGGGATGGATTTTCACTAAACCTAGCAGCGTATAAAATCTTTAGGGCTTCCATGCCTTTTAAGATGAGCTCATTATTTTGCAATCGATAAGCCTCTACATCAGGATGGTAATAAGTAGAAAATAGATTTATGTCTCGCTTGTTGTAAGCATCTAGTTGGCCAGCACACAGCTCCACCATTCTTTCTTTAGAGAGACTCATTTCTTAATCCTTTTTATAGATTTCATTAACGTTATATTCTGTTTTTTGTATTTCTTTTGGATTTTTTAAGAGATTAAAAAGTGAATTCGCCACAAGCTCTGGAGGCAGTAAGCTTTGACTTGCTTTTAGGTCACGAAACATTTCAACACTCTTTAATTTATTTATACTTTGCTTTCTAATCGTCTGTTGCATATTCGTTTCCATAACACCTGGACTAAAGGTTATAGATTTCATTTTTTCATTTTCTGAATAATCCAAATTGAGACAATCACTAAACATTTTCAAACCACTTTTCATCGTACAGTAAGCTGACCAGTTGATAAGTGGGCGAAAGGCTGCCCCTGAAATGATATTACAAATTAAAATATGTTCCGACTTATTTAAAAAAGCATTGAGAACAAAATGAGCAAGCATCATAGGTGAATGTAAGTTTAACTGATAAGATTCTTGGATTTTCTTAAGACTTAGTTTATGAAAATAATCTATAGGTAAAACGGTAGCAGCATTATTGATAAGAATGACTTGTTCAACCTTTTTTAAAATTTTATTTTTTATTAAAAAAGACTTTAACTTTTTTGAGAGGTCACTACTTTTGGAAAGATCATGCTTAAAAAAATAAAAATTATCATTTTTTATACTATTAGTACGAGAAACTCCTACGACTATATAGTCTGCTCTCAAAAATGACTCTACTAAAAACTTTCCAAGTCCGTTTGAGCTTCCAGTTACGATGACTACTTTTTTCAACTCATCACCAACTTAAATTAAACATTTCACGAGTAAAACCGTTAAAGATTTGCCCGTTTGCATACCTTATCGCAAACTTAATCTTCGCTTGATCCTCATCATAATGGCCCATAATTGAAGCAGCAGTTGAGTTAATATAAACCGCATCTCCTACACACAATGTGTCTTCTCCTACGACTACGCATCCTTGTCTTTTGTAGTTCTCAAGTGGAAAAGTAAACTTGTCTTTAGTGTAACCAGAACCATAAGCACCATTCCAAAAACGAACTTTATATTTTACGAGATTATTTGTTTTTGTATTCTCAATAATCATCGCGGTCCGCCCCTTGTAATCGACAAATTCACCAACAGGTAGAATGTCTTTATCTCTGCTAGTGTTAGTATTTTCTAAATAATCTTTTGGCTTAGTCCACGCAACAAATGAACATCCTTTTTCTGAGCCACATGGTGAAATCGCCCACAACTTGTCATTTTTTCCATCATAAGAAAGATGCACTCCTTTATAAAAATCAGGATTTTTTAAAAAAGTGCTCGATTCTATTGGATACCAATTAACTAAGTCTTTTGAAAATAAATGACGAACAGTCGTTGTATAATATTTATCACTCCAATTCGCACAGTTCATCATGTGAAATCCATATGGAGTCTTGGCCATACTGGTAAATATTAATCTATCGTGAGGGAAAGGGTATTTCATCACTATCGACTTGAAATTAACTCCATCGTTTGAAATAAAAATATTTCTATCTTCTCCCGTTGTAATAAATCGGTTGTTGGCATAATTTTCTAAATCTAGTGTTTCACTTCCATTTGGATTCCAAACAAGTCCGGTGTGAGCACTCCAAGATCCTACGTAGGGTTTTCCATCAACATTAACATAACTAATAAACCTCCACGTCTTGCCGCTGTCACTTGAATAGTAGCTCGCAAGTTTTTTAGGAAAAGTTTCATTGTCACAGCCTGTATAGCAACCCGCTACTTCTGTGATCATCCACATTTCATCGCCATTTTTATCGACTCGGACAGCACGAAAATAATTATAATTTTTAAGGTCAGGTCCTACAGGTATCAGCATTTTTTCCGCAACAGGAATTGTTCCTTTTGTATTTGTCGTCAACATACGAATGCCGTTGCCTGGATCAACACCTCCACCAGCTGTAAAAAGAGTCAGCTTATTATCTTCTGAGACAATAAAAGGAGTGTAGACATAACGAAGGTTAGGAAAAGTTGAAGTTTCAAATTGCCAATCGACAGGGGCTAATTCTTTTACAACGTCACTTTTTTCGGAAGTTAAGGCACGGCTATTTTCAACATGAGAACAGCTTGCAAAGGTTAAAATTGCAAATATCGATATTAACTTCATTTCAGATTTCATTATATGAGCCTCACATTTTTTATTAGAAATATCGTATATAATTATGTGGTATTGATCAAGTATGGTGGAGTCTTTTCATCATTGGATAACATCTAATTTGCGTGCCATTAATTTCTACGGTCATTTCTGAACCATTAGAAACAAAACCAATTTTTTTGTAAAATTCTTTTGCTGTAATAGTTGATTCAAGGGTAATTTGCATCGCTTTGGAAAAATTAATTTCCTCCATCATTTTATCAACAATGGCCCTTCCTAAAGAATTTCCAGCCACTTGGGGAGTAAGATAAAGTCCAAAAATATGACCAAGCCTTACTCCTTCTTTTTCAAAAATTTTCAAATGCCCGTAACCTTCAATTGAACCATTGTCATCAACAACCCAAACGAGATCATTCTTGATTGCATTAATTCTTTGATCTTCACGATAGGGTCTGTGCCCCCACGCCTTAATTTCTTCTTCGGAGTGATCCTTTGAACAAATTTGCTGAATAGATTTCATATGAGCAAGATGAATTCCTTCTGCATCCTGAATTGTTGCCTTCCGAACAATTGGTTTGTTATTGCCTGAAAATTCCTTAAACTTATTCAAGGATTTATAGTGATGCGATTTTATTCCAATCTCTTCTGCTATTTTTACATGTGCTAAGGAATCATCAATAAACAAGACTTCAGAGGGTGAGCAAGAAAGAACATCTAATACATATTCAAAAATTCTTTTATCTGGTTTGCAAAAGCCAATGTCAGCTGAGTTGATTATCTTAAAAAAATAATTTTCAATCCTCAGATTTTTTAAATCA
>JAYSPR010000099.1:0-1659 GCA_043721975.1 Bacteriovoracaceae bacterium
TAGGGTGGGGAGCAAGTAAAAACGTTCCAAAGGATCCGATAATTGAATAGATAAAATAGTTCACGGTAAAATCCTATGAACGATGAGACTGGCACCATAAAAGCACAAACAAGAGCTAAATGAAATGAAGCCTAATTTTCCACCGAGCCCAACAAATTTATGCTTAGTATATTTGAATATAAAATAAATCACGGCGGCATTTGAAATAAAGGCCAGGTGATGCTGGAAATGGGGTTCTGCTGTGGTTCCGGCAAAAGCCCCCATGAGTATTAAAGCATGAACATCACCTTTTTCTATTTTTCCTTGATGAGAGTAAAATGTTCCTAGAAGACCGAGAGTTGATATGGTGACAGGAGAACTCCAAAGGAGGTGATGGTTTAAGTAAGAACTTGCAAAGATGGATAAATAAGTAATTGTAATGGATAAAATATTAATCATAGTTAGACGCAGGCAAGATGTAAGATCATTTCATTATTAATTTGGTGAACTTAATATAAAACTATTCTACATCTAGGCTTAAGGTCGTCAAGGGATAGGGGGAAGTTCATGAAGTTTTCGTCATTTGGTTTGTTGTTTCTTTTATCCGTGCTTAAAGTGAACGCCATAGAAGTCATAAGACCAGTCTTTAAAGAAAAAATCATTTTAAAAATCGTCCGTGCCATTCCTGACAGTTTTGAGTCTTACTCACTGACTAATTCTAATGGGCGAGAAATGATGTTGGTTTGTGCTCAAAATCGAGTTTATGACAACAACCCCAAGGCCTTCATAGAATATCGCAATTTTTATAATTTAATTGCAGGAAATTTCACGATAGAGAGCAACCAAATCTGTAAAGACATGGCCAAGTTTATTGAAAGTGCTCATTACGGAGTTGATGACAATAAACCTTTTATCATCACACTCAATACTCAAAAAATGACAGTTGATAAGATTGTATATCCCAAGATAGATACTATGGCCCAGGATGGTGACGAACAAGATCTGTTACCCAAAAAAGACATTCGGGCCTTTAAAAAGCCCGATATGAATTATGTTAATTAAGCAAGTTTGTTTTGTTTAAGTTGGATCAATTCACTTAAGTGAAGTTCAATTTGAGCTTCAATTTCAAGTTTCTTTTCGTTGTTGATTTTTAATTCTTGTTCTAATCCCGTAATGATCATCGTTAATTCATCGATGCGTTTAATTTGCTTTTCAACTAACTTCTTTCTTTCAAGCTTTTTTTCTTGAAGAAGTTTTTCGTTAGCGTCTTGAGCTTGAGCGGCATTGATACTTATTTTTTTATTTGAATTGATATTATCAAAAGCATACTTCTTTTGAAGAACAATAGGATTATGACGTGACTCTTGTTCAAGTCTCGCACTTCGTTCTTTCAGGTCTTTTGGAAGGTCTGTGGATTTAATAAAATAAATTCCCATACCGGCTAAGACAGAGATCATTGCAATTGCTTCAAGCATATTATCCTCATTGGTGAGACATTTAACTTTATAACTTCTGCTAGAATAATCGAATACGGCTAGGCTTTGGGGCGGATTGAAAAAAATTCTGGTGATTAAATACAGACTGTCTAAATTCTGAACGATTATGTCCTACTCTAATTTCTGAGCGATTATGTCCTATTCAATAACAATTATGTACCCTAAGACCTTTAAAATCTTAGGG
>JAYSPR010000100.1:0-5193 GCA_043721975.1 Bacteriovoracaceae bacterium
CCCTAAGATTTTAAAGGTCTTAGGGTACATAATTGTTATTGAATAGGACATAATCGCTCAGAAATTAGAGTAGGACATAATCGTTCAGAATTTAGACACATTTTCTTCTCACAATAAAATTTTTATTACACTCATATCTTTGATTTCTTTATACTCTATAATCTCTGTATGAAGCTACACTCAATTTTTTTCCTAATATTATTTTTAATAAATAATCCACTTTGGGCGGGTGTTTTTGGGACTGATAATCGCAAGGAAGTCACAGATATAAACTTTCCGTGGTCCGCTATCGGAAGATTAACGATTAGTGATTCACACTGTACTGCTACATTAATTGGCCCTTGCCACATTCTTACTGCAGCTCATTGTGTAATCAGTGAATCAACCAAAGAGCCTTATAAATATCCTATGAAGTTCACCTCACATGCAGGAATTGAAAGTGCAAATATTACAACAATCTTTCATAGCAAAAAAGAAGAGAAAGTATTTAATTGGAAAAATGACTGGGCCATAGCAATTTTAGATAGGCCAATTGGAAAAAAAATTGGATGGTTTGGTGTCCATAATCAAAGTCAGCAAAGTTTGCCAATAACTTCATTGACAATTGCAGGCTATAGTTTAGATAAATTTTCAGGAAAAAAGTTAAGTGTAGACGAAGACTCAACTGCAGTTAAGATAGATAATGATAATTTTATATATTTGAAGACTAATTCATTTATTGGTGCATCTGGTGCCGCTATCTGGAGTATTGAATACGGACGCCCTAAGATTTTTGGAATTCATGTATTAACAAGGGTAATATCTGATCCTCTCACCAAACAAGTCAAGCAAGCGTATTTTCCTGAATACTCCGATATCCAAAGAGCTGGAGGGGTGGCCAGTGGCCAATTTTATAAAGAATATCGCGAAAGTTTAATGACGAAATGTGAGAAGTAATTATATTTTGATTTGATTAGTTCACGGTAATTGTTTCATGATTTCTTCGGCCCATTTTTCTGACAATAATGGAGGATAATGTATGCCTTCTTTGCTAGCTTCAGGAAAGTTGGTTATTTCTAAAGAGTCGATGTATCGGCAACCTTTTTTTTGAGTTATTTCCTTTAACATTTCATTTACTAAATTTAAGTTATCTTTTGTTACGACTTTTGAACTGGCATCAGGTGGCCCGATCCAAATACATTCACTATTTTCTTGTTTAATTAATTCAATAACTGCTTCAACGCTTGCTGCATGATTGAGAGGCTTGGGTCCTACTGCAAGATTTGTCCCTAGCTGGACGATGGTGAGGCCCGGTTTAAGGCGTGCAAGTTCATTTGATAGTTTAGGATTTTTAAATTCATTTTGTCTTATTTCAACACTATTTTCTTTTTTCCAAAAACCGCAGACCGTTTTTTCGTTGCCTGATATACCAAGCCAAGTCTTTGCCGTTGATCCACAGCTCGCCATCATAACAGTATTAGAAAATTTTGAGCTTAAATACGATTCTAGCTTGATTCCTAACTTTCCAAAGCTATGTGAATCACCAATATATAGAACGGTTTGTTCGTCATTTGCAGTTACAAAAGTGGTAAAGGTCATAACGAAAATAATTAAAATGTATTTCATGAAATGGTGGCTACCATAAAATAATTTTAAGCGCGCCATACTTTCTAGTTTTTGTAATTTTTTCATCTTTATCCATCCAAATTAATATTTCTGATATAGTTCTAACAAATATTTTTTGTGACGAATAATTTTTTTGTATAAATAAGTATTTGGCTTCGTAATTGCTTACACTTTCAATGAAAACAACTCCACCAAAAAAACGGATGATTTTTGGAGTCCTTTTGACACTAAAGTAGTGTCAAAATGGCCTTTAAAAATTGTTTTTTTATTTTTTGGTGACGTTAAGGGAGACATTATATGCATTTTCTCACACGATTTTTTCTTATGTTTTTGGTTATGGTTGGTGTCGTAAACGCAGGTGATATTCCAGGTTATATCGGAAATCAGTCATTTAATTTAAATGATGATCAAGATCTAAATATCATCAACAGACGCGCTGAAGATGCAAAGATTAATGTTGCTAGGTCTGAACAGGCCCAAGCTCAAATTGGGGACCAAGTCAGAGTGCTTGAAAATCAATTGGCGTCGATTAAAGATAAAATGGAAACGATTGCAAAAGAAGTGGCAGACTTAAAAGCTTCTAAGATTCCTTTGTTGGCAAAATTGGATGAACTTAAAAAAACTCCTGACGTCAATGCTGAGGCCATTACGGCCACTCAAAAAGAAATTGAAGACATTGATGCGAAAATGCTTGAAAGAAATAAAATTGCTGGTGGGTTAAAACTTGAAAGTGCACCTATTGCAGTGAGATTAGACCAAGTGAGAGCAGACTTTAACATAGCAGCAAGAAAGACTGAAGATGCTCGCCAAAGAATGCAAATCGCGGCCCGTGAGCGTGAAGAATATCGTCAAGAATTAATCGTTGCGATTAAAAAAATAAATTATGAAGGTTCAAGATTAGGTCAGTCAGATGGATCGAGCGATGGTGCTGATCTTTCTTGGAGGATGGCAAACGACCGTGGAAACATCGATGGAAATAACGATGGTGGAAGTGCTGGAACTAGAGACGGACAAGATCGTTTCTACCGCAGAGGAGCTGAGCAAGGTGAAAGAGATGGATCATCGAGAGCTCGTCTTGATGGAACAAGAGATGGAACAAATGAAGGGACAAGCAGCGGAAACAGTACAGCTGGTTCTCGTGAAGGACGTGCTGCTGGTTTAAGAAGAGGAGATGCTTCAGATGCTGCAAGCGTTGGTATTGCCCAAGGAAAAAAAGCAGGTTTGGATAGAGCTGTAAGAACAGGATCAGCTAACGGTAGAAATGCTGGTGAATCTGAAACGACTAAAAAATTAGAATCATCTGAATTAAAAGAAGTCAGTGTTGAAGGATCTTTTGCTGGAAGTTTCCAAAGAAATACTCCTGATTACCCAGGAGATTTTAACGGATCAAATTTTAGACCAAATATTAACCACAGCAAAGAAGTTTTAAGAAAGGCTTATGCAGATGGATATGTTTTTACTTACCGTCAATATACTCGTTTTGAATTTGAAAGAAGAATCACAAATGATTATAACCTTCGTTACGATGCAAGTTACAAAGCATCTTACGATGTAGCAGTGAACAGAGATTACCCAGCTTACTATGATCAAGGTCGTAGAGATGCAGATGCTAGTGCTTACTCACGTGACTACCCAGTTGTTAAAAAAGAAGCTTTCCAGAGAGCATTTGATCAATACAATACAAGCCCTAATCGTTCAAGCGGAGAATTTAAAAGTTCATACGCTCAGTCTGAACTGGCAGCTTACAACGAAAGATATGAAGCCATTAGAAGTGTAAACTTCGATAGAGTTGAGCTTGAAGTGTTTAATGCAAATATTGCAGAACAAACAGAAATTTACCGTCAAAAAAGAATTGCTGAAGTCACGACAATTTATAACAACAATGCTGTTTTAGATTTCGTTTCAAGCGATATGCTCGACGGTGGTATTAAAGGTGTTGCTCTTCTAGATGGTGTATTTCAACCAGGTGAGACAACTCTTCATAATGTTATTTTAAGAAACTTTGGTTTCAAAGCAGCAACGAACGTGTCAGTTGTTCTTGAAAATGGACAAAATTTTAAAATCTCAAGTGTTCCAGCTAGAAGCTTAGTGTCTGTTAAAGGTGTTGCAATGGGAACAGTAACAGCGCCATTAAACGGAACTTATAAATCAGCTTTAAGAGTTGTTTCACCACTTACTTCACAAGATGCGGTAGAGGGTCGTCACTATGATAGATTAAATGATGGAATCCTTAAAGATTCTGACGTAAAAGCAGTGAGAGTGGCCTATCCATTAGCTCTTTCAGGTCTATCACTTGAGTCTCAACTTTTAAAAGGGACAAAAAATAAACTTAAAATCACTCTTTCAAATAATTCAAAGCGTGAATATAAAGGTGAATTAAAAATTAAGTTATTAGTAAACTCACAAAATCCAATTATCACAAAAGATTTCTCTTCGGTAGGAACTCTTTCAAGCACAGCTAACCTAAGTGATGCTGAAGTTTTAGTTGACCAAGAAGCAGATGCTTACAGAGATCTTTCTTTCTCAGCTTCTGTTGAGCAAAATGGTGTCTTAATCGGTGTTTTACCACGTGATTATGTGGCCATGGCAAAAGCACAATTTGCTGATAAAGGAAATGTTCCGGTTTTAATTGCCAATACTGATGGACAACTAAAAGCTTTCTTAGATGCGCTTGAAGACTTAGGTGGATCAGATAAAGTTTCAATTTTAGATTTAAGTTTAGCTTCTTTAAATGCCGCGACTTTAACAAATGGTTTATCTGAAAAAGTATTGCTTGTTGTTGATGATGCTAATGGGTCAAGTATTAAAACACTTAACACATTTGTTTCTAAATCGAAGTCGTCTGCCTTCTTATTTATCGATCAAGATAATGCTGGATTAAAAAATGTTCAATCTCTTCCAGCTCTTCAAGATGTTGTGAAGTTAAGCCTTGGAAAGAGAGCAGTTTACTTTACTAACCCACACAGAGCAGCGGGTGTCTTAAAAGCTTCTTCTTTCATGCAATCAAGTCTTTCAACTTTTATGAGTGATCTTCAAGTGTCTTCACTTCTTTCCTTAACTGCACCAAAACATGTGGCAGTTTTAAATGCTCAAGTGACAGCTGAAAACTTTGGAACTCCAAACGATGCGATCAAGACTTACTCGCTTAAAGCTCTTTCTGAGATCATGGCCATCAATAAAGCTTATGATGAGTCAGGAAAAATCTTTAGCCGTGACAAGAAATGGATTAAGTTAGTTGGTGATGATTCTAGTCTTTACATTAATCAGTTAAAAGGAGCTTCAGCTGGAGATGTTATAGCGAGTCGCTTCCCATACATTTTATCTGCTATCGCTATGAAAGAAGCCGTGTCTAGTGCAATGGACAGAGCCGATGGGATTTACCGCGATATGATAGGTAAGATTACTAGTGCAACAAATGACGTTTTAAATAATATGTCTGATTCTTACGAGAAAAGTTTGAAAAAGAATTTTAAAGAGTTGTATAATAAAGCCTATGCAAATAAGACAACTCATAACCCATTTTATATCCCAGAGCCACAAACTCCAAATAACTAGTTTGTATAAAAAATTTCAATATAGAAAGCCGCT
>JAYSPR010000101.1:0-4554 GCA_043721975.1 Bacteriovoracaceae bacterium
TTTTTAAAATTCAGGCCAACATGGATAAAAAGCACAGAGACCGCATAGCTTTTTTGCGAGTGTGTTCAGGAAAATTTAATCGCAACCAAAAAATTTATCATGTGAGATCAGAAAAAGAATTAAAGATAGCGACCCCCCTAATGTTTCAAGCTCAAGATAGAGAAATAACTGAAGAGGCATTTCCCGGAGACATTATCGGACTTCACGATAATGGAAAATTCCAAATTGGCGACACCTTCACCGAAAAATCAAAATTCATGTTTACTGGTATTCCTAATTTCGCTCCCGAGATCTTTAACAAAGTTGTCTTAAAAGATCCTATGAAGGCCAAACAACTTGAAAAAGGACTACAACAGCTTTCTGAAGAAGGAACCGTTCAGCTATTCACGAGGCATTCAACTGGAGAAAAAATCCTCGGCGCCGTCGGGGCCTTACAGTTTGAAGTTGTGAAGTATAGACTTGAAGATGAATATAACGTCAACGCAGATTATGAGGGACATAGTTTCATCGGTGTTCGTTGGCTTAAATTTGAAAGTGATAAAGATGAAGGAAAATTCATGGCAACGAATTCCTCTAACATTGTCTACGATCATAAAAAAAGACTGTGTTTTTCAGTTCGCTCTGAATGGGATCTAAAGCTCGTCATGGAAAAAAATCCTAACGTTCATTTTTATAAAAATTCTGATTACAGATAGGAAGATCATTTTATGACAACAAAGACTTTAAGTGATGTGATTACAGACCCCATGGTCTTTTTAGATGATCTTTTTAATAAACTCGATGATATTGGGCTTGAGTTAGATAAATATCCACTCGACCACATCTGCTATCGTGTCAGCACACTTGATGAATATCAAACGAAGAAAACTGATCTCATGGAGCTGGGAGAACTTCTTATTGAATCTATGGTCAACGGACGCCTTATTTCAACTTTTAGGCTTCACTCTCCTATCGTCTATAAAAACCGTTCAATTGATCTATTAGAGCTTCCAGCCCCAAAGCCAGGCCACAGTTATAAAAGTGGTCTAGAGCACGTAGAATTTGTCACTAAAGATCCTCTCCAAAAGATTGTTGATCGCTACCCTCAATTTGCTTTTGAAGTTTTTGGAATTCATAAAAAAATAAATGCCGATATCACTTTAAAGTTAGGTGATTACTGCATTAGGTTTCATAACCAAAGTCTTGATGAAGTCATCAAGCAAGAATTAAAAAACATCCCACACAAAAAGAATAACTAAATGTCTGACTACAACACCATAAAAAATCGCATCGAAAAAAATTACAAGCACCGAAAGAAATGGGCCACCAGAGAAAAAGTCGAGGCCTTTAGACTCTACGAAAAAGATATTCCCGATTTTCCCTTTATTGTCGATGTCTACAAAGATCACGCGGTTATTTTCGAAAAACGCGATGATGAAATTGATGCTGAAAAATTTGATCACTTTAATTTTATTATTTCAGCTGTTAAAGAAGTCTTATCTATCCCCGAAGAACGAGTGGTCATCAAATCAAGGTTTAAGCAAAAAGGTGCTGTTCAATACACCAAACTAGAAGATAAAAACGAGACGATGCTCATTCGTGAAAATGAAGCTCATTACATTGTTAATCTTCACGACTACCTCGACACAGGATTATTTTTAGACCATAGACCTCTTAGGCAAATGGTCTTTAAAGAAAGCTCTGGAAAAAAAGTTTTAAATCTTTTTTCTTACACTGGATCTATTAGTGTCGCTGCAGCCCTGGGGGGTGCCCGCCAAGTAACCAGTGTTGACATGTCAGCAACCTACCAGGACTGGGCCCGGAAAAACTTTGAGGCCAACAACGTTGTGCTAACAGATCATATATTTGTCACCGATAGTGCGATGGTTTACTTAGAAAAAGCATCAAGCCGTTTTGATCTTATTATTTTAGACCCACCGACTTTTTCAAATTCAAAAAAAATGGAAGAAGATTTTGAGGTAGAAAAAGACCAAGTCTTTTTAATTAAGCATTGCATGAGACTTTTATCTCCTACTGGTGTTCTTTATTTTTCCAACAATAAAAGAAAATTTAAACTCGATCCTGCTCTTGGTGAAATTTGCCACATCAAAGATATTACTCCTAGAACAATTCCTGAAGACTACCGAGATACTAAAGCCCATCACTGTTTTAAAATAACTCATTTGGAGAAAAAAGCATGAGCTTTTCTTTTCCAGAAGAAATTAATAAAGCACTTAGTGATTTTAAAATTAAGTCCTACACTCCTATTCAAGAACAAAGTATTCCACTTATCTTAAATGGAAAAAATCTCGTCGCACTTTCTGAAACTGGCAGCGGAAAAACTCTCGCCTACATTCTTCCTTTGATCTCAAAACTCATCGGCCAGGCCAAGCGACCGACCAAAGTTTTAATCATCACTCCCACCAAAGAGCTCTCAGAACAAATTCTCTCTGTAGCTAAGGCCACTGCTAGACATACTCCTCTCATCTGTACATCACTTTATGGTGGAGTGAGTTTTAGCGAGCAAGAAAAAGAACTTAAAAAAGGAGTTCACCTGATTGTCGCATGTCCTGGAAGACTTAAAGATCATATCGAAAAAAAGACTATCGATTTAAGTGGCATAGAAACACTAGTTCTTGATGAAGCCGATCAACTGATGGACATGGGATTTTATCCTCACTTAAAAATCGCTCTAGAAGCTAGTCAAAACAGGTTTCAAACGCTCCTTTTTTCGGCCACGATGAATGAAGATATCAAAACTTTATCTGAAGAATTTTTATCAAATTATGAAACTATCGAAATATCGGCCAATAAACCCAAAGAAATTATCGAAGAATTTTTTTGTCCTATTTCACCTGAATTAAGGTATCCCTTTTTTAAATTTCTCTTAAAAAATAAAAAAATTAGAGCGTGTTTAGTATTTACGACAACAAAAGAAGAGGCCCGAATGCTAAATTCTTTTTTAAATGAAGATAACTACAAAAGCACTGTGCTTGAAGGAGATATGACCACTCATCAAAGAAAAAAATCACTCAATTCTTTCAAGGAAAAAATTCTCAATATTTTAGTGGCCACTGACGTAGCTTCCCGCGGGTTAGATATTCCCCACGTTACCCACGTCATTAATTTCACTCCTCCTCCTAGTTCGGACTCTTACGTCCACCGCATAGGACGAACTGCTAGGCACGAAAAAGGGGGCATGGCGATCACACTCTATACCGAGGAAGAAGCCCATCAAATTGAGGCCTTAAAAGGTGAGCTAAAACTAAGTTTTAAACCTAGTAAATTCAAGGATTTTAACTATCAAATGAAGGTCGATAAAAAAAGCTTACGGATCATTTAGGTCAGATATCGTCTCAATTTTATTACAAATTCTTGCCGCCTCTCCCAGATAAATTGAATCATGCTATAATCAAAAGAGTATGAGAACGTTGCTTCTGGACTGCAACTATTTTCCTGTAAAGATCATTCACTGGCAAAAGGCCATGATTCTTTATCTAACCGGCCGAGCGGAGGTCGTTGATGAGTATGATAATCAACTCATCAGAACAGTATCGACTTCTTATAAATTGCCAAAAATTTTACGTCTCTTTCAAAATCATAAAATTACCTTGAATGTAAAATTCACCAGAATGAATGTTTTTTTTAGAGATCAATTCCAGTGTCAGTACTGTTCGATAAAATTGCCAGTGCATGAATTAACTTTTGACCACGTCATTCCTGTTTCGCAAAATGGGCCTACTACGTGGGAAAATGTTGTGACTTGCTGTAAAGAATGTAACGGGAAAAAAGGATCAAAAAGTCTCAAGGCCTCTGGACTCGTTTTAAAAAAGGTTCCTAAAAAACCCCGGTGGTCGCCGGAGCTCTGTTTACGTTTATCTGATGATGATCCATTAGAATGGTGGAATTTCTTTCCAGAAAAGTTAGCCTCTTGACATTCTTCCTAAAGATTAATTGTTAGACTGCCTATTTTGAGGCAGCTCCATTTGGAGCTAGACCATGATTGTCCCTTGAATCGATAAAATCTTCAATTTTCTTAGTATCTCTTTTTAAACCATTATTATTATTTAAGTCCAAAACATACCTAGTGCCATTGCAAATTACGTAATTTTCCGTTACCTCTTCACACAAAGATTTTGATTTAAAATAAGATGACGACGAAATTTTTAAGCAAGCTTTGTATTCCTCTTGATACTCTTTTACATTCATAGCTTTACAATCATATTTACTTTGCCAACTATTAAGAATTTTTTTAAATTTCTGAATTTTTTTGAATTGCAAAGCATTCGCTTCATCAAGACTTAATGCTGACCCAAGTTCTTCAGATTCTGGCCCTAAATAAACTTTTGAATACAAACTAGATTTTATTAAAATTTCTTCAATGACAGCAGCGTTATCAGTTATTGCATATTTTTCCATAAGTCCATAAAGTTTATCAAAAGAACTTGAACTTCTTTTTGAAAATTGAGAAATACCAACTGATCTTCCCCTGTTAAAACGGACACACTTTTAAGCACATAACCCAACAAAGGGTATGTAGATGAAGTTGAAAACAAAGAAAATTGAACAAAAGAG
>JAYSPR010000102.1:0-2678 GCA_043721975.1 Bacteriovoracaceae bacterium
GCCATATCTAAGGATGAACATCAAAAAGGTCTCAGTGGCTTAAAACCTCATGAGTTTAAACAAAATGAAGGAATGCTTTTCATCAATGAAAACATGGGGGCAAGACGATTTTGGATGCCCGATACTTACTTTAATCTTGATATTATTTTTTTAGATGGGAATCTCAAAATTGTAGGCATTGAAAAAGACGCTCCCTTACACCCAGGACTCACTGAGCCACCTATCATTTACAAAACCCAAGAGTACCTAGCGCAATACATATTAGAAACTAAAGCTGGTGCAACATTTTCAAAAAAATTAAAAATTGGTGATGTCTTAACCTGGAAAAGTACTACTTCTCTTTCGGAAATAGGACTAAAAACTCATCTGAAGCAATAAATCCTAGGTTATCTCGTACTAATTTTTTTTGATAACCACTATCAGATCTCATGCGTTCGATTTCTTGAACTAATTGCATATTTTCATTTTTTATTGATAACAATTCATTTGTTCTTTCACTCAGCGAATTTTTTTGAGCATAAAAATCTGTCACACCACCAGAAGCAAAAATAAGTCTCAAGATCATCAGCCCACAAAAAATCCAACATCCCTTCACTAAATAATTTGAATATTTTGGGTCAAGTGACTTGGCTTTTCTTTTTGCGGCTCCATTCGAAGTCGACGTCGAAGTTGTATAATTAATTTGCGAGGCAACTTTTCTAGTTGTTCTTTTTACTGGAACAAATTCTGTATCTTCGGGCTTAGCTACTGATCGGCGCACGACAGATGAAGGCCTTGACGGAGGCAATTCTTCTTGGATAAAAGATTTTTGTTCATGGATAGTAGCTTCTTCTTTAAGAGTAGGTCTTGGTGGTGGTCCAAAACTCTGACGAGGAGGTGCCTGAGAATCTCTCTCTGCTTGTTTGGCCCTATTCCTTTCAATAGCTTTTCTTAATCTTTCATTGGCAATAGTAGAAGGATCAACAGAATTGAGGTCCGGCCCAGGCCTAGGTCCTGAAGCAGAAGCTTGATTTTCTGATTGTTGAGTTTCTGCTTTCGTTTCACGCTGGTTATCCCTAGCGCGATCAAATGAAAATTCCAAAGCAAACATCCTGTCGTTAAATAATACCCAAATTGGGGTTCCCTATTTGAGAACAAAACATCCTGTTTTATTTATTTTAACTTAGCTTTGATTTGACTTCAATCCAAAATTTACGGACAACAGCAAGTTCATGAAAATAATAATAAAGGGTTCTTCCAAGACTGTTATCTGGAAAATTTTCTAATTGAGTGGTATTCATTCCTTCTAGAAAAATATTTTTAAAAGAAACAAAACCTAAATGATCGGGCTTTAACGAAGCTACTGAAAAACTCTTATCATCACAACAAAACTCACTAATGGGAAATGAACTTCGAAGTAAAGTTCTTGCTTGATTGAGCCTTAAAGCCGCAACACTGCCGTCTCCTATAGGACCTAATTGAATATATTTATCTGCACGATTGATCCCGTGAGAGCGAAAAAAGATTTCAAAGCGACCAGACTTGTCCACACAAGCCTCGAAATCAGAAACATTCATCCACCAGCTAAAACCTGGATCGCTAATGTTGCACACCGCATCTTCTTGGTGAGGAAATCGTCTGTTGATTATTTGCTCTCGCACGACTTCAGCCAGCTCGTAGGTTTTTGTTTCAAAAAAACACACATTGCTTATCTCGTCTTGGATGCTTAATTTTAAAATCGGTCTTTTCGTCGAGTCTAGTCGAGCAATTTCAACATAGGCTTCACTAATATTATTAGCAGTAAAACCACGGACACAAAACGTGCTATGGCTGCTATCTATTTTATAAATTACACCTGGAGTTGATGGGTATTTATGAGATTCAACTAAAAGTTGAGTCAGTTCATCGGCTTTTTGTTCACTTTGACTTTCATTTTCAGAAAAGCTGTCGGCTAAATCATATAGATAATCATCGTCATCTGATAAAAAAGAGATCTGCTGGTGTTGGCCAGAAGCTTGACTAGGATCTTGAGGTGTTGCTCTTAAAAACTCCGTCAAAGCGAGAGTTTCTTTTAAAAGCATATCTAAGTTTAAATCATTGCGGTCCATTCAAATCCTATGAAGGGAAAATTAAATCTCAGTAATAATTGTAAAATTAAAAAGTCTTCATTGACAAGAAATTATCTCACCATAAGTAACTAAAAATTTTTGTGAAGAAATAAAGACTAAAAATAATAATCATAGATGAGAAGTCAAAAGGCAGCCCTTGGGGAAGCCTCTTTCTTACCGGCTCACAAGTGACGTCACTCCATTTTTTAAGATACTTTCTCCAAGGGTATTTATTACTTTCTGGAAAGAAGCTAAAAATAGCATCAAGCATGACAATAATTGAATAAAGTTTTATCAAGTCTCTAATCATATTTCTCCATCACTCACTAAAGTTTCAACTGGGACAGTTTTTTCGGAACGCCTTAATTTATAGACATGACAAATGCAGGCTCCGTAAAAGAAAAAACACATAAGATAAAATAACCACATAACTCCAACCACTGTCGTATAAAGGTCACCGTAGTTGCGCATTAAGCTTCCACGTACATAGTAAATATATATCCAAAAAAGAGATTTCCCAATAAAAATGGAAATTGAAAAAGTTAAGGCAGCAACAAAAGCTTCTTTGAGCTCTATTTTCCAAGAAAAAAG
>JAYSPR010000103.1:0-12399 GCA_043721975.1 Bacteriovoracaceae bacterium
TAAATTCAACCATAACATCGAGATCACTCTTGTTATAATTAAAATCTGATCTTAAAACTGAACCAAAAAAATATAATGTCTTTATTTTCCATTTTTTACCTTGTAGAAAAACTTATTTCCTGAATCCTTTTCCAGAAAATAATCAAAGGAGCGAAGCCTATCATTCGTTTTAACTAGAACTTTGCACGACTCTTCACTTGACCAAATCGCATTTACTTTTTCATCTCCTTCAAAATATAGACTTTTGTAATTATCTTTTGAGACAAGCTCATAAAGACTTTCTGAAATAATTTCTTTTGAAAGTCTTTTATCAATAATCTGCTTTGTCACAAGACTACAAAAATCGCTTTTCGAAGCATCAAAACTTAATCCTTCCCTCTCATTTATAAAAAGTTTTTTACCGCCCATAAACAATGAAGCTCCTAGAAAGATTGTTGAGATGAAAATATTAAGTTTTAAAAGTAAACCTAATCCATCATCTTTTAATTTGTCTTTAAACAGTTGTATTCCGCCCATATTGAACCTCCTTCAAACTTGGTTTTTGGATAAATGGTCTCTTCACTGCAACTTTTTCTCTTGGATTAATTTTCTTCCTTTCTAAGATAAGATCAAAATTCTCTCCATTTACTTTTGGAATGGGATTTATCACATGATTTGCCCGTGACTTTAAAAAGTGCTTTGCCTCAGGAGCTGCATTATTCATCCTCCGAAAACTTGCGCTCTTAGCATTTTGCTTTTTAAGATAATCTCTAGCTTCATTTTTATAGTCAGACAGTGGCAAGATTGCTCTTTGGGTGAATGGTCTTGCTTCCGAAGTATAGCTTTTTGATTCTGCCATCTTTTTTTGCTGGTAATCTTTAAGATTGTGGGCCTCTTGTGATCTCGCTACATTCGCTAGTGAATTTTCTTTTTTATTTACAATGGCATCGGCTCCAAGAATTGCTTTTTCTTTTAAACTCGTCTTGGAAAATCCATCTTTAAAGTCGGCCAATCCACTTTTAAGTTTTTCACCACTTGTACTAGCAGTAAGCGTATTCAGTGTTGGCCCTATTCCTTTTGTTTGGGTAATTTCATTTGCTCGATTAGAAATAGAACTTTTTACTTTATTGACTATTGGTTTTGTTGTTCCTCCATAGATCGCTCCTCCAATTGCTTTTGATTTACTTCCAATAAACCTAGAAGCAACAGAAGCACCACCAATCATCGTGGACATAGCCGCCATCTGTCCGATATTTTCAGCAACACTTGAAATACCTGAATCATTCATAACTTTTGACGTTATAAGTGGTGTTAGAAGAAGAATAATCGTCATGACTAGTAATTGAATTAAGCTTTCAAGATTTTGAACGATCCCACCAGAATAGGTTTTAAAAAATGCATCACTATCACCAATAAGTGCTAGTACAATGGCAACAACAAAAGGCATAATCATGCACCAAAGACTTGTCTTCACTGCTCCTATTAGACTC
Source organism: Bacteriovoracaceae bacterium (assembly GCA_043721975.1). GTDB lineage: Bacteria > Bdellovibrionota > Bacteriovoracia > Bacteriovoracales > Bacteriovoracaceae > Bacteriovorax. The sequence continues at coordinate 1,470 of JAYSPR010000103.1, forward strand.
TTAGATGTAATGGGAAGAATGCTTAAAACCGCACATAATCCAAATAATGCAATCGCCAGATGATAAATAAGACTATAGAGCTGAGTTAATAAAAAGAAGGCCACATAAGAAAGAAGAAAAATAATCATGACAATTGGATCATCAACTACCATTTTTACAATGCTTGTAAGTTTACCCCATACACCAGTCTTAGTAACTTCTCCATTCTCACTTTTTGCATTTTGATAAGCAGATAAAAATTTGTTCTGTGGTGAATAGCGACTAATAATCTCTGAGCTAATCTTTAAACTTGTATCTACACCCTCAACATGAATGGGAACTAAAAGTTTTATCGCTAAAAAAGCAATGATTGATCTTTTGGCCACACTTTTAAAATCAAAATTGGTGAAATACTCAACACACATACCAATGTAAAAGGCCGGAAGCAAAAATAAAAGTGCCGACTGATTAAGATACTGACTAAGTCCCAAGACTTTAGGATTAGTCATTAAAAGTAAATCTTTAAGCATAGATGCACCAATCATAAATTATGACTTCCAGATAAGTTTTTACCTTTTATTTGGTAGTATTGATCGCGCTCAACTTGCTTTTTTGTCTCTTCTTTTAGTTCACGATTTAAAAGCTTATTTTGCTCTGATAGTTTTTCAGCGATGAGAGAATTCATCTGATTACCTTCAACTTGGGCCTTATAAGTAAGGGCGGTATTTTGGGCCATCATTTTTTGAGCTTCGTTGGTTGATTGAATTTCACCTGAGCGCACGACCTGATTGTTAGCAAAACCTAATTCTTGATTAGAATCTCTAACTCTTGCTGAAAGTTTAGTTTCAGCGACTTCATTTTTGGCCTCGTCAGTTCGGTATTCATTAATCATGGTTTTCAAAGATTCCGTCTCACTTTTTAAAGCTCGAATCGCCGAATTTAAACCTTCCAAGTCTTTTGGATCACGTTTTGATAAATCCACATAATTTTGAGCGATATAGTGAATCCTCTCGGCCCTAAAATAATGGTCTCTTGCGATTTGATTGTATTTTTCCATAAGCCCTGTGTACTTTTCAGCGTTACTGACTAGTTTTTCCAGTTCATTAAGCTGACTTGCAGTATTTGAAACCAAATTAAATAGAAGGGCAGTATCACTATCAGGAGCAAACAAAGTAGAGGCCTTTGTATTGGCCGAAAATAAAGTGACTGAAAAAATGATGTAAATTAAAAATAATAATTTATGCATTCAAACCTCCAAAATAATATTTAAAGTCCACATAGCGCTCCATGATTTCTGGAAAGGGGAAAAATTCAGCATAGTGAGCATGGAAGCGATCAAAAGATTTGCGGTCACTATGATTACTGGTATAAAGCTCATACTCTAGGGCAGTTGGATAAAAGCGAGCAATCTTTCGGTGATGTTCTGTTTTAATGTAAAACTCAGAGTATTCTTTTCGTTTAGTTGAAAGACTTTTTATTTTTTCAACATCAAAACTATTTATTTCAGAGGATAAATCAATCGTCTGCTGAAATAAAATTTTAGTCGAACAAAGCTTCGCAATGACTTTCCCCATATCTGTCATTGAAAAATCATCTATACCTTGAGATATGGCAATAGCACTTGCTCCGGATTTTCTAAAAGTTCTAAAGCACTCCGAAATATATTCCGCATTATTAGATAAAAATGACCACACTTCATCAAAGACAAAAAGACGTCTTCCGTCTAGTTGATTAAAGGACTCAATAAGAAAAATAATTAGAGGTGCTTTGATTTTGTCTGGATAAACTGAGGTATCAACATAAGTAAACGTTGATAAATCTCGATCTTTATCATCAAAAAATTTCCAGAGTTCAGAGAAGTACAACTCAAAATCTGGAATTTCTTCTGAGATCAAAAGTATTAATTCTTTAAAATTTGAAACCCTGCCTAAGTTCTCATTAATAATTGCAAAAATTTTTCCTTCAAGCTTGGCAATTAATTCATTTTTAGGGATGATACTTATAATTAGTTCTTTCAAATAATGAGGAGATTTAAACTGTAAAGGATTAAAAGACAGGCTCAAGCTCTCGCCACCATAATACTCAGCAGTCTTCTTAAATGAGTTTCCTAAATCAAGAACGATTACTTTGGCATCATTAACTAGCTCCTCAACTAAAATCTTCTGAGCAATCATCGACTTTCCGGCTCCAGATTGACCGGAAAGCGAAAGATTAAAATTTAGAGCTGATTCATCAAACAAATTAAAATAAACGGCGCTTCCTCTTGAGCTTAGAAATTCAATGCCTTCTTGATGAATTTGATCATGCTTAAGTGGAAGCATATTAACTAAATAACTACTTGGAGTTTGATGAGATCGTTTAAATTTAGGCACTACACCAGGTAAGAGTGTTGGAAAAAGTTCGTAAAGTCCTTCAGCTTCAATGTAGGGCGTGATTTCGGCCTGTTTTAAAAAGGTCATTAACTCCTTAGTTTTTTGATTTAATTCAATTAAAGAGTCGGCCCTTACAATAAACCATGCTTCTACTTCAAAGAGATTCTCAATTCCCTCCATCATGGCCTCAGTAATCTTCTCAGCCTCAATAAAACTGGCCTCACTTTCAAGATTTCTTAAGTTTGAATAAAGATTAGAATGATGAAGTTTTCTTTGGGTGTTAACTCTTCTTTTTGAAACTGCTGGATCAAGTCTTTTTACAAAGACACAATAGTCTCCATAGTCCATTAGATTAGAAGGCATAAGATTTTTTGAAAATTCGTAGAGATTAATGAGGCGAAAATATTTCCCATTAAGATTGACATAGTCAGGACCTAAAATAGCATCGCCATTGGCCTCGATATCACCAATAATAAGCTGATTTAATTCCCCGTGATTTTGAATTTCGATAAGTTTTACGCTTGAAAGATTTAGCTCATCTTCAAAATTTGTTTCAAAAAAAATCACCTCATTAATAGTATAAAATTTATAATAGTAGACATCATGAGAGTCAGTCGCCATATTTAAACCTAAAAATTTCGAGATCTGATTGGTTTTCTTAAAATCCAAAATATCATCCTTTAATACCAATTGATTAAGTGCAATTCGCAAATCATTTAAAAAAATTGAAATGGAGTCCCCGCTCATTTGTTCAATATCCGGTGGTATTAATCTATAAATTTTTGTTGTTTTCATTTAGTACACTCCATTTAATAATTTTTTTTCTTTTCATCTGAAATTCAAAATAGCGGCGAGGAAAATGCCTCCTCGCCGTTATAAGTCCTAAGTAAGAGAGAAAGGTTCCCCCCAAAATGATTAACTGACCTGCTCCAAGCATTTGCAACACAACCATGACCCCACTTAAGCGAAACAAATCTGAAATGGTCACTCCCCAAATAAGCGGTTCATTTTTTAGAAAACTTGGATAACTTGCGTTTAAATTCTCCACTTATCCCACCACTCCCTTAAGCCAATTAAAAACAGAAGCTCCACCAAGGGAAATTAAAGCGGCCATAAGAGTTGTTGACATAAACTGTGCTCCTCTTGGATGGCCCACGATCATAAAGATTGCAGAAATGGCAAAACCTAAAGGGACTAATAAATTGGCCAGAGTTCCAGTCTTTGTTGAAAGATTTGTGGCAATAGATTCTAAATCTCGGGCCATCACTGGATGACTCATCAAAAAATATGGAATTACACAAAGCCAATATTTCAAGGGAAGGATCATTGTTTTTTTTAAACTTTTAGTAGTCATAAAACCTCGTAGTTAATAAGTTAGTTGTAATAATTTTCAATAGAGCTACTGACTCCAATTGAAATTTCTTGGTAATAGGGCCCTGAATCAAGAAGCTGAAAATTGTAAGAGTAACCTCGATTGGCGAGATCATTAATTAGCCATGTGATTTCTCCGATCTCGCGAGTTTCTTTTGAAATTTGTGTCTGATATTTTTCTGCAACGGCCGGAGTATTAAAGGGACAACCCCCAACGCCTTGCCAAATGCCTCCCATCTCTACAAGTTTCACCCCAAAGAAGTCACTACCTACAAAAGAGCGAACCTTTAATGACAATGTATTTTCCTCAAAATCTTTAATCTCTAAAATTTTTGAAACATCATTAATCGTGATATGAATTCCCGCATTAGATTTAGTGAGCAGAATCTTTTTTTCTTTTAATAGATCACTTAGCTTAAAGACTTCTCCATTAACGATAAGATCAAGCTTTTCTCCTTCGCCCAAAAGGTCAGAATTAAATGAAAAGGCTTCATTGTAATCAGAAAAGGTATTTACATCCCAAGAGCAATTCACCGGAAACTGAACACAATTTTTCCCGCAACTTCCTCCTGGACGATTGAAGTCTTCACGCTGTTTAGTTAATTTTCTTCCAAAGCGAGAAATAGGACGCAGGGTAACCTCAATTTTTGAATTTGGAGTTACATTTCCAAGAGGTATTAAAGATTCCGATTTATTCCCATCAATTTTTGAGACGTAAGAATAGATGCTTTCATCTGTCTCAGAGGATAAATTACTTCCTGTTAAATATGACAAGACGATTCTATCACTGGGAAGATAAAGCCTATCCAAATAATTCTCTTTAAATTCATTGGTTAAAATAAACCATTTACCGAGTTTATCTTTATCCCTTACTTCTTTAAGATGAGTAAATGTCGGAAGATTAGTTTCAAACTGCCCTATTTTTAAAAGCACATCATCTTTTACCAGATAGTTTTTATCAAAAGTCGATTTCAAGATATTTTGAAAAGAAATCCCCTTACTGGCCGCCACATAAAACATTTTTTCATCTAGTGGCGTCTCGAATAACACTGGAACAGACTTTGCTTTCACTGAATTTAAAAGTGTTTTATAGTTTAAAGACAATGAAGGAATTTCAAAATCTTCAACCTCTGAAATGATAAACTCACCACGCTTAAAGAAGCCCTCTTTTAATAGGGAAACAGGAACGTTTTCAATGACCACATCAAAAGATTCGTAAATCCCTGACTGAAAATGTTTATCAACTGAAGTGGAAGTCAAAAGTTCATAATTTTCGGTCTCGTGGTTTAAGAAATAAAAATTGAGCTTTAAGTTTTTAATTTCCCGAAACAAGGGCGATTCATTAAGCCTTGCTTGATTAGAAAGAGTAATTTTAATATTATCAATAATATTTTGATCATTAAAAACATCTCTATACTCTATCGCTTTAGCATGAAAAAACTTTGGATCAAGTTCTGGATAACTTACCCAAGAGAGATCGTGTTCTTCAAAAGTCCCACTGGTATGACTTGAAAATCTCCCTAAGCTAGCTGCTGTTTTCTGTGCATGATTTCTGGCAAAAACATTCCCTACCCTAAACTTAAAATCGGGATTGGTATCTTTGACATCTGTATTAATGACAAATGACTTTTGATCTTTTAAGGGATCACCACTCTTGTCGTGATAAGTGACTTCAATTTTATAGTTTTGTAAAAATCTGACTTTTAAGTCTGGAAGTTCAGCAACAAAGGGATTCCTCCCTTTGTTAAATTCATCACCATCGAAAACACCATCGCCATCACTATCGGCAGTTGGGTCAATTTTTAATTCAGAAGTGGAAGAGGTTTTACCCCCTCCCATATCACCACCTTGGTCTTCACTTTTAAACGAACAGGCCGAAAAAAGGCATAGCAATGCCATGGCTAAAATTGTCTTTAGCATCATATAAAATTCTCCTCATTAATTTTTAAATTCTAGTTTTCCAAGAGCATCTTTGAGTGTATATATTTAAGCACTCCTTGATTTTCGTATTTATTAGAATTTTCATTTTTCATTTTCTTAATCTCACTAATTTTTCTTTTAATCTCTAAGGCCATTGCCGTGGCCTTAGGATTCTTACGAAGCTCCCTAAATGAAATACTTTCAATCGTTTTTTCGATACAATAAATTAACTTCTCCAAATTTCCTCCTTAAATACGCACATACGCTTGCTGCAAATTTTTATACTGATCAACGAATCTGAAATTAGTGGTCAGCTCTCTAATTGAAAGTAATCCCACTAATTCATTCACCTCTAGCCTCAATTGTTCCAAACTCTTTAATAATTTTTTAGTACTTTGTTTCATTTTTAAAATCCTCCATAAAAATATTTTAGCTTCATTTATTTCGTTTTCATTTCCTCCTTGTTTTCTATGAAATAAATTGAGCGAGAAAAAGAAAACTAAATTTTCTTGATAAAATAAATGAAAAAATGAATCCTCTAATTAATTGCTACCGACCGTCAGTCATTTGATTAGATTTTGCCGACGGTCGGTAGCAATTTTAGGCAAAAGGTTTGATGTAAGACTTTTTCAGTAGGTAAAACTCCTAAGAATTACTTCATTTTTGAAAAACTGGTGTCATAAAGGCCATTTTTTAGTTGTCAAGGGACAATGGCCTTAGATATGAAGCTCATATGAATTTATTTAATCGAGAAGTTTATGAATGAATTGAGTCATCAAGGTACCTGGACGGGGATATTTAAAAAATGTCTCACGGACCTCAAAGAAAATAATACAAAGTTGAGTATTTCTCAATTGGCATCTAAAATTAATATTGCTCGTAGCACTTTAAGTGATCACATTAATTCTAAGCCCGGAGCGACAAAACCTAACTTAGAAAATTACATTAAAGTTATATTGGAATCGGGAAACATTGCTATGTTTTTTGAAGCCTTAGCAGCCTACGATGAATCTCTTTCTAAAAATTTAAAAGGTGTATTAAGTATCTCAACATCTAAAAAAAATGCCTCTATAGCAACTGAAGAACTCGAAACAATCCTAGATGATCGCTCTCTCTTTATCGCCTATATATTAGCTTCAAATGAAAATGGAATCGGTGTAAAAACTCTTTCTCATATACTAGGTAATAAAGCTCAAACAGCCATCAATACGCTTGTTTCGCGTGGTCTTGGCTACGAAGCAATTAAGACTTTAAAAATGCATAGCCCATCTTACCTTATTCGCTCTTTTGAAAGCATAAAGCACCATCTGACAACCTATGCCGAATTCTACAAACCGCATCACGTTGGAACTGGAAGAAACTATGCTCATTCTTTAACGAACTCTTTAAATGCAGAAGGTATTAGTGCTGTCCAAGCTGCTCATAAGATTATGCATGAGACCATAAAAGACATAATGAGAAATGAAAATTTTGCAGGAAATATTCCTGCATTTTCTGTAGCATTTTGTGATACCTTTACAGACATTAATTTTGATCCCGAAGAAAATGGGGAATTACAATGAAAAATATATTTAAATTTGGACTTCTTTCTATAATTGCAATTTCTTTTAATGCCAAGGCATCGGTAAAGGAATTGACCTCGATTACACTAAACTCTGGTGAAATTCTCATCCCCTCAGAACACGTTGAGTCTGTGGCACAAAAAACACTTCAACTTTTTGATGGTAGAATTATTGAAAAGACTGACATCGAAAACGTTGAAGTTATGAACACCAATGGTTCTTCAATAACAATTAGAAAAAGTTTATTTAAATTAATTGAGGTTAATGCTGCAAAAGTTGGTGGTGATAATTCTGGCGGGGGTTGATTAGTGAAACTATAAAACTCTCGATTTAACCGCTCGTTAACCAAAGTTTGACAATATGATTTTGGGTCTATTTTTTAAGAAACTTCTCGATTCTATTTAGCCTGAAACCGGAATTAAATTAGCGTGACAAAAATCACACCCAACTTTTTTGTAATTTACATTTTTCATTAATTCTTTAACTAAAAACAACATTAATTCCTGAAGTTACAAATAAGCAGGCTTATGAAAATCATACTCTGAGCGATTGCGATGAGGTCTTGAGAAAACATAAATCATCGTCGATTCAATAAATGAATGGCGTAATTGTTGCTGGATCATCATGAGTGAAGCACCTCTGGCCAATAGATTAGTTGCCAAACTATGGCGAAATAAGTGGGGAAATATCCTTCGCCCAATTTTGGCCCTAGCAGAAGATAAACGTACAATTTTTCTTATATCACCGGTTTTGAGGCAATTGTTTTTGACCAAAGTCGTGAAAAGAAAATCTGTTTCTTCCCTAGGGAATACTTTTAAATACTCAATGAGTAATTTGGTACATTCAGGAGCAATATTAACGACGCCATCCTTTCTATTTTTACCATCATAAACTATAACTTGATTGGCACCGAGGTCTACATCTTTTAATTTTAAATTGCAAAGCTCTTGGTTTCTTAGACCTGAATAGGCCAATAAACTAATCAATGCTTTAAGGCGAACAGTTCGAGCATTTTGGATGATGCGCGATACTTCTGCTTCGGTGAGAACATCTTTTACTATACGTTTTGGCTTTTTAGGCCTTGCCAAGCGAATCGGTGTACCCGTTTTAAAGCGAGTGTAGTGTTCAAGCCCAAGTCCGGTATTTACTATATGACTATAGCTATACTTTTCGTTATACATCCAAGTGATGTGTTCCTTAATATTTTTATACTGGGGAATATGTTTTTTCATTCGTCGAAGTGAAATGCTTACAGTTCGACAATATCCATTAGCTGTCACTTCACAATGGCCGAGATCAACGATTAGGTAGTTTTTGAATTTAGTAATTTGATTTTGTAATTTAACTTTGTCCATTGTTCAAGCCTTGTTTAATATTATTATCATGATCAAAAAAACCATATAAAGAAAATTGAAAAAGAGTAAAGCCTGGATGCTTAATTTTTCTTTTTTTAATCGGCAGTCGAGTAACTTTAAATTTTTTCGGAGACGAAAATGAAGACTCATGATTTTTATTATTTTGACGGTTCCATTTTCTCGCAGTCTTCACCATAATCGTGCCCTTGCCTTTAGATATGACCTAAAAGAATAATTAAAGTTTACTTTATCGCTCATCTCACTTGCTCGCCGAAGAAAAGTGATTTTTTTTCCACAATGAGAGCAGTGGCCTTTAAGTGGCTTTTTTTTACCAATCTTGGTTAGCAAATCTAATCGATCTTCAGAGTTGTTTGTAGAGTGATCCGTTACATTTTTTATTTCTTTTATTTTTAAGCGAAATTTCTGCTGTCGCAAACGACCATGAATGCGGCCTTTTTTAGAGTTTGCATAACGCTGATTACTGATCCGAAGTTTTTCTAGGCGAGATGTACGAGAACAGAGGGACGAGCAGTATTTTTGACCACGCCAACAATGCTGACAAATACTAAAGCGTGATCGACATCTGGGACATATTTTTTCTAGGCCATATACTTTTTCCATCTTTATGCCCAACAAAGTGCATCATGTAAAAAAAGTGACCTAAACCACCTCCAAGTCGCATTTTTAACGCCAAAAAGGCTTAGATGGACCCCAAAAGAGTAACCCAAATCGGGGGTAAATCGATAAAAATGGATAAAAAACAACCAAATTGGGTCACTTTTTTTGCATGATGGTATTTAACATGCTGAAATTAAAGACAAAAATACTATATATCACGACGAAAAGAAGCTAAATAATGCAAAAAACCTACTTAATTTTTTCGAGTAATTTTTCAATTCTTTCTAGCTTAGATTTGATTTCTTTGTTCTCTGTTTTTATATCTTTGTTCTCTGCTTTTATGTCTTTGTTCTCTGCTTCGACTTTTTTGGATTTTTCCTCAAGCATTTTGGATTTTTCCTCAAACATTTTTGCCTTCTCCTCAAGGATTTTGGCTTTATCTTCAAGCTTAGAAGTTTTTGCATCAGTGGAAGCAATCGCTCGATCCTTCGCTTTGTCTTTTTCTTCAAGAGAAAAAACTCTCGACAATAGAGCTTTCAATTCGCCCGAAAGCTGCTTAATTGCCTCTATAACTGGAGCAATCAACATTGTATAGGCTACCGAACGATAACCTTTTTGATCTTTTGAAACTGCTTCAGGGAAAACTTTTTCAACCGTTTGAGCAATCACTCCCATTTCTCGACGATGACTAAAATCGCGATCTGGAAATTCCTCATTTTTAAATTTATAAGTTACTCCGTCGATGGCGGAAATTTTTTCTAAGGCATCTGGAATTTTTTGAATCTCTTTTTTAAATCTCAAGTCTGATACGTTGGTTGTGGCACCTGAAACGTTTAAAGTTCCGTTTACGTCTAGCTTATATGCTGGAGCAGTCGTTCCAATCCCGACGTTTCCAGAGTTTAGTATCGTTAACGCGTCTATAGAGGCGTTATTAACTGAAAATTTTATTGGTGTAGAAGCACTTGTTGCAGTAGTTGAAATTATAAATGGTTTATCACCAACGGCTTGTATTCTATGAGTGGATCCGTCATACTCATTTATTCCAATATACTGACTACTTGAATTTGGTCGAAAGACTCTAATCCCCTCAGAATTATCTGTCATAACAGTTAATGGAGCTGTTGGTATTGCAGTAGTTCCATAACCTATCCCTACTGGAGATTTGAATGATGTAAGGCTGTTTACCTTTAATGCTCCATCTACTTCAAAGCCCCCTGTCGAAACCCCCATCTCAGTTACGCTTAAATTCGATATATCAATGGATTCCGAAACGCTGACATCATAAAATATAATCTTTGTTGTATCTTTTGCTACAACGTAATCTGTAATTGTGCCAGCATTTAATGACGAACCAGAAGTACCGCCTAAGCTATAGTATAAGTAATTATTTCCAATTGATGATGAATTAACTGTAATGACTACTTTATAAGTTCTACCAGCTGTAACTGTAAAAGTTCCAGATGGAGTAGCATTAGATGCTGATCCAGTTCCCTTTATTAGATGTCCGCCCGACAACGACCAACCTGTTCCTAGAGTCCATCCACTAGAAAAACCGGGAGACATTTCTGTATTTAAGGTTCCAGTTATACGTGCATTTTTTCCTGCACTAGTAGATCCAACCTCAAGACCGACAGAAGGTGCTGTTGTCCCAATGCCAACATTCCCACTTCCTAAAATCGTCATTCCCGATCCAGCTGTAGAATTCGATTGAAATCGAGCTAAAACACCAGTCGTCGTGGCACTCGTATTCGCC
>JAYSPR010000104.1:0-9484 GCA_043721975.1 Bacteriovoracaceae bacterium
AGAAGAGAAGAGAAGAGAAGAGAAGAGAAGAGAAGAGAAGAGGATGAGTTAAATCTTCTCTTCTCTTCTTGTATTTTAAGATGAAATTTACTTTGAACAATCATCTATGGAAGTACACGTTTCCCACTTCAGCACCTGAACTCGCACAAGATAATCTTGTGCCAATTCTGGAGTGCGCGAGTAAAAACCTAAATTTAGCAAATAATTTTGATATTCGTTTAATGCAAATTTAGATTGGAACGTAAAATAAGGACCATCTTGCCCCCCTCCCATATAGCCATTGGCCATTGCTGAAAGATTTAATTTTAGTATATTGTTATTGAAATCGCTGACATGAACTAAAAAAGTGCCTGAATTCTTCATTCTATCAATGTCCTTTATTTCAATACTACATCCTGAGATAGCAGTTCCTTTTATTAGACCAATTGTGCAACTCTCGATATTGGAAAGGTTTCTTTCGTAAATCATAACCTCCGGGCCTTCGAAAACTTTAAGTTGAATCAAAGCTTTCACTCCGGTTTCAGAAGCCTGTGCTTTTAAAAGTATGCCTGCCAGTAGTGTGAAAAATAGTAAACAACATTTCATATGAATCTCCTTTTTTAAAGCAAGATATATAAAGTAGAACTTTTTTTCAATAATGCATTTCAAAGTACCTTGTTGAGGTATTTTGTGCTATTGGCTTATCTATGAAAAATTTAATTCCTCTAGAAATGGTTTTTGATCATTTTAAAAAAACTTTAAAACAACAAAATATGACTTATGCAGATCTAGCGAAAAAGCTAAATTTATCAGAGTCAGGTGTAAAAAAGATATTCATCGCGAATGATTGTTCTTACTTGAGGCTTAATGAGATTAGTGAAGCTCTTGAGATTTCTTTGGTAGACGTACTAAGTTCTTCATTAGAGAACGAAACAAAAGAAGTTCGATTTACAGTTGAGCAGGAAAAATATTTCATCAAGCATCCTTCATTATTTAGTTTCTTTTGGAAATTGGTTCAAGAAAGAGAAAGTGTAGAGTCTATAAAAAATGAATTTGGATACTCTGAAAAAGAAGTCTTTTTATTTCTAAAAAAATTAGATGATTTTGGAATAATAGAGCTACACACTAAGGAAATAATTAAGATACCTAGGATGGAAAAAGTTGTATGGAGAGGTGATGGCCCCTTGATGAACTGGATTAAAACACAATGGCCTAAAAAAATTATTCAAGATGTTCTAGCAAAAGAAAAGCAAGATCCCTTGGAGCATTATAGTCTTCGTTATTATAAGCTAACGAAAAAATCTCAAGAAGAGCTAGTTTTAGCTATTAATAATTTAAATAATGAATTTTCAGAGCGGGCCTTACGAGAAATGAAATCAGGTAAAAAGCTAGGACTTGTTCGAATGGTTTCTGCCATTGCAAATGGCAGCTATGTTTCTTCTAATGACTAAAAATCCAAAGCCTTAGATAGCATCATATTGAGCACAAAGCATAAAACTGTCAAAAGTTTATACAACCCTAGAAATACTTCTAGCTGCTCTTGAAGCTTTTTCTCTTTTTGTTAAAGTCTCTTTAATATAAAACACATTTTAGTGAGAAGAGAATATGAAATCAAAACTATCTAAAACTGCCATTATTTGTACATTGGCTACTTCACTCTTAAGTTCTGCATTTGCAGCCGATTCTGCGTGCCAAAATACGAGTTTAAATGATTCTTTAAGGGAAGTTCATAGAGCAAATCGTAAGGCCACCTTGTCCCTTCAATATAATGGAGAAAGTTTAAGCCGTTTTCAAGAGATGCAAGGTGACTCACATCGTGATTTAAATATTTCAAGAGCACTCTTTGGTGGAAGCCTATTGGCGCTAGGATCACTAGTTTTTCCAATCGCAATGTATGGAGCAAGCAGTGTTGGATTGCTTGAGCTTACGACCGGAGTTAATGCCACCGCAGGTATGCTTTATGGGTCTGGTGCTGTTGTTGCAACAGGCTTCCCAACTAGAACCGACACACATTCAAGCAGAGAAGTAGACTACGAAAAATACCGTTTTGCTGATGATCTACAGAAATATGATCGTTCTCCTGAAGCCAATATTAAGGCCCACGTTTCTTTAATCTTAAATGAATTTATCGAAGGGAGTGTAACATCACTCAATGCAACTAATGAAGAGTATCTAAGCCAGTTTGATACATCGGGAGGAGGCTTCCTGGGTAAAAAAGCAGTTGAATATATAGACGCTCTTGTTGCAACAGCAACAGCTCGCCAAGAACTTTATAAACTCCACACAGGGATTCTTGCGAAGCTGGAGTCTGAGTTGGAAAAATCTTGTATAGAGTTAAAAAAGAAATAAAGCTTGAAAAAATGGCGCACTCGTCAGGATTCGAACCTGAGACCTACCGATTAGAAATCGGTTGCTCTATCCAGCTGAGCTACGAGTGCATTAATCTTTAATGAAGTGAGAAGAAAATTAATGGTTTAAAGCCTTTATGTCAAGGGAAAGATGAGCTTTCTAGGTGTCTAAGTGCTTAGAATTTTAAATAAATCTTTCCCTATTAGGCATTCTTTCCTAAACTCTTATTATGATTCATAAAAGTTTTTATACAACCAGCGACCTCAAGTCCTATATCCAATTAGGCATTCCCACGCTCTATCATTCGTCACAGACTTCAACTGTTATTCCATATGAAAAAATTCAAGGTATGTTGAGTGAAAAAACTGTGCTTGGAAATCTTTCAACGATGAAAGGATCAATGGAATTTCTTTCAAATGGCAATTTGCGGGTTAAGCATTTCGTGACGTGGAAAGAAGCGAAAGAATTTTGTTTGGAACATAATCGTGAAATTATGACTTCACCGACGGAGGAGCTCGCCGGAGTTTTAGCCGGAGTAGCAACAAGTTGTACAGGAGAGCGTTCTTTTGGATTTAAAAATCTGAGATCACAAATTGTCGAAATTACCTATTTGGATCATCAGAGTGTTGAAAATGTTTTGCGTTCAAATATAAAACTGAATTTAGATGAAAATCTTATTGCTTATCAAAATGACTTCAAAGCCTACGTAGATTTTAAAAATGCTCCCTATCCACGAATGGAATTTGAAATAGACTTAATGACTGGCACTGAAGGGCAATTGGGTGTGATTACGAGCTGCGTTCTTAAAACAGTGGAGCATCAACCTGAAACTTATATTTTTATGTTACTGCCAAAGTGGGAAGAAGATCTCTCGGCACATTTGGAAGTTTTTAAAGCGGTTCAGAGTTTTAGAGACCGAGTTTTTGCATGTGAATTTATAGATTCGAATTCGCTTTCATATTTACCAAAATCACAAAATCCAGGAAATAATCAAGATGTTCTCTTTTTAGAAATACGAAAAAATGATTTTGAAAAAATCTATGAAGATTTATTAAGTCATCTCACACTCATTTCTGAAAATGATATTTTTGAAATGGATGCAACGAGATGTCGCAATCTTCGAGTCAGTGTACCTAGAGCTATTTTTGAAGTGAATAGCCGCATGGGCGTGACGAAAAAAGGCACAGATGTTCAGGTGAGCGCGGATAAATTTGAAAGTCTAATGCTTTATTACCGCGAACTTGCCAAGTGCGGAGTTGACTACAATTTGTTTGGTCATTTTGGCGACGCTCATTTACATTTTAATTTTATGCCGACAACGGAAAAAAGTGAATTTTGTAACAGGAAGCTTGAAGGACTCTATCAGAAAGTTCTCGAATGGAAAGGGTCCCCGTTTGCTGAACATGGAATTGGATTAATTAAGAAAAAGTTTATTGCACCTTTTTATGGCAATAATCAGAAGACCCTATTTAAAAAGCTAAAAAAAGAATGTGATCCCCAAGGACAGTTTTTTCCAGAAGGGTTCATGTCATGTTAAAAAAAGCGAGAGTTTTTAAATCGGCTAAGCGCGAATTCGATTGCAAGTTTATTGAAAGCGGGCAAATGGTTGTGGCCACGGCTCTGGGGAATCTTCTCAAAGGCGATGAAAATACGATTGTTGTTGGTGATTATGTCATGATTGATGAGAACAGTACGATTGTCGAAGTTCTTCCGCGCACTAATGAAATGTTTAGGCTTATCGTTAGAGAACAAAAGAAAAAAGTGACAGCTTCAAACTGTGATCTGATGGTTATCGTGAGCTCTGTTTCGAGACCAGAATATAAAAGAGGCATTGTTGATCGATTTTTAGTGAGAGCACACCAGTGGGGTATAAGACCATTGATGGTGTTTAATAAAATGGATGAGTACGATTCAAATATTCTAGATATAAAATTTGAATGTGATCGTATGGGGAATTTAGGAATAGAGTGCTTTGAGATTTCGGCCCTAGACTTAAATTATAAGCTTCAGTACTTAAGCCTTGGACTCTCGGATTTAAAAGACAGGCTTCATGGAAAGACATCTATTTTTCTCGGTCAATCGGGTGTGGGAAAAAGTAAGCTTATAAGTGCCAGTTCTGATGGCCTCATTAACCTACTTTCCAAAGAAGTTGGAAAAGTAGGCAAGGGAACACATACAACGACCTGGAGTGAAATAGTTGACTGTGAGAGTATGTCACTCATCGACTCACCAGGGATTCGCTCATTTGGGGTTGAAGATTTATTAGAAGAAGACTTAATTAGTTATTTTCCAGACCTCGAAGAAGGTGCAGTGCTTTGTAAGTTTTCAAATTGTAGCCACGAAGAGGGCACAACTGGTTGTTTCTTTCATACAAAACTTGAACAAAATACTCATCAAACGAAACTGCTTATGTCGAGATTAGAGTCTTATTTGAGAATGAAAGAAGAAATTTCCCAGACCCCCAGCTATTTAAAAAAGTAATTAAATATTTCAGATTTTCTTTCGATAAGTTAGTTAAGTTTAACTTGGAGAAAGCCCATGTCTGATTTTAAAATTCTCGATTTCAATAAAAAGAAAGCGGATACTATTGAACAAAAACGCCGAGCTTTTAATCGTATAGTTTTTCAAAATTTTCTAGGAGCCTATTCAGTTATCGATGATAACAATGGATCAATTTATCCCGTCACAATGGTTGATATTGCAGGTGATGGTTGCTCATTTCAAGTTCCATGGAGTCCAAGCCGCGATAAAAAATTGGCCCAGGATTATGAAATCACTATGAGAATGTATTTCACGAATCAGTCTTATATACCTGTCATCATGAACGTTCGCCATGGTAAGGAAGTCCTCGGTAAAGACGGGATTACTTACATGCAATATGGATGTGAGTTTGATAAAACGGTAGCAAGCTTTGAAGCTATGCAAAGTTTTATTGATTTCATTTACAGATTTGCAGAACATTCGGCCATTGATAAGGGTGACACGAAGGTCTATTTCAGATAGTGCTTTGCGCGTAATTTTTTATTAGCTATGTCCATATCCATAAAGTCACTCTCATGCTAACCTTGCACTCCTATGAAAGTAGCGATAATCGGCTCTGGCCCACAGGCAATTTTAGCAGCTCAGCACTTCGATCAAATCGGAGCAGAGGTTGTTTTATTTCAAAGAAGTCCTTTGGGGGGAAATATTCGCTTTCTCATGGAGCACTTTCCAGAATCAAAAATCTCATTTAAAGATCAGTCGCTGAACTTGCCAGAATTTTTTGAAACAATTTTAGTTCCAGCGGTCACAGAGTTAGAGAAATATCATCTAACCAAGCAAGGTGATGTTCTTCGTGTTCATAAAAGATTTTTACACAAAGATGAAGAAATTCCGGGCCACAGTCGTATGCATGATTTGTTTCGAGTGGTTTACTCACTTAATCCTCAAGAAAATATTTTAAGGCAATTAGAAGAAAATCCAGAAATGTTTAATCAATTAGGAGAAGAGGTCATTGCTTCTCTTCATAAGCCGGTTGAAAGCTTCCTTGATTTTGATGTCGTTATTGAAGCCCGTGGCTTAGGCTTGCCTGCGCTTCCCGTGGGGGCCGGTGGTGACCTTGCTCTCAATGAATGGAATCTTAAAGACGGGGCTTTGCTCTTTTATCAAAAAGACATTGCAAAAAAATTAGATTTAAAAAATAAGAACACAATCGTTCTCGTCGGTGAAGGTGAGCACGCTAAATATGCTTTATTAACTTTAAAGCCTTGGTTGCTTGAATCTCTAGACCATGAAGTTCATTTAGTGACTTATGAAAAAGTGCTGAATTCAACTTCTAATTCTTGGTTAGATTTTGAGGTTCAAAGCTTTCTGAAAAGTTTAGACAAAGAATTTGAAGAGAAAAAAATGAACTTTGAAGCAGCTATTCGAAAATGGCGAGACTTAGAAGATTATGAAAAAGTAAAAATACCAAAACCGCTTGAGCCAGTATCAAGAGTTCAAATGCATTTTGGTTTTGATGTTACGTCCGTTGATTGCTTATTGGATAGATCTGGTGTTTTTGCAACGATTGAAATTCCAGATTACAGAAGATCGCCCGAAGATCAAACTCCAAACATGATGACTTTGAAGGCAGACGCTCTTTGTGTTGCTCGTGGAGTGGTGAAAAGCCCGCTACATACCTTTTCGTCGAGCGAAGCTGGCTACTATGTACTTAGGGGAGAGTCTTTAGCGGAAATAGATAAAGACCTTAAAGTTATCGAAGATGATTTATTAAAATATTTTAAAAAAGCTTAGTTATGAAAAAAACAAATTTCTATTATTTTATTTTATCAATACTGTTCTTAATAAGTTCATGTTCTTCTCAGTTGAAAACTAGGGATGCCTCACAATTTTATTCTGGAATGGGGCTTGAGAAATACTTCCTCTCGGAAATCCCAGCCTGGGCAAATTTCAGTTCTCAAGGAAGTTGTTTTAGAACAAAAAACTTACAATACCTTGATATCGGCGCATTGATGAAGAGTTTTAATTTGTCGTTTGCAGACGCACTACAAATTCAAGGGACGTTTAACGAAGAATATCTTGTCTTAAAAAAAGATCCGAATGCCAGAATTACATTTAAAGATTTAGAAATTATTTACTTCAAAGCCAGTCAAAAGGTTTCAGGTAAAATAAAATTCTTTGAGGCACCAGATTTTAAAACGATTCACCTCATTTCAGTTGATGAAATTCTCTCTGATAAATCTCAAACGAAATTAAATAAACTTAAAAAATTTCTTCAATCAGACATTCATAATGATGGATATCCAATCTTAGTTTCAGCGTGTTTGACCAAATCAGAAATTGAAGAAAAATTCCCAGGTCAATCTCTAAAGATATTGAGTGCGGAATTATATTCGAACTTTAATGAAAGAGGGGAGACAGTGCCTGGTCTAAATTTGAATTTACCAGCACTTTTTAAAAGTCAGCAAAAAATAATTTTTTATTCTCAACAAGAGACATTACCTAGTAATGAGATTTTGGGAAATTATAAATCAGCAATATATTAACGTTTAATAGGAGAAGTTTATGTTCGGATCAGGAAGTGTAAAAAAGAGTGACCACCAAGAAGACCTACAAAAAATGTCGGCACTTTTTCAAACAACTCTAGGAGACTTTGAAGTAGAGTTATTTTTAAAAGAGTGTCCAGAAACTGTTTGGAATTTTGTTAACCTTGCAGAAGGAAGACAAGAGACTCCTGCTAAAACTGGCCCTTATTATGACGGATTAGTTTTTCATAGAGTCATTGAGAATTTTATGATTCAAGGTGGATGCCCTGAAGGATCGGGAAGAGGTGGACCTGGATATAAATTTAAAGATGAGTTTAGTCCAAGTTTAAAACACACTGGCCCAGGTGTACTTTCAATGGCCAATGCTGGGCCTGGAACAAATGGTTCACAGTTTTTTATTACACTTGTTCCGACACCACATTTAGACGGTAGACACACTGTGTTTGGAAAAATTATTAGTGGAATGGATGTCGTTTCAAAAATTGGAAAGACTCCGGTAGGACCAGGGGATAGACCAAGGACAGAAGTCAAGATTGAAAAAGTGACAATTAATAGATAATAGTTGGTTTATTTATTTGACGAAAATATAATCCAATTTAAACTTATCGGAATGTTAACTAATTAATATGGTTTTATTATTTCGGAGAAAAAATGAAAAGAATTGTTACAGGCTTAGCCCTTCTCTCTTTTAGCTCACTTACGTTTGCTAGTGTTTCAGCTGTTGGTCGTTTTGATTATAGAAATCTAAAAACAAAGACTGTTGCAAAAGCAACAAACACGACGACAACTTCTTCTGAAGATTCTTCAGGTGAGTACGAAGTCAATTTAGCTAGAATTTTAACGGCTAGTAAAATTAATGATACTTTAACTTTTGATATGGAAATCGACCTTAAGCAAGCTTCTGGAACAAAAGCGAATGGTGGAGCGATTACTGATTTCGTTGATTCAATGGTTTTAACTAAAAAATTCGGAGAAAGCTTCTCTTTAAAATTAGGTAAACAAGATCCTCTTCTTGGGGGATTTGAATGGACGGTTGCTGATGCAGATATGTATTCAACATCTAGCTTCAATGCTGGAGCTCCAGCGAACTCAGTTGGTGTTTCTGGACATTATTCGATGATGGGACAAACTCTTTCACTGGTTCACTTAGAAACAGCTGAAAATCTTCCTGCTGGAACTTTATCTCAAGATAAGAAAGTCACAGGAGCATTACTTGCTGGTAGCTACATGGACGGAATGCTTTCTACTAGATTAAGCTTTCATAAAACAGGAACAGCTTCAGGAAATTCAGACTTATCAGCGATCGGCTTACAGTTTGATAAAAATATGTTCTTAGTTCAATTAGACTACGGAATGATCAACAATAAAAAACAAGGGACAAGCGACGCAGGAGCGACTGTTGATGCTAAATTAACTTCACTTGTTGCTCACGTTCGTTATAACCACGAAAACTACAAGCCATTTGTAAAATACATTATGGATACATCAAAAGGTTCTTACTCACTTACAAATGATGTTCTTGGTGGAGAGTCTGAAAGAACTGTGGTTGAAGCTGGCCTAGAGTACGTTCCCAACAAAGATGAAGACATGAGATACCATTTAGTTTATTCAGCAGCTGAAACAAAACAAAAAACTGCGGCAACTGGTGTAACGGCTCGTGAAAGTATCAAAAATAACACTATCCTTGCCGGTGTTAAGTTTGGATTTAATTTACTTTAGTTTTAAAAAGAAATTTTTATAGAAAAAAAGGGGGCTTCGGCTCCCTTTTTATTTTTAATCGAATTCTAGTTTATCGACCATTAGCTGAATGGATTCATTGCCATTGAAACGGTTTAATCCCAAAGTAAAATAAACTGAGAGATCTTCTTTTTTCAAATTTTGAGTCATATAAATTTCATTAGGTAGTGGCGTTTCGTGTTTACCAACGTAATTAAAGCTGATGCCTTTGAGTTTCGTTTTTTCTTTTGATAAACTCCATCTGACATGGACATCTTTCATGAGATCAAATGATTCAAGTTTGACACCTTTTATGCGAAATTTAGGTTTTTCATTTCCCATTCCAAATGGCTCCAAGAGATCGAGGTCACGCATGAGTTGAGGGGTGATTTCAGAGGCTTCAATATCTAAAT
>JAYSPR010000105.1:0-4671 GCA_043721975.1 Bacteriovoracaceae bacterium
GTGCTGAAGCTGGATCGCCTTGAAAACTTTTACCAATCTTATCAATCTCATCGAGCATGATAACTGGATTATTCACTTCCACTCTTTTTAAAGCCTGGATAATTTTTCCTGGCATAGCACCGACATAAGTTCTTCTGTGTCCTTTGATTTCCGCTTCATCTCTCATTCCACCGAGTGAAAATCGATAAAATGTACGCCCTAAAGCGGCTGCAATACTTTTTCCAAGTGAAGTCTTCCCTACTCCAGGAGGACCTGCCAAACAGAGAATAGTTCCATCGTATGAAGGTTTTAATTTTCTAACTGCTAAAAATTCTAAAATTCTTTCTTTGGGTTTTTCTAATCCATAGTGGTCACGTTCTAAGATTTTTCTAGATGTTGCAATATCAAGATCATCTTTTGTGTGCTTTTTCCATGGTAGGTCTATAAGCCAAGTCAAATATGTACGAGCGACGTTATACTCTGGAGAACTATCTGGAATAAGCTCTAGACGCTCTAATTCTTCTTTAGCTGTTTTAAGAATGTCTTCAGGCATTCCTACTTTTTCGATTTCTTCTTTTATTCTCTTAATGTCTCGTGATTTTTCATCTTCTTCCATTCCCAATTCTGAACGAATGACTTTCAATTGCTCGCGTAAAAAATATTCACGTTGATACTTATTAACTTTATCATTCACTTCATCTGAAATTTTCTTCTGAATGTCTGCGACATCTTTCTCCCGTTTTAAATAAACTAAAAGTTTCGCAAATCTTTTTTTAACTACTAGTGTTTCTAGAAAATCTTGGGCCTCTGGGATATCAAGAGAAATTGCGAAAGCGACAAGGTCCGCTAATGATCCAGGTGAAGGTGAGTTAAGCATCGCTAACTTCATTTCTTCATTAAAGTAAGGATTAATTTCTGAAAGTTTCTTTACTTGATTGATAACTGAACGAGTGTAAGCATCTAACTCTTCATCCGTTTCCAAAATATCATCAAAAACTTCAATACGTGTTTTCAGTGTTGGTGATTCTGAAATAATTTCTGAAGCTCTATAACGTTTCATTCCGTGGACAAGAACGTTTACCGATCCATCAGGCAGTTTTAATTTCTTTACGACTTTACAAAGAACTCCAACTTTATAAATGTCTCCTGATTTAATTTCTTTTTTATCAAAATCAATATCTTCTTCTGGGATAATTGAACCTTCATCATCTTTCAAATCATTTTTAACAAGATTGAGTGCGACATATCCACTCTTCAGTAAAGATTCATCTAATTCAGGCGTAAATTTTTCTTCGCTTAAAATAATTGGCGCGATCATGCCTGGAAAAATTGGACTATTCATAATAGGAATAATCACTACGATTTCTGGCAGCTTTGGTAAATCATCTTTACTGCTGGCTGGTTTAAGTTTTACTTGAAAGTCAGTATCTAAGTCACTCATTTATATTCTCCAATAAATTTTAAATTTAGTTTTTTAAATCGATAACCAATCTTCCAGGATTATTAAGTGTAAAGATATCTACAATCACCTTGTTTTTTAATTGCATATCAAGTGACAGATGGTTTGCTTCGATTGGAAAAAAATTAATCTTTTCTACATAGCGAGTCGATGGTGGAGAATTAAATTCTTTTGCTAAGCTCGTTTCAAAAATATCAATATAGAGTTTTTTGTCGTTGCTGCTGACGTGCCCATAGACTCTCGGTACATCATTCGTTGAAAAATCCATAACAATTCTCTCAAAGCCTTGCTTAGAGTTGTAAGATTGTCTCAATGATTTTAATGTTGATTGTGTCTTCACTCCACCATTATGAAAAATACCTTTTTCAATATAAATTGAAGTTTTGTTATTACTTAATTTTCTGATGCGTTCTTTTAATAAATCTTGTCCAAACGATGCTTGTGAAAATAAAATTATTAAATAGGAGAGCAAAATAATCTTCATGTTAGCCTCTGCAAATAGTACTCTTTAAAAGTATAATTCAGCTTAGACTAACTTGCTATAATGTTTTGATTTTATCTGTTTAAAGATCGAACTTGTCAGACTCAAAGCGAGCAAACTTGTCAAAAGGCCCACAAAAAAGCTTCCTGGGCCGCCACCACTTTTATGATCAAAGTCGACAGTGCCACAACCTAAAAAATTATCTTTATTTCCTCTAGAAGAACTCGATGTTGCTCCCTTTACGCTATAATCAGTCAAGGAATAGGTATTCACAGCATCTGGGCATCTGGCATTATCACTGAGGGGTTCAGACTTCGAAGAAATCTTAGTAAAGGTTCCATTGTTATTATCTTTCACGATAGATGCGGTGGCCAAATAAAAAAATTGTGATTCTCCGATTGCGCTTGAGGACGGAAAATAATCTTCTTTGGTGTCAGGAAGCGTTGCTGGAAAAGATCCGAAATCCATTGATTCAGGAGTCACCACAACTTCAAACTTATTATCCGACCCAGGAACTCGATTAATAGGCAATCTGACAGATGTCTCTAGACTCGCCCAACCGTCAGTTTCTGGTAAATATTTCGCTGGTGCATAAGTAGCTCCTGCACTTGTAACAATTTCCACTTTTGCTTTATACGCAGAATAAAAAGCCTGATTTAAAATTTTTAGCTCTAGATACAAATCTCCCGTTGCACTTAATTCATCCCAATCAACATTTGATAACTCAATTGAAAATCGATCTGGAGTTCTATTGGTCAAATCTAATTTTGAAAAATAACCCGTAAAATTATTACCAACACTTAAAGTATTGTAATGCTGAATCTCAAAAAAAGAAGGATTGTCACTCTTGTGAGAAATATAATCAACCGGGACATCGATACTGCATCTAATGGTAATACTACCAACATCAACACTAGATGAGTTAAGACTTACGGCCTGAGGAAATCCTTCGGCTTGAGAACCACAAGCTTGAAAAAAACTTCCCCTGTATTTAGAAGCCGAATTACAAAAATCAAACTTAGCATTATTATATTTTGTTGGCAGACCAACAGGAGCAACAGGTGAAGTATAGATAAAATACTTATCATTTTTATCTAATCCGTTGATAACAAACTTCCCGTCAATTTCACTAATGTTTGCTCCAGCAACTTTTCCAGTAGATTGTGATATCGCTTGGACATGAGCTCCAAAAACTGCAGATAAGGAGTTTCCACCAACAATTTTTCCCTTCAGTGTTCCTTTTTGAGTATTTCCATTAGGATAAATCGAATACAAACCCGCTATATCGTCTTCAGCTACAATATTTTGTCCTCTCGTTAGCATAAAAAACATTGAAGAGCCTATAACCTGACTGTGTCCTAAGCCTAAAAAATGACCCATTTCATGAGTGATTACATTTCCCAAATATTTTTCTTCTGTGATGACTGTTGAAAAAGGATAGTCATCGTTGAGTAAAATATCAGCTTCGATAATCTCACCTGAATTATTGCTGTAAATAACTTGTGTGACCCCTACAATTAAAGTTCCGCTAAAAGTCGTAGGGTCACGTAAAAAATAAATTTCATTCAAACCCTGCTGATTAGTTCCTACTGTTGAATTTTTAGTGACGGCCAATCGAGATTTACCATCCCACTGACTGGCAGAATCTCCAACAATCGAATTTACTGTACTGGTTAATAAGCCTTGAGTATTCACTGGATTTAAAAAAATATTAATATTTGATATGCCATTTGACCAATGAACGAGACTGTCATTAGTCGTTCGATTTTGAACATAAGAAAACGCTTTCAAGGAAAGCAAGAATAGACTTATAAGTATAAAAAGTTTCATTCGAAACAATTTAATGTCTAACCCCTTTTCTAAGCTGCCACCAAATAAAACTGGCCGCTCCAAACATCAAAAAGAAGAAAAACCACATAGCATTTTGGCCTTTCGCTGCTTCTGCCTCACTCCCTTCAGTTACTCCTGAATCTTGAGCCGGCTTTCGCAATTCATCTTTTTTGGGCACCGAGCCTCTTTCAACGATCTTGTCTTTATTTTTATCTTTAGGATTATCTATTGGGTTAGCAAATGTCGTTTTAAATTTTTGCTTCATGAGATCTATCATGACTTCTTTTTTAATATTTCCTAATTCAGGATCATCAGGAAAAACAACTGAAGAATAAAAAGTTTCTCCCTCACGATTTATTACTTTAAACTTACCTAGAGTAAAATTACTTAAATAGATTTTTGCTTCAATCTTCTTAAGTAAAACAAATGCTTTCTCACCAACTTGAAATTCTGGTGCTCCATCGATAAAAGAAGTAACCCCACCATAGGTTCCACCAATAAGTATGAACTTAAGATCTTCACCATCCAAATCAAAGGTATTGATATTAAAATTTTCATTAACTTTAAAAGTATATTCAGTTTGAATAACTCCCATTTTTGTCATGAAAGATTTTTTATCTTTCAAAACAACCTCTGCGGCACTGTCTGCTTCTTCAATCATTTTAGCCAAAGACACTTTCTGAAAAGTTGTTGCAAATGTCAGTTTAGAAAAAATCAAACCCATTAATAATAAATATCGAATTAAGTACACATCTGCCTCCCGTGACATATTGCTATTTTATCGGGATTTTCGAATGAAAATTGATTTAATTTGGAAGGTAATATATTGTCTAAATTCTGAACGATTATGTCCTACTCTAATTTCTGAGCGATTATGTCCTATTCAATAACAATTATGTACCCTAAGACCTTTAAAATCTTA
>JAYSPR010000106.1:0-24061 GCA_043721975.1 Bacteriovoracaceae bacterium
GAATCAACATCTATGCTCAAGGATGATTTCTTTGATCAGATTTATAAAAAAAAATGCATCAACAATAAAGAATTTTCAATTATTTTTAATGAAACTAATTTTAAAAAAACCATGGATGGAATTAAATTTAGTATTCCTAAGACTAAAGCCGAATGCCAGATTATTCATAGTGAGTGGCTAGATAATCCTTACACTCCGTATCTTTGTCGTATTCAACAAATTTTAAAAAAATCTCCTCTAAAAAAACAAGTTGAATTTTATAAAGAAAAAATACCTCTAGTTCAAAGGATCTATTTAGATAATCTTTGTAATTCATTAAGTAATTCTGAAATTTTTTGCTCTAGTTACCTTAAGTCGGATGCCTGGAGTAAGATTTTGAACTCTGAGCTTCCAGAGTACAGAATGTCTTATAAATGCCAGCAAATGTATAATAAATCTGAGCCACTCACCAACTTAGAGCTAAGAAACTGTGGTGGAAAACTCGCCAGTGACTCTACTTTTTGTGAAACCAAAGGTGCTCAAAGTTTTCCTTCAAATTTTCCTTATCAAAATTGTGAAAATATATCCCAGTCATTAATTAAATCAAAACTGATCACGAACTATCACGACTGCCCTGGGAATATTGATAATGAAGCACTTACCAATATTCATCGTATCATTAACCATTTTAATCCTCGAAAAATTGAATCAACTCCATCTAATTGCTCAAGTGAAACGAACTACTCTTTTGCCAAACTTAATTTTTCTGTAGGCTTTGAGGCTGGTTGGCCACTCAAGGTCTGTTATCTTAATAGGGTCGATAACAAAGAAAAATGCGAAACCTATATACCTGGCTCTCGCCCAGAAGAGCCATTGAGTGAAGACCAATTAATTTCAACTATTCTTTATCATCAAAAAGGAG
Source organism: Bacteriovoracaceae bacterium (assembly GCA_043721975.1). Taxonomy (GTDB): domain Bacteria; phylum Bdellovibrionota; class Bacteriovoracia; order Bacteriovoracales; family Bacteriovoracaceae; genus Bacteriovorax. The sequence continues at coordinate 902 of JAYSPR010000106.1, forward strand.
CATCAATCAAAACCAAATGTAAAATTGTCGATGAGAAAATTTATAATCCTATAAGATCTGAATATAAATTTGGCTGTTTTATTGTCAATAGCGCTGAAAATTGTTCCGCACTTTCTTGTGAGAAAAAAGTCATTTGGGATAATGTTGTTCAAGCTGACATTAAGTTTATTGGAGTCCCTGTTTTTGATTATTTTCCGACAACTTACAAAAATGAGCGCTATGCTTTCACTAAACTTATTAATGAAGTTCACAAAACACAAGATCGAATGATACGTAACTTAACCGATTTAAAATATTTTTTAAGTACTCACTCTAACGGAATTATTCACGGGATTGGATGCATAGAAGATTTACTTCCAGAACAATATAAAAGAATTTCTATTAATCAATGCCGGCCTCTTCCTTTCATTGTTGATGGTTTTCTCATAAAAAACGATGAGCTTCGATTAGTCTCCAGGCTATCAATTGATGACATACACACACCGAGAATACTCTCTTGGCCAAATGTATTTAACAGCGTGAGCGCCTATCAAGAACTCCACCCACTAAACACATGGACATTGTATGGCATACGTAAATAATTTATTCATTGTTTCTTTATTTACAATTCTTTTCAGCTTAAGCAACGAAGCAAAGGCTAAAATTATTTTATCTGAACTACTGGCCAAACAAGCTGTAGGGAATATTCGTTTTTTAAGTCAAGACGGAAAATTTACTTACTATCAAAAAAATTCTGGTAGTTTGCTTTTTTCAAGCAATTACAAAGTTTTCGAAATGCTCAAAGGAACGCCTGGCACCCAGTACACTTTAATTGGATCATCTGCTAGAAAAAAAATTATCATTTTACAAAATGAGAGCTTTCATACTTTTTATTCGTTGAGATCCAAAGAAAAAATACTGTTGATTGATTACGGTGGAACGAGTGCCAGAGAAGTTGCTAAAGGATCGAATGCTCAATTACATCAAGATGACAGTTGGATTTCTTATTACGATCACTATACTAAGACATTAACTTTTGAAAGCACGGCTAACTCAGCAGCACGATTTTCTATCAAGCTCAATAATCGCATTAATCCCTACTTCACCCCTCAAGTTATCATGAGCGATCAAAATACGGTTTACTATACTGACCTAGGTGAAAATGGCGCTGTTGGACTACTCCAATTTCAGAGGACAACTGCTAAATCAGAACTCATCTACAAGGCCAAAAGTCCGATGGTAAGGGCAGAAGTTTGTCTTAATAACAATCAACTCATTATGAGTTTAACAGGAATCAATTTTTCTAAAGAAGGCACATCAATTACTAAAATTAATTTGCCCTTTAAAGATTTCTCCAGCAGAGAGTCCGTTTACTCTTCTTTGGTCAGTGATATCGGTCAATTAATTTGTGATTTTAAAGATAATCAAATCACTTTTATTAAAAACTTTGGAACAAATGATCAACCCAGTCCAGATATTATTGATTTAGATCTCACCAATAAAGAGACAAAAATGCTGAGTGAAATGCACACACTTACCAGCGTGATCAATATGGATGGCACCATGCTAGCATTAGATAAAGGAAAGTATTTCATTGTAAAAGGTAGCTTAGATTTTAAAAATATAGACTCACTAAAATCACTTCCTCCTGGTGGTTTTGGTGAAGCGATTAAAAAAATTGATCAAGATTTAAATAATGAATAAGTATAAATATAAGACTCACATTTTTATCAGTGCCTTGATGTTTTTTTCAACTCAAGCATGGTCTCAAAAAACGATTGTAGGATCAAAGGCCATGCCTCTTGAGCTCAATCTTATTTTGGGAAATCTGCATCTTTACTCTCCTGAATCAGTTGAAAAGATTAGACCTGTTCTCTACTCCATTGATTACTCCGCCAGATCTTTTAAACCCGAGGATTTACTCTTACTAGTCAAAGTTGAGATTTATAAAACACTCTTAAAGAGTTATGACACTCCAGCAAAAGAACCAATGGATGGTAAATCCATAGAAGCGATTAAAGCAGCTCTCCTAAAATCTAATGATAATTTTATGCGCTGGTTTCTTGAAGCTTTATTAAAAGACTCACAAGATTTAATTTCCAATCCATTTTATAAAGAATTTTTATTACAAAAAGATGTAAACGTTAAAGTAGAAAAAATTGAATATAAAAAACTAGAAAAGAAAGCTGAGCTACTTCAGGCTTGGATTTCTAAGATTCATCCCGATGCAGAAGATTTTCCTGACAGTTTGAAGTCGAAACTCACAACAAAAATGCTTGAAGTAATTACTAATATAAAAAATACTCTGACATTTATCAGTAGAGAATCAAGTCAAAAATCAAAAGAACAATTTCCAAAAATGGACTCTGAATTAAAATTTTTTAGTTATCAAGACTATATCGCTCCCACAGTAAAAAAAGATTCAATAAGCCCTGACTCAAAATCCGTTGAAGACATTTTAGCCCCCCTCACGACAGAGACCATTGAGCCTGCAGCAGAAAAACTCCCAAGCCCGGTCAAAGATGACTGGACCCCTGATCCTAATTTACCAAAACCTTCTAATGATGCTGGGTGGCTAGAAGACTTTTAGATCTAATTATGCTAAATTTTTCTTCTCACAAGACTATCAATGAAGGAAATAACTATGACACTCAATAAACTACCCTATCGAGGTACTCGTGACTTCTTCCCCAAAGATAAAAGAGTGAGAGATTATTTATTTTCTGTCATGACAAAAACTGCTGAAAGTTTTGGTTATGAATCATACGATGGCCCACTTTTAGAAGAAGTTGAGCTTTATAAAGCTAAATCTGGTGAGGAACTTATCAATGAACAAATTTATTCATTCACAGATCGTGGTGAAAGGTTTGTAGCAATTAGACCAGAAATGACTCCTACTTTAGCTCGCATGGTGGCCCAAGTTCATCGCGAATCTAGTAAACCACTCAGATGGTTTTCAATTCCCAATCTTATGAGATATGAAAAACCTCAGCGTGGTAGAGTTCGAGAACACTGGCAATTGAACTGTGATGTCTTTGGTGCTCCTGGCAGAATGGGCGAAGTTGAAATTCTTCAAGTTGCAATCGAATTATTTGAAAACTATGGTGCTAACCACACTCACTTTGAAATTCTTTTAAATGATCGCGCTATCGTTGATGCAGTTTTTAAGACACTAATGCAAACAAGTAACGATCAGTGCTACAGGCTTTATAAAATTGTTGATAAAGCAAAAAAAGTGAACGAAGAAGCTGTCGCTAAAATGGTGAAGGAAGTCGCTCTTGAAACCAAAAGTGAAGAAATTTTTTACTCTTACCTTAAACTTAAAACCTTTGAAGATGTTCATGCATTTTTAACAAAACATAATAAAACTGAAATCGCTGAACAATTTAAAATTTTTGTCGATCAAGCCATAAAGCTTAACCTCAGCCAATATCTTACTTATGATCCAACAATAGTCCGTGGATTAGATTATTACACCGGTATTGTTTTTGAGATTTTTGATAAACATCCAGACAACAGACGTGCTCTTTGTGGCGGAGGTGCTTACGCCAACCTTCTTCAAATTTTTAACGAAGACCCTCTTCCTGGTGTCGGCTTTGGTCTGGGTGATGTCACACTCAAAGATTTTCTTGAAGTTCATAATCTTCTGCCTAATTTAGAAAATCCAACGAATGACATTTTAATTACATTCCAAGAAGATAATGGCCTGGATTTATCCTTAAAACTTGCTCATGCACTAAGAAAAGAAAACTTAAAAGTCGTCACATCACTAGAGGCCATTAAATTTAAAAAAGTTTTTCCGACTGCTGAGAAAAAAGGTGTTCGTTATGTAACTTTAATGGGAACTGATGAATTAGCTAATAATCACATCCAATTAAAAAATCTTGCCACTAAAGAACAACAAACTATCAACATAAATGATTTGCAAACACTCATAAAAATAATTAAGGCATAAGCGATGACAAAAGAAACAACACCAAATACAACTGAACTTGCCACAACTTATTCTCCGACAGAAGTTGAAGCTAAATGGTATAAAACCTGGGAAGAAGGCCAATACTTTACTCCCAAAAAAGGTAAGGCCCAAAAGCCTTACTGTATTATTGTCCCTCCACCAAATGTCACAGGAAAACTTCACGCTGGCCACGCTTTAGATATTACAACCCAAGATTCTCTTATTCGCTTTAAGCGTATGAAAGGTTATGAAACTCTTTTTTTACCAGGACTTGATCATGCTGGGATTGCCACACAATCAGTTGTTGAAAAAATGGTTTTTGAAAAAGAGAAAAAAACCAGACGCGATTTCACCAGAGAAGAATTTGTAAAAAAAATCTGGGCATGGAAAGAAGAATACGGAAATCATATTCTCGACCAGCAAAGGGCCATGGGTGCCAGCTGTGATTGGAATTATTTAACTTTTACATTAGATCCTATTCCCAACCAAGCTGTAAAAAAATTCTTCGTTGACATGTATAATAAAAAACTTATTTACCAAAGCGACTACATTGTCAATTGGGATCCTATGCTTCAGTCTGCAATATCTGATGCAGAAGTTGAACATAAAGATATTCAAGGAAATTTCTTTCATATCAAATACCGAATCAAAGATTCGGAACACACCCTCGAGGTCGCAACCACTCGTCCTGAAACACTTTTCGGTGACACCGCAGTTGCCGTCAATCCAAATGATGAACGCTACAAACACCTCATCGGAAAAACTGCTCTCATTCCACTTTGCAACAGAGAAGTCCCCATCATCGGTGACGAACATGTTGACCTCGAGAAAGGAACAGGCTGTCTTAAAGTAACTCCTGGCCATGACTTTAACGATTTCGAAATCGGAAAACGGCACAACCTTCCTATCATAAACATTCTCAATCTCGATGGAACTCTCAATGAAAATGGAATGGAATTTAAGGGAATGTCTTCTAAAGAAGCACGAAAGAAAGTTGCTAAAAAATTAGAAGAGCTTGAAATTCTTATAGATACTAAAAGCCATATGCATCCTGTTGGTCATGGAGAAAAATCTGGCGTTCCCATAGAACCAATGATTTCAAAACAATGGTTTGTCAATGTCACAGACATGAGTAAACGTGCCGTCGATGCTGTTGAAAATGGCGACATGAAATTTTATCCCAAAGAATGGGAAAATACTTATTACTCTTGGTTAAAAAATCCGAAAGACTGGTGTATCTCTCGCCAACTTTGGTGGGGACATCAAATTCCTGTTTTCTATTGTAACGATTGTAACCATCAGTGGGCCAGTGAGGACCACGAAACTGAATGTGTTAAATGTAAATCGAAAAAAGTTCATCAAGATCCCGATGTGCTAGACACTTGGTTTTCTTCAGGACTATGGCCAATGTCCACACTGGGCTGGCCTAATGAAAAAGCTATGAAGGAAAAAAAGTTTGATCTCTTCTTTCCGTCGTCAGTTCTCATTACTGGTTTTGATATCATTTTCTTTTGGGTTGCCCGCATGATGATGATGTCCCTTCAAACCCAAAACAGAGTTCCTTTTAGCGATACATATATCCACGCCATCGTACGCGATAAACTCGGGCGAAAAATGAGTAAGTCATTAGGTAATGGTATAGATCCATTTGATATGATCGCTCAATACGGCACAGATGCCTTTCGTTTTTCTCTCGCAGCTGGTGCAGGATATAACCGAACAATTAATCTAGATCCAGATAGAATTGGTGGATATAGAAATTTCATTAACAAAGTTTGGAATGCCTACCGTTTTATTCAACCACATTTGCAAAATGGATCTGCCAGTATTTCAGATTTAACCAAACTCGATCACCACGAAAGATGGATTCTTGCAGAATTCAATACGACCGCAAAAATGGTCAATGAAGCTTTTGAAATCTACCGCTATGATGAAGCCTCAGCAGCCATTTACTCTTTTGTTTATGATAAATACTGCTCATGGTTTATAGAACTTTCAAAGAACATTTTAAATGGTGAACAAAGTGCAGTTAGAAATCAAAGAATTTCAGTCTTGAAATTTGTTTTCAAGAAAATATTAGCACTTCTTCATCCTATCACTCCATTTATCACGGAAGAACTTTGGTCTCACCTCAAAGATGCCAATGAAGATCTTCTTATTGTTCAAGTCTATCCAGAATTTGATCCCACTTTAGATTTTAAAATTGATCAAGATCAAATGAATAAGTTTGTTGAAGTTGTAACAGGTATTAGAAATTTACGTGCCAGTGTAAATATTAAACCTAAAGATGAAGTAAGTGTTGAGCTCTTTACAGACAACCCAGATCTCATTACCTATTTCAGAGCAAATCTTATTAACTTTCAAGATCTCGCCCGAGTTAAAGAGCTCACTGTAGGTCATAAAGAGCTCAACCGCCCAAGTAAATCTATAATGAACATTCTCACTCATACAGAAATTTTTGTTCCTCTTGATGGCGTTATTGATCTTAAAGAGCAAATCGCCAGACTTGAAAAAGAACTTGCCAAGACTACGGCAGATTATCAAAAGTATGTCTCAAGAATGAATAACGAGAACTTTATGAAAAATGCCCCAGAAGCTGTTCGTGCTGAGGTGATTCAAGGTGAAAGAGACTTAAAAGAAAAAATTACTAGCCTAGAAGAAAACTTAGTTCAATTTAAAGGATAAATAAAAGGGCCAATCATTTATTAGATGATTGGCCCTTTTCATTTTATTACTTCGTTATTTGAAAGACTTTAGACTTCGTCCAACTAAAATCCCTAATTTTCCCCAGTATCATTTCCCCAACATCACTGTAGTCTTGCGAGAAAGTAATTGTTGTTAAAAATTCTGCCTTCGCTCCAGTAAAGATTGTCCCAATCTTCGCGCCTTCTGCTTTTAAGTCAATTGTAACAAGTGTGTAATTTCCATTTGCCGTATACTGATACTTGATATGGTTTTTATCAACCAGTACTTTGTTAATTTCAATTGCATCCTTCTTCGTAATTTTAATGCCGAGTGATGCACGTGCTGGATCGACTTTTCCATCTAATTTAAATGAGAACGAATATTTCTGTAAGTCACCTTCAAGACTTTGAGTTTTTAAATACATAAGTTGCTCATTAGCATTCATCATCACAACTTTATAACTGGCTTGAATATTATTAATGGCTCCCTCTTCTTTATTTGTAACAACTTTCTTAACAAAGACAGCTGCTTCAGATCCATTATTGTAATACTCGTCATCATTAGATTCTGCATTTATAACAAGTTTACCTTGAGTATCAAGACTCACAGTAAACTCTGGTCCTAAAATCTCTGATAAAACATTAAAGCCTACTTTTACGCCAGCTCTATGAGTTTTAATAAGCTTTTCCTGAGGAACTTGAATCGTTTTAGTACATTCATAAGATTCCACTTTATATTTTGTCGTCATCTTGCAAACTTGTTCAACATAAGGAACTTTTTTACAAACTTCTGCTGCTGGAACATTTTCACATTTTGTTTGGTCGTTATCTCTACAAACTTCGTGCTCTCTTGGAACATCATTACAGACTTCATCTCCAGGAATGGTCGTACACTCTTGTTTCGTTTCATCACGACAGACTTGTTCTTGGCGTGGGACTTGCGTACATTTGTAGCGACCAGGAATTGTATTACAATCTTGGCGACTCACATTTTCACACACGCGCTCTTGTCTTGGAACCTGCTGACACTCTTGACGAGACGGCCCTTGTGAACACTCGCGTTCTTCATAAGGAACTTGGCGACATTCTTGTCTCGAGGGACTATCTGAACACTCTTCATGTGGAGGAATTTTTACACAACGATTTTCACCGTTGACCATACTACATTGGATATCACCTGGAACTGTTCTACATTGACGGCCACCTGGAACATTTGAACATTCTTGGCGATAATTAACGACGACTCGGCACTGGTTTTCACCTGGAACCGTTCTACATTCTTGCTCGTAACGTGTTTCATTATGGCAAACTTGATCGTAAACAGTACGACACTCCTGACGATCTGGAGTCGTGTGACATTCATTTTCATAACGTGTTTGATATTCACAAACACGATTGGGAACTTGGCGACATTCTTGTCTGCTTGGAAGTCTTGAGCACTCTTCTTCCATTTTTGTTTCTGTATGACAGATTGGATTGTTGACTTGTTTACACTCTTCGTGGGCCGGAACAGTTGAGCATTCTTTTTTATATTTAGTCACATCTTTACAGACGTTTTCTTGGTAAGGAACCTTGCGCTCACAAGTCGCCTTTACTTCTTGATCAACCATTGTGATTTCTTTAAGAAAATTTTCTAAATCAAAAGTCTCTTCTTTTTGATTTTCAAACGTAAATTTTTTGAATGTTTCTGCACTTGCAAAACTTGACTGCAAGCAACAGCAAAGTATAAAAACCTTGAAAATTAGATTCATTTTGTCCCCCCACGAGATCGATAAAATTGTGCTCGCAAAATAGGAGCAAAAGGAGGGCCGAAGAGAAATTTCATGAGATGTGCGTTAAGAAAATAATTTTACTACATAGGACTTATAACGCGGGGACATTGTGTCCCCGATAAAAATAGTCAACTTGCACCATGCGCTGCTTCTTTTGTTTTTATTTTAAGATAGTTTCATCTCTCATAGATGCAGTCAGAGCTTCCACTTGTTCACTCATAAGACTTTGTGCAAATCTCTCAAGAAGACTGCCAAACTTATCACCTTTGTAATAAAGAGTGTTAATTGATTTAAAAGCCAATTGATTTACTTTTACATCGGTCCCACAAAATAAAAGAGTAAAGTCTTCTATAGTATCAGTTACAGATGGGCCTGAAGCCGTAAAATCAATATGAGCTAGATACCCTCTTTGATTAGCAGCACATCCAATAAGTGAGCGTTCAAATGCAATTGAACCCAAAAGATGAAAAGTTTTAGAAATGCCTAAAATCTTTTTTACCACTACGTACTCAAACTCATTTCCCTTAATTACTTTTTTTATAACTTGAACCCCAACAGGATTAAAGCGCTTCAAGAATCCTTCAGGATTTAAAATCGTGTCTTCAAATTTTTTTTCTACCAATGTCGCTGCAACTATAAACGACGTTTGAGTCTTAATCGTATGATCGTAAGCAAATGCAGAAAAAGAAAAAAACAATATACTAATAAGGCAGATTAATTTCTTTAAATTCTTCATGTTCATCTTTCCTAATAAGGTCAAAAAAAAGGCTCCCGAAGGAGCCTTCATCTTTATTTTTATGAGATTTTAATTTTCTTTTTTAAAGCTTCAAAAGTTTTTTCTTCACGGATAGCGTACATCATGTTGTTTTTGATTTGAGCATTTGAATTATAATATTTTCTTACTGTTTCAAAATCAATTCCTGCCGTTTTAGCACTTTCTTCTAATTTATTATTAAAATCAGTTTCACTTGTTTCAATTTTAAATTCTAAAGCTAGGTGATCTAAAACTAGTCCTGATCTAACTTGAAAGTCAGCTTTAGTATGAATATCGCCTTTCCATCTTTCAAAATATTCTTCAACCATTCCATCGTTAAAGCCCTGAGATTTTAAATTTTTAGAAAGGTCTTCTTGTAGATATTTTTCTTGGTTTTGTACAAGTGTTGCTGGAACATCAAATTTATTTTCTTTTACTAATTTCTCAAGAATGTCTTGGTGAAGTTTTTCATCGGCTTGTCTTTGTTTTTGAGCAGCAAGAGTCTTTTTATTTTTTTCATTAAAATCTGCAATTGATTCGTAACCTAATTCTTTAGCTAGCTCATCAGTTAAAACTGGAAATTTCTTTTCTTTAATTTCTAAAAGTTCTACTTCAAAAGTAACTTTTGCATTTTGAAGATCAGTGGCATGGTAGTCAGCTGGAAAAGTGACAAGCACGTTTTTCTTTTCTGTTTTTTTTAATCCAATCATTCCATCTTCAAATCCAGGAATAAATTGACCTGAACCGATTTCCAGTTGATATTCCGATCCTCTCATATTTTCAGGACGAGTCCCGTCTGCCTTAACCCCTTCAAAGTTAAAAATAGCAAAGTCACCTTTTTTAAGTCCTGCCTTTGGATCAGCTAATTCTGTTAATTCTGCTTTTTGACCAAGGTAATTTTTAGTCATTTTATCAAGATCATCAGCCGTTACTTCTGCATTTTCTTTTTTGAAAGCGTATCCAGCATAGTCATTTAACTTAATTTCTGGAAATACTTCAACAACTGCCTCGAAGCTTACACTTTTACCTGTTTCGTATTTTACATTTTCAAATTGTGGGTATCCAACAGTTTTTAATTTTTCTTTTGTAACAGCTTCAAATAATTGAGACTGAACAAATTGATTAAGAGCATCTGATTCAATTTGTGGTCCATAGACTTGCTCTACCATTGCCAGTGGAGCTTTTCCTTTTCTAAAACCTTTAATATTAGTCGAACTTTGTTTTTTCACAACTGCTGCTTTAATTTCTTTTGAAAGATCAAGAGTTGCAAAGTTGAATTCAATTTTTTTTGTGCATCCATTGACGCTTTTCATTGTATAAGACATATAAATTCCTCGCTTAAAAATAGTTCTCCCAAAGTATTAAAGTAGGCTGATCTTGTCAATGTAGAACGGGGAAAAGAAAGACCTAGTAATGGACTTCTTTTAAGTATAATCCCTGCGGAGGCGCAGTAGGTCCAAGACGATTTTTCATTGGGCTTTGAAGAGAATTTTCCAAATCCTTTAACGTAATTTTTCTTTTACCTAGGCTCACCAAGGCACCCATCATCAAACGCACCATTTGCTTTAAAAAGCCCGTGCCTACCACACTTAAGACAAAATAATTTTCACTTAGGTGTTGCCAATGCCCCGAAGATTGCCACTGCGTAATGTCACAAGAAATTATTTTACGCACAGTGCTTTCGATGTCAGTTCCAGTGCACTGATAATTTATAAAATCGTGTTCTCCACAAAAAATCTGACAACCCTTTTTCATGAGCTCAATATCAAGATCTCCAGAAAAATAAGTTAATAACTCAGAAGCAAAAGGCGAAGCTTGATCATCTAAAGAAAAAACATAATTATATTCTTTAGACTTAGCACTATAGATTGGATGAAAATTTTCTTCAGCAATCTCGGCACGAATAACTCTTATGTCTGATGGTAAGTGAGCATTCATGGCCTTTGGTAAACCTGTGATAGGAATATTTACAGGAATTTCGACTCTCATAACTTGTGCAAAAGCGTGAACTCCTGCATCTGTTCGCCCAGAGCCCAAGGTTTTAATTTGATCTGTGTGAGATAAAATTTTTAGTGCTAGGTTAATTTCGCCTTGGATCGTCCGTCCTTCGGCTTGAACTTGAAAACCAAAGTAGTGAGTGCCCTTATACTGAATCGTAATTTTATAAATATTCAAAGGTAAAACCTATACCAAATGAAGTCCCAGAAACAGATATAGCATCATTGAAACTAGAATAATTCTGTTGTCTCAATTCTAGATTCATTGAAAGATTTGTTATCTGACTCGTAGTGAAGGCCTCATAAGCAGCATCACCACCAAAGCCAGTAAGATTAATTTTAAATTGGGCACTGGCAAAATAACCAGGACTAAGTTGGTACTTTCTTTTTCCTTTTTCTTTATCTTCAAAATCTGATCTGTTTTGCATCAGCAGCATTCCGCTTGCACCACCAGCCCCAACAATTTTAAACCAATGATAAAGCGGAATTTCTAGACCTACTCCTAGGTCAACTGGGAACTCCCACAGTTTAAAAACTGCTTCACTTCTCGATCCATCTACAAAGTAACCTTTACCTGAATTAAATCCAATTCCGGCCCCAAGAGACCAAAAAGTATTGAGTAAAAAAGAGCGAGTTATATAAGAATCATGTCGAACTAAAAGATAACCCCCCTTCACACTTTTAGATCCGGAAGTTATTGTTCGATTAATAACGTCATTAGTTGAGCCATAAGAAAAATCATTTTTTATAAATGTAATATTCAAAGCTCCATCAGCTACTTTGCGAAAGCCTTTGGCCATAGCAGCTTTATCAATCTCCATGTAATTTTCTTGTTTTTCTAGTGAACCTGGAATGGTGTATCCAAAATCTTTATATTCTCTTCGTGGATCAGCATTAACTGATACTTCTTTTAAATTATTATTAAAAATGAAATCTTCACCAGTCACTTTCGCTTGATCGACATTGTCAGCTGATTCACCATCTACGATGTAAGGACTGACTCCAGTACTTTCCATTTTTCCAATAAGATCTTCGACGTCTGCACCAGACACTGGATGCTCTAGATCTGAAGCGGAAATCGAGTTCGAAAATAAAATGAACATAAATGCAGCAACAAGATTTTTTAAGTTCATTTCATTACTCCTTCATAAGTATAGCTAGTACGCTACCAAAGACGATTAGTGTTCATCATCTTCAGGTTCACTCTTCCACTGAAACATTTCTTCGAGAGCACCTTTATTCATGAAAAAATAAATGAGTGACCCCAGAACGTAAGCAAAGATTACACTGGCAATCATAACTTCTTCATAGATGAATGTTAAAATCATCACTGAAAAGATAATAAACAGGACTCTTTTTTTGTGACTTCTCACCCAATCAGAATTTTTAAATGAATTAAAGGGAATATTGGAAATCATCAAGAATGAATAAAATAAAACATAGGCAATGAGTATTGGTTTATAGTCCATGATGACCGGAAACTCTAAAGAAAAAAGTGTCAGTCCAATCATGGCCAAAGCGCCACTTGGTATAGGCAATCCTTGAAAGAAGTTCGAACTTACTTTATCGATATTGGCATTAAACCTTGCAAGCCTCAAAGCCCCACAAAGTAAAAAAATAAAAGATGTCACTAACCCGATGCGGCCTAAATCAACAAAGAATTTATTATAAACTAAAAAAGCTGGCGCTACACCAAAAGATACAACATCAGAAATAGAATCAAACTGTTCACCAAAAACAGATTGAGTTCCTGTCATGCGGGCCACTCTCCCGTCAACTGAATCGAAAATCGCTCCAAGTCCTAAGATCATGGATGCTTGATAAAACTGTCCTTTATATCCCAGGATAATAGAAAAAAATCCACAGGCCATATTAAGTGCCGTGAAAGTATTCGGAAGAAAAAAAGCTAATCTTTTAGGATTATTTAACATTGTCACAATACCTTTATGCAAGTTCAGGATTAACGGCCATAATCGTTTCGCCCGCAATCACTTCATCATTAATTTTAAGTAGTATCTCATATTTTTTTGGTAAATAAAGCATCACTGTTCCACCAAAAGGAAAGAATCCTATATTCACTCGTCTTCCGCCCCTGTCTCCAGGCATAACCATTAATTCGGGCCAAAGGCCTAATTTACATTTAAAAAAAGTCATGCCAATGGTTTCCCCACGATTATCAAGGGCCAAGCTCACGCCTTTTCCATCTTTTGTTCCAATAACTTCTTCCGCAATTTGAGTTCTTAAAAATGATTGTCCTTTAAGTACATGCAGCGTCTTTATTTCCGCCGAAAGTGGCATTGAAACTCCCATTTCTTTCCACCAAGGAATCATAATTTGAATCTCTAGCAAATGATCCCCATACACACCATGTGAGACGTTGTGTTCAATATGAATAATTTTTCCATTGGCTGGAGAAAAAATAACTCCTCTCGTGATCGTAGGATCATCTCGGAAGTCATTGCGGTTTCTTCTTAAGATAAAATAAAGTAAAAAATATAAAATGACTAAAACAACAAGGGTTTTATAGAGACCTATTATCCAGACAAAGGCCATCAAAAGAAAGGCCAAAGTATTAAAGCGAGCTGCTAAATAAGACTTCAACACTTTATTTAAACTCCTCTTCAAGAGTTCTAAAATAAAATGGAGGCTCTCTTAATTTATTTAAAATGACATGATTAAATACTTTAAAAGGTTCATCTTTAATCAAATCCTTTGTGCTTATCAAATTTGAAAACTCAGAATCCTTGTTCGAAAGAGTATAACCCGACTGATTATCCAGAATTTTGAAATCACTCGTATTGATTAATTCCTTATCTGTGATTTTTTGAAACGTATCCCAATTAAAAAGAAAAACCTGCTGTTTAAAGGCATTCGTCACCCAAAATCCCTTTTCAACTCCTACAAAGCGAGGAACATCAAAATGATGAAAGGAAAAAACATTAAGACTATCCCAACTCAAAACTTGCGCAATTCCTTCACCTAACCTCATTCCTGTGTATGAACCAGGTCCCGAAGAAAAAATAAAATTTACATCTTTTAAATCAAGCTGATATTTTTTTAAGAGATTATGAATCTCTATGTGAATAACTTCTGAAGGTTTTTTCTCATCGGAATCTTTGTATTCAATCCACTTAAGACTTGAATCAAGAAGCCCAACCACTAAGCCAGAAGTACTATCCACATAGAGAGAATGCATTAAAAGAACCTAGTCACATCATTAAAAATCGCACCAACCATTAACATGAGAAGAACCGAAAGTCCTACTTGTTGAGCAATTTCCATCTTACGTCTTGAAAGCGGCCCACGATTAATGATCTCTAGAGCAATAAACATGATGTGACCACCATCTAAAACCGGAATCGGAAAGAGGTTAATAACACCAAGGTTTACTGATATAAGTGCCATGAGTTGAAAGAAATACGAAAGCGAAGTATTAAATGAATCATGAGCCACTTTTCCAATAGCAAGCGGTCCACCAATAGACTTCAATGACACTTGATTAGTTAATAACTTCACAAAACCATCAAGGGTCTTCTTCATCGACTCCCATGTTCTTGTCACAGCAACAGAAGTCGAACTTATAATGCCTTTAGATTTGGTCAGAACAAAATTAGTTCTCAGCACTTCAATAAAGCTATAAACACCGAGAAGCTTAACTTGCTTCCCATCTTGTGTTGAAACTTCTGGAGTCACTGTATATTTTCTCAGAAGTCCTTGGCTAAAGACTTCAACATCTACTGACGTTTTTCCTATTGTTTGTAAATGATTTCGAAGCTCTTCAAAACTGTACACATATTGATTTTCAAGTTTAACGAAAATATCGTCATTTTTAATTCCGATTTTTTCAGCCGGAGAGCCTTTATTAACATTTCTCACCATTAAATCGATTGTCCAGAAACCTTTGCCTTGAAGTGTTTCTAGAAATGATTTGAGGTCGCTGTAATGAACTGATAATTCTATGCCTTTTGCCGTATCAAACTTTACTGTATCTAAACTCAAGTCTTCATCTTTTAAAATTGGATAAACAAAAATCGAACTCACTCCTTGAAGGTTGGCCATTTCTTCAATCGAAATATTAAAATCAACTTTATCTTTTGTCGTACTTACTACATACCGAGTAGAGCGTTGATCAACTAAGAATGGCTTTCTTAAATTAGGTGGATATTTAAGAACTTCTTCAAAAAATTTATCACCGGGAATATCAAGCGCTAAATCCTGAAGATTGCCATGTCTTTTAACAGTTAGACTCGTCACTTTCGTATTGCTATCAACCATGAGATCAGAAGGATTATAAACTTCACTGCTGTTAACTTTAACAAGAACGTCCCCCGCCCTTAAGCCACTTTGATAAAGAATAGATTCACTTGAAATCGCTCCCATTTTAATTTCTGGAATTCTCTCGCCCACAATTAAAAGAGAAAAGAAAATGACAAAAGCTAAAATAAAATTCGCGAGTGGCCCACCCATCACAATCCAGAAACGTGCCCATTTATTTTGATGAGTAAAACTTCTTTTGCGTTCTTCCAACGGGATTTCATCTTTAGTGAATGGATCATCTCCAAACATTTTTACATATCCACCAAGAGGAATAATCGAAATAGCATACTCGGTCTCACCCATTTTCTTTTTAAAGATCTTGGGACCAAAACCAATAGAGAACACTTCAACTCTCACACCAAAAAGTCTGGCAAACAGGAAATGCCCCAATTCATGGAAGAAGACCAGTGGCCCTAAAAATATAATAAAAATAATAATTTTTTCAATTAACATACTTGCCTCTTAATTTGAGAATGAAAGCTACGGGTTTGCTACCCTAAGTATTTTACAACAAACACGAAAAAAGGCGATAAAAAGATAAGGCTGTCTATACGATCATAGACGCCACCATGCCCCGGAATGAGGTTTGAGCTGTCTTTGATCTCAAATTCTCTTTTTAATTTAGACTGAATCAGGTCACCAAGCTGTGAAAGTGCCCCACATAGAGCAAAAATAACTGAGTAATACCATTTTAACTCGCCGAACAAGCCCCACCACATTAAAGCACCAGCTAATCCAGCAACTAACATTCCCCCAAAAAGTCCTTCAACTGTCTTTTTGGGGCTCACTTCTGGCCACAGTTTTCTCTTCCCAAAATTCTTACCAAAAAACCAAGCTCCTGTATCCATTCCATAAGTCACAATGAGTAGAACCGCTAAAACTTGTCTCCACATATCACCTAAAAAATGAATTCCAAATGAGAGTAAAGGAATAATAATAAAAATAGAAATAATAACGGGATTCTTTTGAGTACTTTTTTTCATAAAAGTATCACTCAAGGGGATTTTAAATACGTAGTAGATTAAAAATAAATTTAAAAACAAAGAAGTCATTGTGAAAAAACTTAAAGAGAGTTGGGCGTGAAACACATTAACTGCCACATAAAAAATAGCAAAAAATCCCATTACATATTTATAAGAAAAATCACTTCGTGTTAATTTTGAAAAATTGATTAAGACTTCATCGAGACATAGAAGTCCAACAAGTAAAACAGTCAGAAGTGTTGTCCACTTACCTAAAATTAGAGCAAGGATGACTAAAAATGCCATTACAAGAGCAGAAATAATGCGAGCTTTGGTATTAGACATCATTCACTCGAATGATTCTTTGATTTTCACGGGCCACTATAATATTGCTTTGTAAATTATCAGTTGCCGTGATGGCCCCAAAACGCCTTTCTCTTTTTGAAACTTGCTCGATAATAAATCTAAATTCTGTCACTGTGAAATCCGGCCATTTCGTATCTGTGAAAAACATCTCCGCATAGGCAATCTGCCAAAGCATAAAATTAGAAACTCTGTGATCTCCACCAGTGCGTATGAGAAGATCCACATCACCCAATTCAGGAATCATGAGATGTTGACTTAGGTCTTCATCTGTCATTATCTTTCCAGGATTCGCCAACATAAACTTATTAACAGCGTAAGCAATCTCTGCTCTTCCGCCATAACCAAAAGCAAAAGTTAAATTTAATCCAGAATTATAAAATGTTTCTTGCTCAAGTTGAGCTATTAAGTTTTTTGTTTGCGCTGGGAGATTAGAAATATCTCCCATGATTCTGAAGCGAATATTGTTTTTTAAAATACGCTCTCTTTCTTTTTTTAAAAATTTATAGAGCAAATTAAAAAGGACTCTCACCTCCGTCTGCGGCCTGCTCCAATTCTCAGACGAAAATGCATACATGGTTAGAGATTTAATTCCCAGGTCATCAGCTTCTTGAACGATATCTGAAACAACCCCCGTCCCACGAACATGCCCCCAAACTCTTGGGTGCGAACGCATCTTTGCCCAACGACCATTGCCATCCATAATTATAGCGACATGATTAATGTTGTGCTGACGATTTTCCAAAATCATACCAGTTAAACTGCCAACACTTCTTTTTCTTTATTCGCAATCACTGTATCAATTTCTTTCGTAAATTTATCAGTAATATTTTGAATTTCAGTTTGAACTTTTTTCGAATCATCTTCAGAAATTGTCTTATCTTTCTCAGCCTTTTTCACTAGTTCGTTTTGATCACGTCTTAAGTTTCTCAAAACAACCTTAGCATCTTCACCAATTTTTTTAATTTCTTTAGCGATATCTTTTCTTTTATCTTCCGTTAAAGAAGGAAAATTCAAACGAACAAAGTTCCCATCATTCGTTGGAGTCACTCCCAGATTTGCCCCAAAAATAGCTTTTTCAATAGCGGCAATCATGGTTTTATCGAACGGTTGAATTTGTAGTAAGCGCGCTTCAGGTGTGCTGATCTGACCAAGTTGAGCAATAGGACTCATCGATCCGTAGTAATCAACTTGAACACCATCAAGAATTGAAGCCGAAGCTCTTCCTGTGCGAACTTTTGTCAGTTGATGTTTTAATGAATCAACTGCTTTTTTCATCGAATCATTTAATGATGTTTTAGTTTCGTTCATCATAATGAGATCCCCTATTATAAAAATTATTATTTGTTCGTAACTATCGTCCCAATATTCTCACCGAGAACAGCCTTCTTAATATTTCCCTTTTCAAACATATTGAAAACAAGAATATCAATTTCGTTGTCCATCGAAAGACTAATGGCCGTTGAATCCATGACCGCGAGGCCCTGATTTAACACATCGATAAACTTCAGTTTATCAATTTTTACAGCATCTTTAAACTTCATTGGGTCTTTATTATAAATTCCATCAACTTTTGTTGCCTTCATTATAATCTGCGCGTCAATTTCATTCGCACGAAGCGCCGCAGCAGTGTCCGTGGTAAAATAAGGGTTCCCTGTTCCAGCTGCAAAAATCACCACTCGCTTTTTTTCCAAGTGTCTTACGGCTTGTCTTCTAATATACGGCTCAGCAATTTCTTGCATATCAATAGCTGTGAGAACTCTCGTATTAATGTCATGTCTTTCTAGACTATCTTGAAGCGCTAATGAGTTTATCACCGTCGCCAGCATCCCCATATGATCAGATGTCGTTCTATCCATTCCTTTCGTCGCTCCTGCAACTCCACGATGAATATTTCCACCACCAATAACAATTGCAATTTCTACGCCCATGACGAGAAGTTCTTTTACTTCAGCCGCAATAGTATTAAGTACGTCTGGAGAAATTCCATGACCTTGATCACCCGCAAGAGCTTCACCAGAAAGTTTTAGTAGAATTCGAGTATACTTCATTCATATTCCTTGATTGATGATAAAAAAAAGGGGCTTTTAAAAAGCCCCTTTAAAATTCTAAAAATTCTTAATTACTGTTTTCCACCAGTCATAGCAGCAACTTCTGCAGCGAAGTCATCTACTTTTTTCTCAATACCTTCACCAAGGTTGAATTTTACAAATCTTCTTACGTCGATTTTTTCTCCAACTTTAATAGTGAGTTCATTGATTAGATCCTGAACAGAAATGTCCGGGTTCTTGATGAATTTTTGATCAAGAAGACAAACTTCAGAAGCTAGCTTCTTCACTTTTCCTTCTACGATTTTTGGGATCATATTTTCTGGTTTCCCTTCTTCTTTTAATTGAGCCGTATAAATTGCTACTTCTCTATCAACAAAGGCCTGGTCCATTTCAGAGCTTCTTACAAATTTCGGATCAGCAGCTGCTACGTGCATCGCTACGTCTTTTACGAAAGTTTGGAAGTCTTCTGATTTAGCAACGAAGTCTGTTTCACAGTTGATTTCTACCATAACTCCAAGTTTTCCACCGTGGATGTATGAACCAATTGCACCTTCAGCTGCAATACGAGATTGTTTTTTCTGAGCTGCCGCTAGACCTTTTTGTCTTAGGAAATCGACTGCTTTTTCAAGGTCACCGTTAGTTTCCCCAAGCGCTTTTTTACAGTCCATCATTCCAGCACCAGTTTTTTCTCTTAATTCAGACACGAGCTTTGCAGTAATTTGAGTCATATATTTTCCTTATCGTTTAAATAAAATAGTAAGTCTTACTCTTCACCAACTAGATCGATGTCGTTTTCGAACTTGCTGATAATTTCTTTTTCAAGAGCAAGGTCACGAGAAGAATCTTTTGGCTTTTCAAGCTTGTTATTTTTCTTAGCAAGGTTGATCCCTTCTGAAACTGAGTTCGCGAAGTATTCAGTAAACATTGATACTGATTTAATTGCATCATCGTTACCTGGAACAACATAATCAACACCAGTTGGATCACAGTTTGTATCTGTAATAGCAACAACAGGAATTCCTAAGTTATTGGCTTCAAGGATAGCAATTCTTTCATTGTTTGGATCGATAACGAAAAGAGCTCCTGGAAGCTTTCTCATTTCTTTAATCCCGCCAAGAACTTTTTCTAATTTGATAACTTCTTTTTCAATGTTGATTCTTTCTTTTTTAGTTAGAAGACCGAAATCTCCTGTTTCTTTCATTTTTTCTACTTTGCGAATTTTATCAATCGATAAAGCAACAGTTTTGTAGTTTGTAAGCATTCCACCTAACCAACGTGAAGTTACAAAGTTAGCTCCACAGTCAATAGCTGCTGCTTTTACAACTTCAGCTGCTTGTCTTTTTGTTCCTACGAAAAGAACTGGCTTTCCTTCGGCAGCTGTTTTTTTAAGGAATTCATAAGCATCTTTTGCAAGAGGAATAGTTTTAGCTAGATCGATGATATAGATCCCGTTTTTTTCACCGAAAACATACTTCTTCATTTTTGGATTCCACTTTTCAGTCTGGTGACCAAAGTGTGCGCCGGCCTCTAAAAGGCTTTTTAGATTCAATTCTGACATAGATACTCCGTTGGTTAATCGAATTGTCTGTGAGCCGCTTTTTCTTCACGGACCAACATTTCAGACAACTGAAATTATTAATGAGATAGAGTGATAACACACACCTCTGAGTTTTAGCAAGATTATTGCTTATTTTACGAGAGAAATACGAAGAGAAATACAAAGAGAAACTAGCAGTCAAAACACGCTATAAAATAGACTAAAAAAAGAATCAAGTAAGCGAATCCGACCCCATCAAAACCTTTCTCGGTTTCGACCCCTGTGCCGGCCCCACAACCCCTTGAGCCTCCATTTCATCAATCAAATTTGCTGCTCTGTTGTAACCAACTCCAAGTCTTCTTTGGAGTAGTGACGCACTCGCTGCTTTATGCTCAATGACAACGCGTACCGCGTCCTCATACTTATCATCTTTGCCACCCATCATGTCCCCATCACGAGTCGACACAGCTGTAGCCTGCTCTTCTTCGCCGCCATTTTCCAAAAACTCTAAAACGTTTGGATCAAACGATGGAGTCATTTCTGAAAGCTTTTCTGTGAGCATTTCAATTTCTTCTTCTTCTATGTAGGCCGAATGAATCCTGGTCGTATCCACTCCTTGCTTAAAGAGCATATCCCCTTTTCCTAAAAGTTTTTCCGCACCCATGGCATTTAAAATCGTTCGCGAATCTGTCGAACTCGTCACTCTAAAAGAGACTCTCGTCGGGAAGTTCGATTTAATAACCCCTGTAATGACATCCACTGAAGGTCTCTGAGTCGCCACAATTAAATGGATTCCAGAAGCCCTTGCTTTCGCTGCCAATCGATTTATATGTGTCTCAATTTCCTTACCCTTCACTGACAAAATCAGATCCGCAAACTCATCGACAATGATAACAATGAGAGGCAACGAATACGTATCTTCACTGGCATATTCATAATATTTTCTAATTTTATCCATTGTGCTTGGTGGTGCACTTTTTAATTTATGATTAAAACTTTCAACATTTCTTACACCACACTCTGACATAATTGAGTAACGTCTATCCATTTCCTGACAGGCCCAAAGAAGAGCTGTGGTCGCTGTTTTCGGATCGACAATAACTGGCATTAAAAGATGTGGAAGCTTCGAATAAAGCGCTAACTCTAACTGTTTTGGATCGATCAATATCAGTTTCATTTGCGAAGGAGATTTCTTAATTAAAAGCGACACCAATACTGAGTTAATGAAAACCGACTTCCCTGCCCCTGTAGAACCCGCCACTAGCATGTGTGGCATAGTCGCCAAATCCGTCACCATCGGCTCACCAAATGCATCTTTCCCCATAGCAAGTGGTAGTTGATGATTCGTCTCGATAAAATCTTTCGAGTGTACAATTTCATCTAAGAAAATAAAATCTCTCGGATTTCTTGGTACTTCAATCCCAACAGTCGTTCTTCCTTTTAACGGATAAACCATTCTAATTGGAGACCCTGAAAGTGCTAAGGAAAGGTCATTCGAAATAGAAGTCAGTCTTGCAACTTTTTCCCCTGGCCCAAGCTCCCACTCAAAAGTATCAACCACAGGTCCCTTAAGAACGTTAATGATCTGTCCTTGAATTTTAAACTGCCCTAATTTGTCTTGAATTTTAGCAATGATATCTAAGAAATACTTATCTTCTAGTTGAGAAAAACCTGTATCCGGTTTTTTATGAGATGAAATCTTCACTAAATTAAAATAAGCATCCTCATTGAAAGTATTCGCTTTATGAATTTTATTTTTAAAGGTAGAAATCTCAGACTCATCTACGTATTCGTCATCATCTTCAATAATTTCTCCCGTTTTCAAGATCACATTATCTATAACCAGCTCATCTTTATGCAAATTATGAGTCTCAATTTTTCTAGATTCAGTAATAGTCACTGGAGATTTTTCGACTTCGCTATAATTAGGAAGCATTATTGCTTTCTTTTCGGAAGCTGAAGTCCCTCCATCACGAGAAACTTCGTCCTCTTGATTTTTTTCAATCTGCAATTGCATTGAATCTTTTTTCGCAAATCTATTTTTAAATTGAAGCCATTTTTCCTGAATAGCCTCAGTTGAATCTTGATAATTAAATTCCTTAATCTCAAGTGCCGCTGTTTTCACTGTCGTGACAAAATCCCCTCTGAAAGCTCCCCATAAAAAAAGCACCAAAGAAATAAAACAAATCGCAAACATTCCAAATGCACTCAAGCTAGCATTTAAAACTTGATAAAGACCTGGCCCCAGAAGTGAGGGTTGTAAATAATAAATAAAAAACAATGAAAATAATGAAAGAAAGAAGATGTTGAAGACATCAATCATGTCAGCTCTTTTTGAAAAAACTAAAACATAAAATGAAGTAAAGATAGCGCAAGGTACAAAAACCCATGGCCCAGAATAGTAATTAATAAAGTTCAAAAAACTCGTTGAATAATAAGCGAAAAAACCGCTACCTACTTCAGCCGACGAAATAGACAAATAATTATCCGGCAGTGTTTCTTTGTAATAAAACACAACCAAGGTAACTACTGTCAAAAAGAAGAGAGTAAAAAGCTCATATTTAAGTATTTTTGTATTCATACTTAAATTTTACATGATGCTTTGTCGAACTCAACTGAAAACATTCAGCTTATCAGTGCCAGCAAGATAATATTAAACCCATCGGGTTTAATATTGACAAAGTTTTTGGAAACAAAAAAGCCCAAGATTAACTTGGGCTTTTTAAAAATAAAGAGGGTGCATTGACCTTTTCTCACACCAAGCTTCCCTGGCACTACCTTCGGCGCTG
>JAYSPR010000107.1:0-16477 GCA_043721975.1 Bacteriovoracaceae bacterium
ATGAAGAAGCACCACACTCGGGACTTGGAATGATGAGCCCGATAGAGTATAAAAAAGCAAATTAAACTAGGTGTCTAGTGATTTGGGGGCCAAAGCAGTATAGATAAACTTAATAAAAGAATTTTAGAATTAAAAACGACTAATAAAGCTTTTAACTTACAAGTTGAGTCTATTCAAATCCAACTTTCTTCGTCGCAACTTTCATCAGATAGTTTGAAAAAAAGAACAGAACTTCGTTCTCAATTGCGCTCAGAATTAGTCGAAATCATAAAAAAAGCAGGACTCGAAAATAAAAAATGGAAAGACACCTATAATAAAATTTTCCTAAAAGCGGGTTTAACGGCCAGTCTTGGTGTAGCGAAAAGTGCTTGTGCTGTTAAGCCTGATCCTGTCAAAGGTTGTGATGAGGCCATTGCCTTAATTAATCAAATCTATAATGAATCGGCGAGAGACTACTTAGAAATTTACAGTAGTGAATCAATGGCAAGTAAGGAACTCAACGATAAGCTTGATAAACTCGAAATTAAAATGGCCGATCAAATTAAGGCCATCCCTGCTAGTAATGATAAAGCTTTTGACTGGCATAAACCCATGTCAATCGCTCTTGATAAAATGATAGATGTGCGAACTAATCATGGTCTCATTTGTCCACTGGTAAAAGATAATAAAGATGTTAAGGTCAGTGATAATGCTCTGGTCTTTTTAAAAGCACTTGGTGTCACTGAAGCACTCTTAAGTCTCAATGATAAAGCTAAAGAAAAAGATTTAAAAAACTTCTGGATCAAGGCCGACTTAATCATTGGTCAATCAAGTCAGAGAGAAATTTTCTATAAAAATGCGCTTACATTAATTTCACAACTCAACAGAATTGATGTTGAAAAGATGGAAGAAATAAAAGTTAATATGACGACACTGACAAAGCAACTTGTTGGGAGCTATGACCTGCTTTCAAGCATGGCCACTGTGGAAGAACAATGTGGGGCTGCTCCCCTTACTCCACCAAGTGGAAGTGATTCGGGTAGTGCAGCTCGCATTGCCTATGATGGTTACAATACCTGTGTGAAAGAAGTAAAAACGAGAAATGAAAGAATTACTGCCATTGGAAAACTTAGTGAGAGCTTAAAAAAAGATCCAAACTTTGTTGGTGTAGAATTAGTCTCAACAGCTTCGGGATCTACTTGGATGGCAAAATTAAAAAATCCAGATGGAACATTTAAATATGTTCCACTCAGTCATGAGTCTCCTGCTGTGGCAGTAGATCCTTGCACTGGCCCAGTGGTAGGACCTTCAACTGCTTGTCCAAAAACAACAACACCTACACCAGCGACACAAAAATTAGAGCCTTGTAAACCTGATGCCACAGGTGCGGTTTTTGGCCCTTGTATGATGGCAGATGGAAAAACTAATAACACAACTCCTCCTGCTCCTGCGACGGCTGGTGGTGGAGCTGGCGGTGGTGGTTCAACTGCAACTCCCGGTACTGGCACAACAGGAACGGGTACAGGAACAGGTACAACTGCGACTCCTCCAAAGCCTACTGAAGTTAAACCAACTGCCGAGCAGTTAGCAGAAATTGAATATAAAAAACAATTTAATGCTGAGGAATTAAAAATTTATGGTGATTATCCAACCAAAACAAATTTTAGATTTGCAGCTCAAACTCAACCCTATAATGAAATTAAATTTTCAGGAAAAGGAGCTGCCATTGATTTTTGTACAAAAACGTCGACCGGTAAATCAGAATGTGTAAAAGATGATGGCGCTCTTGCTGGCAGGGCCTACCTTGTTAATAAGCTCGATGAAAAAACATCTAGAGCAAAGTTTCATCGCATGAGTTTTGAATTTACTAGTACTAATTATTTAAAACTCAACCCTTCAGGATATTTCATGCTGGGTCTTCGTGGGTCATGGGAACTAGATAAGAACAAAGAAAAAGCCAAAGCTAATATTGCAGATGCTAATGGCCGTGGTGTCATATTCGGAAATATTGCCAATCTAAAAGAAAACGATGGGAAGACTAAATGTAGTAATGGGGCCTTGGAAATTAAAAGCTACTCAAAAGCGGCCCTGGATCTAGGTATAGCTTCAAGAAAAGAAATGCTATTTACTGATTCGTGCTCTGATGGACTCATTAAAGATGGTCAAACTTATAAAGTAGAAGTCGACGTCTTTAAATCACGCCATATCTTTTATCGACTTTATAATAGTGCAGGAGCACTGATCTTTAGAACTTACGTACTCGATCCAGAAAATAGTCGGATCGATCCTCTCTTGACAGGATGGTTTATAGGTCATGTTTTTGACGTGTTATCTGATAATCAAGATAATGATAATGACGGGAAAGTGGATAATGAAACAGCGAACTGGACAATGGCAGTTAAAGATTTAAAAGTTCAAAGTGTCACAAAAATAAAAACAGATACTACGGCCGCGGACGCCAAGGAATAAAAACTGAAGTTTGGCGTTGATAAGCACGGTACTCATCTCCCCTGCTTTTCAACGCCTGCTCTTCTGAAGGTGGAACACCGGTAACTTTCAAGAGTAAAAATAAAATAATGAATGCGGTATAAATTCCCCAAAAGGCACCACTGCCGGCCATTATTAAAAAAAATCCCCACCAAATATTACTTTCAAAAAAATAATTGGGGTGACGTGAGTATCTCCATAAACCAATATTACAAGTTCGACCTATTTGGGGATTAATCTTTGATAATTTTTTAAATTGATTCATTTGATGATCAGCTAGAGATTCACCTACTAATGAAATGATCCAGACGAGTATTCCAATTTTTTCAACGATACTTATTTCCGATGATGAGTTTTTAAATACAAAAATAAATGGCAAGGTCAATATTGAGACACTTAGGGCCTGAAGCATGAAGAATAAAAAGAATCGCCACTTATAATTTATTCCATACTCTGTTCGTAAATTTTGATAGCGAGCATCTTCGATTGGATGGTGACTTGCGATTCTTTTAGTAAGAAAAAAGCCTAGCCTCATACTCCATAGACCTAACATTAAAAAGACCAAGCACGACCTAACAGTATTTCCATCTGAAAAATAAAAAAACAATCCACCATGAAGAATAAAACTCAATGACCAGACTGCATCTACGATTCCATAATTATCAATTTTTAAGGACAAAAACCATGTGGCCATCATGATAATCATCGTCACTATTAATGTCATACTAAAAAGAGTTAACCAACTCATGCAACATTCCTTTTTATTTTAATAATCATTTTAAAAAGTAAGGGGCGAACTGAAAAATAAATAACAATCGTGATGAGTCCCCACAATATGACTGCATAGAGCCCTATCAAGCCATACAATTTTAAAAAATTTACAAATCCCTCATTAAATTTTTGTAAAATGAGATCTGGTCTTATTGGTACATCACCAACATTAAACAGGAGACTGACAACTTTTATATAGATTGGAATTGAAAGTAATTGAATTGGATACATCACATAGTGCACGGTTTGAATAATGACTTGATTGAGTTTAAAAAAATAAGCAATTAAAGCCGCTAGAATGGTCGTAACACCCAGTACTGGAAAAATTCCAATTAATCCCCCAGCTAAAACCGCATCAGTCATTTTTTCAGGAGTCACTCCTGTTTTTAATTGGTCGATAATAGCTAATTTTATTTTTTTAATCACGATCTTTTTTTTCCATTAAATAATGAGTCACTCCCCATTCCTGGCCTTCATTATATTTAAAAAGTTCTGAGCATGCCATAAAGAACATCCTCCAGCGATTGAACCAAACTGTCGCCTCATTTTTATCATAAGTTTCACTAAACAAGCTTTTTATTCTTTTTTTATTCATATCAGTAAGTTTAAGCCAAGCTTCTAAAGTCTTGCTATAATGAATCCCGCTCCAATCCCATTTTTTTATAATCTTAAAATCCGCATTGAATTCATCTAAAAGATCTCTTGATGGCATTTGCCCACCTGAGAAAAAGTATCTCCCCATCCAATTATCTTCCCCTTCAACTTCAAAGTAATAAGGAGTCGTTTTATGTGTAAAGATATGGATAAAAAACTTTCCATCTTTTTTTACGAAAGGAGCGAGATTTTTAAAAAATAATTCGTAATTTCGTAAATGTTCCATCATTTCAATACTCATGACTCGGTCAAAGAGTAGCGGTCCAAAATCATAATTTTGAGCGAGTGACAAATCCTTGGTTAAAACCTTGAGATTAGCAAGACCTCTTTTTTGGGCCTCTTGATCGATATATTTTTTTTGAGTCTGAGAATTTGAGACAGAGACAATGAGTGAATTAGGAAATCTTTTAGCTAGCTCCAGTGATAAAGAACCCCAGCCACAACCTAATTCCAGTATTCTCATTCCATCAATTATTTGAGCATGCTCGATAGATAGGTCAAGTGCTTTTTGTTCTGCATCTTTTAGTGTGTAAGTTGATTGATCCCAAAAGCATGAACTATACTTTTTATGACTCCCCAATGCTAAATCATAAAACGCAGTAGGTACTTCATAATGCTGAAGATTTGCTTCTGATGTCATGATAGCTAGTGGGGATGATTTTAATTTCTGAACATACTTTTCTAAATAATTTGGATCTTCAAGTCTATTTTTTTTACTTTCTAGTAAGCGATCATTTAATAATTTGCGCATACCGATTCGAGTAACCCAATCTGGCATTAGGCCTACTTCTATTAAAGTAGTAAATTGTTTAATGAGAAATTCCAACATTACTTACTCCTATAAAATTTAACTCATTATAGAATTAAGTGCTTTTTAGTTCAATGTGATTACATTAGTGATGGCATTAATTTATTAGACAATTAATACACAACTTCTTGAACACGTGGAATTGAATTCATAAACTCCAGGCGGTGGGAACTGTCTTCTCGAAATACGCCTGATAGTTTTGATGTTCTAGTCATAGAAGTTACATCTTTTATCCCACGAGTTTTTACACAAGCATGCATAGCATCTGTAACAACAGCGACATCCTCAGTTTCTAATATTGCAACCAAGGCCTGATGAATCTGTAAAGTCAGTCGTTCTTGAATTTGTGGTCTTTTGGCAAAATAATCAACAATGCGATTAAGCTTAGAAAGCCCAATCACTTTTTTCCCTGGAATGTAAGCAATATGAGTCTTACCGATAATTGGAACAAAGTGGTGCTCACAATGTGAGTTGGTCACAATGTTCACTTCGATAACAGGATGATCATAATTAAATTTATTTTCAACTAATGTGATTTTAGGGAAATTAGCTGTTTCAAGCCCATAAAAAACTTCATCTACATACATCTTCGCTACTCGCAAAGGAGTTTCCTTAAGAGAGTCATCTTCTAGGTCAAGCCCGAGAGTTTCCATGATTTCAGTAAAAAGTGCTGCGATCTTTTCTTTTTTTGCCAAAGAAGAAAGATTATTTTCATTATAAGGCGTTGGAGTTACTTTTTTTAATATTGTTTTTGGATCAATCATTGTCATAAATATTCCTTCGTAAACCTAAACGGCATTTCCACTAATTCGTTCTTGTTCATAAATTCCAGAATTTTTTTCATTCTCGCGAGTTTCTACTCGAAAACACCAAACTCTTCCCTGGGTTTTTTGGTCCAAGTATTCATTCATTTTTTTATAGAGAAATTCTGAAGTCCCTTCCATACCCACATTATCTAAAACTCTAAGCTTCATGATTCCTTTTTTATCCATTTCTTTAAATAAAGGAAGCTCTGGATCGTCAATGTTAATGAGGCAACTGTGATCAAAATAATCATCAAGAAAAATTTTAAAATCTTTAAAACCACCAAAATCCATTACCCACTTCTTTGAATCTAAGTGAGTGGCCTTGAACCAAAACGTAAATTCTCTTGAGTAGCCGTGAATGAAGCGGCAATGCCCCTCATCCTTCCACTGCCTATGAGCACAGGGAAAACCCGTAAATTTTTTCGTTGAAATGTACATCGTCAGGCCTCGATTTTCTTAAAATTCAAGAGCTTGATAACTATCATCAAATTCAACGACATACAAGAGACCGTGAATTTTCAACTCGTTTGTGAAGCTCACGTCTAGGTTCATGGACTCCATCAAACTATCCAGGAGTAATCGCTGGTCATCAAGCTTCAAAAATCCTAGAAAAGTTCTCTCTGTCAGAGTGAGGCATCCCGAACTTGGGACTAGTGGAAAATAAGGACGAAAAGGATTTTTATTGATTCGCCCACTGCCGTGAATGCGAAATAAGCTACGCCCGAGTTTTTCTGCAACTAAGGCCTGCTTCCACCAATGAAGCTGTTTTTGATTGTTTGGAACTAGTAAATTATCATCAAAATCTTTTTCTAAATAATCAAGCTTAAGCCTGCGATTGGCCCCAAACTCATAAGGATGGTTCGCTTCAGGCATGACGGAATTGATTTTATAAATCCCCGTCGGAGTTGAACCATTTGTATGACAAAACGGTAGCTCTCGACTTGAAAGTCCCAATATTTTTTTAGACCAAATATCTCCATTTTTATTTTTAACAAATTTTCCATTGGCTTTTTTAATAAAAACATTACCTGGTAGATGACGATCTGGATTCATAAGGGCAAAGACAGTTAAATCGTTTGTCTTTAGAGCAAATAATTCTTGAATTTGATTAACCGTTAAGACATTTTTTTCTCGTGAGTTGGTATAAAAAATCCATTCTGTATTGAAAACTTTAATGAAATGATTTTTATTTTTGTCTGAGAGAAAATTGAGATAATTAAAAAGATGAAATACTTGAAGAGTCACAAGTTCTTTTAAATTGAGAGTTGAATAAAGATTATCAAGCTTTTTTGTTAAGGCATGAAACATTAAAGTTTCTTCGAAAGTTAAAATTCCCCAATCTAGTGACTGGGGAATTTCGAACATTTGATTTTTTTTATTTCCAAAAAGATAAGGTAGATAAGTTTTTAAATAACTCATTAAATCCTTATTTTTTTAGTGGTGGTGTCCACCTGGTCCGTGAACGTGACCGTGAGCCAGTTCTTCTGCACTTGCTTCACGAATTTCTTTAATCGTCACATCAAAGTGAAGTTCAACGCCCGCTAAAGGATGATTTCCATCAACAGTGATTGTATCTCCATTGATTTTAGTCACACTGACAACAAGTTCACCTTGCTCAGTTTCTACTTCAAATTGCATTCCGATTTCTAGGGCTTCAGTCGATTCAAATTGAGTCTTTGGAACTTCTTGGCAAAGAGAATCGTTTCTTTCTCCGTAACCATCTTTAGCATCGATTTTAACTTTTATATTGTCACCGGCTTTTTTTCCTTCTAATTCTTTTTCAAGACCAGGGATAAGATTGCCAATACCTTGGATGTAATAAAGTGGGCCGTGGTTAGTCGAAGAATCAATGACTGCACCCTTCGCATCTGTGAGTTTGTAGTCAATCGCTACGACTTTGTTTTTTTCAACTTGCATAAAATCCCCGTAAAATATTTTGTTGCGGCCTAAACTATCACTTCTTTTTTGTGATGTCTAAAATTACTACTGGTTCAGTTGGCACATCACTAAAGGGCCCGCGACTTCCTGTTTTAACTGCTTTAATCATATTTACGACTGGCATTCCACTTGTGACTTTTCCAAAGACAGCATATCCAAAACCTGAGTCCGTTGTATCGCGGTGGTCAAGAAAAGCATTGTCGGCCACATTAATAAAAAATTGAGCAGTTGCACTATGAACATCTTGAGTTCTGGCCATAGCTAGGGTTCCCACTTCATTTTTTACTTTATTAGTTGCTTCGTTTTGAATCCCCTTACCTGTGGCTTTTTCTTTCATGTCTTTATCAAATCCCCCACCTTGGATCATAAAATCATTAATCACGCGGTGAAAGATAGTTCCTTTATAATGTCCTTTATCAACATAACTAAAAAAGTTTTTAACTGTATTTGGCGCTTTATCTTCGAAAAGTTCAGCTTCAATATCACCTTTTGATGTTTTAATAATAATTTTTGGATTAGTGGCCATTACGCTTAAGCTTGTGAGCATCATCATACAAAATAGTGTCAGTTTCATTTTTTACCTCGGTGTAAATTGTTTAATAAATTGTTGATATTTTTTTTGGTCAAGTGGATCCATTCCATTTAAATGCATTTCTAAAAAAGGTATTGAGTCAAAGCCCCAAAAAAGTTCTTCTTCTACTTTGAAAGTGGGGACTCCAAAAAGTCCGTTCTTCAAAGCTTCTTCTATATTTTTTTTGAGTTCAACTCGTGCTGTCTTACTTTCCATTGAGATAAAAAGTTCTTCACTATAAAGTCCTTTTTCTTTTAAAATTATTTTAAGTTCATCATCGTTACCAATATCAAGTCCGAACTCCCACCCAGCTCGAAATAGAGCATCAATGATATTTTTTTGCTGATCTTTGGCCGTTGATTTTAAAGACAATCTCAGAGCATAGAGAGCATTGAAAGGTAAGTCTTTTGGAATAGTAAACGCAATTGCAGCGAGCTTAGATTTTCGTAAGAGGTCTTTAAAAAGATAATTTCTCTTTGGCTCAATTTGAGCCGGTCCTTTTGTTTCAAAACTCGCCACGATACTGGGGATACTGACTGGAATAAATTCAAAATCATAAGGCTGTGATCTCACCCATGTCCATGCAAGGTAAGAATAGGGCGAGAGAAAATCAAAATAAAACTCAATTTTTTTTGAACTCATATATCCTAAATATCAGACTTCAGTTTTTTTCTTTTCTAAGTAATAATTAAAATTACTATCAAACACTCTAATTCCACCTTTATCAACTTCAAAGACTCTGTTTGAAAGCCCATGCAAGAAGTGTCTATCATGGGAAACGTACATCACGGTTCCATCAAAAGCTTTAAGTGCATTTAAAAGAACATCTCGAGATTTCAAATCTAAATGATTGGTTGGCTCATCTAAGATTAAAAGATTGTTGTTATTGGACATTAAAGTCGCTAGTACAACTCGCGACTTCTCCCCACCGCTTAAAATTTTGATCTTCTTTTCGACATCATCACCGCGAAATAAAAAAGCAGCAAGTAGATTTCGAATATATCCATTTGAAGCATGAGGCAGACGGTTAGATATTTCATCAAGAACTGTATTTTCAGGATTTAATAAATCGAGAGAAAACTGCGAGAAATATCCCACTTGAATAGAAGGGCCAACTGAACACTCTCCACCACTAGCTTGAGTCATATTACAAATAACTTTTAAGAGAGTTGATTTACCAGCTCCGTTAACTCCAACGACTGCAATTTTATCGAGTCGATTGACTGTGGCCGTGAGTCCACTAAAAACTTTATGAAGAGCACCGTCGTCTCTGGTCCAAGACTTAGCTAAACTTTTCATCATAACGACATCGTTACTTCCCCGTGGTGGTGTAGGAAAAGAAAAATCCATGACGATATCTTCTGGGGGAAGCTCCACTCGTTCAATTTTATCAATTTTTTTCACTCGCGATTGCACTTGAGCCGCATGGCTGGCACGAGCTGCAAATTTAGCTATAAATTCTTCTTCTTTTTGGAGCATAGCCTGTTGAGATTCATACTGGGCCACTTGTTGAACTTTTCTTATTTCTTTTTCTCTTTCATAGTAATCATAGTCACCGGTATAAGTCGTAATGGCCTTATTAGAGACTTCAATAATTCTATTCACGATACCGTTCATAAAATCACGATCGTGACTGGTCATAAGGACAGCGCCCTTAAAACTTTTAAGCCATTCTTCTAGCCAGACAATACTTTCTAAGTCGAGGTAGTTGGTAGGCTCATCTAATAAAATAACATCCGGATTTTGAATCAAAACTTTGGCAAGAGCAATTCTCATTCTCCATCCACCAGAAAATAATCCAACATCTCTGTCGTGGTCATAAGGCATGACTCCTAGACCTGTAATGATTTCTTTGGCCCGAACATCAAGGTCATAGCCACCTAATTTTTCAAACTCAGTTTGATAGTCACCTAATTCAATCAGTACTTTTTCCATTTCATCGGGGTCTAAGTCACTTTCTAACTTGATTTCAATTTCTCGCATTTTTCTTGAAAGCTCTGAAGCTTTCGCACTGCCACTCATGACTTCTTCGATAACGGTGCGACCTTTCATTTCTCCGATATTCTGAGAAAAATAGGCCACTCTGATTTTTTCCGGGACCGTAATTGATCCACCATCAAAACCCTCTTCTTTCATGAGCACACGAAAGACAGTCGTTTTACCGGCACCGTTAGGTCCAACTAAACCAACTTTATCTCCAGGTCTTAAAATAAATGAGGCGTTTTCGTAGAGAATCTGTCCACCGTAATTTTTTGAAACGTTATTGAAACTGATCATTTTCTTCTATTTCCTACATTTTTTAAGCGCTAAATAATTTGCGTTACTATATCAAAGCCAAGCCTCCTTTGGCACCCAAAATAGTGTCTTCAGAAAGCGAATTAGTCGGAATTAGATGAAAATAAATTCTCAAATTAGCCAATTGCAAATTGTATTTCTTCCAATTTTCTCTAGAATAATCAAATGGACTTCACACCCCTTCGCATTTCAACCGTAAAACCAGCAAGAGATTTGACTTTTGATCTTTATATTCATTTTAAAGATCAATACCTTTGTTATGCAAAAAGAGGTGAAAAGCTCTCGGAAGAAAAATTTCAAAAATTAAAAATTCAAAAAATTGCCAAATTTTTTATTACTGAAGATGATGAAATTAATTACCAAAAATTTCTTGATTTACTTTTAGATGAAACTTTATCAAATCCTAAAGGCGATATTGACGAAAAAGTGAATTTAGCTGAAGGTGCTGCTAGTTCAGCAGTAGAAAGAATGTCAAAAAATCCTACTGAAAGTGCATACCGGGCCACTGAAAAAGCAGCTAAAAGTATGAGACAAGTCATCACTTCAAATCCTGATGCACTTAAAAAAATCTTTGGAAAAAAAGTAGAAAAAAATGAAGAAATTATTAAGCATTCGCTGAATGTTTGTGCCTTGTCAGTCAAGCTTGCGGAAGTCAAAAAATGCTCAGAGCAAGAAATGGATGATATCGGAACAGCAGCTTTAATTCACGATATTGGTCTAACCACAATGCATAAAGATGACATTCAACTTTTTTACAAGCCAAAAAAGCTTCTAAGTAATGACGATAAAAGAGTTTATTATCTTCATTGTAAAGATGCGGCTAGTATTCTTAAAGAAAAACCATTTGTGACGCCGGCCATTTTAGAATTGGTTCAAAATCATGAAGAGGTTTTAAGTGGGCTTGGCCCGAATCGAAAGAAAAAACTATCACTTTCTGAAGAGATTTTGTCCTTAGTTAATAACTACGACAAAAGAACCATTACTAATAAAACGAGCCCCATCCAAACTCTTAAAGACATGATGATTGATGAGATGGGAAATTATGATCTCAACCTACTTAATGACTTTAAAAAAGTTTTACAGACTGAAGGGCTATTAGAAAATAACCCTTAGTGAATCCAGTGTCACTTCCGCTTCCTCAAAACACTGGCTTAAAGTTTCAATTTGCGACATGATGGCTTCAATTTCTTCGACTCTTACCACCGGGTTCACGGCTTTAAGTTTTAATAATCTCGTTTTTTCAACACTCAAATGCTCTATCATTTCATGTTTATATTTTTCTTTTAACATTTTTGCTTCAACTAAAGCATGAGCATGGGCCTCTTTTAAAACTTTTTGCACGGCCACCTTGGGAAGGGTCCGTGCCTTTCTCAAGTGCTCTTGGTCGGCCATAGTAATGCGATCATCTATGTCAATTTTATCAAACTTAGCTGAAAAATTTTCTCCTGAACTATCCACTAAAATTCTTATCGGTGTCGGTGGAAAAAATCTTTCTGGGCTTAAATTTTTTGGAGCGATCACATGAAGTTTGAAAAATGTTTCGATAAAAGTTTTTGTATTCCCAGCTTTTTTTCTCATCATGACACTCATGTTGCCAATGGTGTTACTTAAGATCAGGTCCATGACTCCAATAACCATGGGATGATCCCATGTGAGAAATTCAACATCTTCTCTTTTTAAACCAACTTTGCGATCAAAAGTGATTCTTATCCCATCAACGGGAAGTCCTGGAAAGTAAGGAACGTACATATTATCGCTCGGCTTAATATAATAAACACTGTCGTCTAGGTCCTCGATATCGACACCTAATTCTTGAAAAACTTCATTCATGTAGTTTACAAGATTGATTTCTTCATCAAACTTTTTCACCTCATTAACTAAGACCATGGCCTCAGATTCTTTGAATGAGTTAAGTTCAACTAAAACATCACGCCCTTCTTCTAAGCGATGTGAAATCGTTTTGAATTCATTCACCGTGGTTTTAATAAACTGCTCAAGTACATGAGGGTCCTTAAAACAAAGCTCCGGTTTATTTAAATATTCCGTTAGCAAACTTTGCAATTGCTGATGAACAAGACTTGCTCCTTTTGCCGAATGAACAAAGGCATCTAAACCATAATGAAACCATTGAAAAAGAACTTCATCATAACTCGTCATCACAAATGGAACGTGGAGATGAATATCACTTTTTTGCCCAATACGATCAAGTCGCCCTATACGCTGTTCAAGTAAATCAGGATAAAGAGGCAAATCAAAAAGTACTAAATGATGAGCGAATTCAAAGTTTCTTCCTTCACTTCCTATTTCTGTACAAAGAAGCAGACTCGCCCCATTGGGGTCAGCAAAGTAAGCTGCTTGGCGGTCTCTCGCGATAAAAGAAAGTCCTGAATGAAAAGCACCGATATTTAAACCAGGATATCTATCTTTTAATAGTTTTTCTAAACACAGCACTTTCGTTTTTGATTTGGTGATAAGTAAAACTTTTTCACCTGGATGCTTGCGTAAAAATTCTGTCAACCAATCCAGTTTTAAATCAAATGAAGCTCCAATTGTTTCTTCATCCTCTAAGCCTAAATAATGAGTGTCTTTACTCTCCAGTGGATAAGAATGGAGAATTCTTTTTGGAAAAAAAGAAAAATGCTTACTCATCCTACTTCTTGTATTTCTAAAGAAAATTCTTCCAGGTCCGTGAAGATCTTGTAGTTCTTTAAGCCTAGTATCGTCTTCGTGATCAGGTTTTGCCAATATGGCCCTGGCTTCATTTGCGACAGATTCATAGTGAGTCGTTTCTTCTAAAAATTTATGGTAATCAAAAAAACGATCGGGATCGAGTAATTTAAGTCTCGCAAAGTGCCCTTCCATTCCCAATTGCTCTGGAGTGGCCGTTAAAAGTAAAAGTCCTCTAGATCTCTTAGCAATCATGGCGGCAATTTTATACTCTGGTGAAACTGCTTCCACAGACCATTTTAATTGGTGAGCTTCATCAATAACCACTAAATCCCATGAAGCTTCTTTCATCATTTGGCGGGCCATCTCTGCCCCTTTTAAAAGTCCTATATTCACAATGACAAAATCATTATCTAAAAAAGGATTTGTATTGGGTTCAAGATGCGTTTCTTGATTAAAGGTAGTGAAAGTTAAATTAAATTTTCTTAGCATTTCGATGAACCATTGATAAACGAGAGAGTCGGGAACCAAAATAAGGGCCCGCTTAACTCTTTCTGATAAAATCAAATGATGAAGGGCCAGTCCCGCTTCAATGGTTTTACCAAGACCTACCTCATCAGCGAGAAGAACTCTGGGAATAGGTCTATTGGAAATTTCTTTTGCCACATAAAATTGGTGAGGTATTAAATCCATTCGCCCACCGACAAAGCCGCGCACCAAAGACTGAGTCAATCGATTTTTATTCCATAAAGTTTTAAAGCGCAGTTGAAAAAGCCCAGGAGCATCTGTCGAACCATTAAAGAGTCGATCTTCAGGTTTATTAAAACTCAGAGAGTCGGAAAGTTCTCTTTCATCAAATGTTTCACCATTACTTTTATATTGGTAAAGGCCTTCGATCTCACTGACTTCTTCTACTGTTAATTTTTGACCAGAACGAAGTGAGACATCATCACCAACCGCAAAGACAACTCGTTTAATAGGAGCGCCCCTTGTGCCATAAACTCTTTCTGCTCCAGCGGCCATAAAAGTTATTTTTAAAGTTTTAGACTCGACGTTTGATAGTATGCCAAGACCAAGTTCAGGTTCCGTCTCGCTCATGAAACGTTGCCCTGGTGTAAGATTGCTCACGGTGAATGTCCTTTGAGAAAAATTTATTGCATATTATAGATGGCCACTGCGAGACCGAGAATAATCATCCCAATAAGAATGAAAATTCGTTGCTTTCCAATTTCACGATCGGCAGTTGTGAGAGAGGCTTTATGAGACTTTTTACTTTTATTTGACATAAATTAATGAACTCCGAAAATATCTAATATAAAATCTTTAATTCCATTAGATGATTTTATTTTAGTTGTGTGAAAAGAGTAAGGGCCTTCGAAAGAAAAATTTTCAGCCTCTTGAAATTCATTATAGTCTAATTCTCTGGTCAATAGATTTGATTGTGCCTTTAAAGCGAGAATCATTTCATTATTCTCTCTAACAATGCGACGCGCACGCTCCACAGCAATTCTCGCGGCCTCATTGCTAGGCAAATAGTCCGAAGTGAGTGGTGGATTTAAACTTTCTTGCACTATTTAGTGCTCCTAGTCGTATTTTATCTGTCTATTTTATTTATCTTCTTTCTTTATTTACCCTTTTTTACCCTCCAGAACTTCTATTCGTCCACGAAAGTTTTTGTCTTCATGCTTCATCTTAGCGAAAATTCATTTGAAAAAGCCCTGACTTTTTCTTTCATTCAGTTTAAAAGAAGATTCGTTTTAAAAAAGGGAAAATTTATGATCATTTGCCAGAATGTGGGACTCAGATATGGAGCTAGAAAGCTTTTTGACGAAGTCGATATCAAGTTCACCCCCGGCAACTGTTACGGTCTTATCGGTGCGAACGGTGCTGGTAAATCGACATTTTTAAAAATTCTTTCAGGAGAAATTCCAAGCACCGCTGGAAATGTTTTTATTACTCCAGGACAACGTCTTTCTATTTTAAAGCAGGATCACTTTTTATACGATGAAGTGGAAGTTTTAAAATTAGTTATCATGGGAAATAAAAAACTTCTCGAAATCATGGAAGAAAAAGACGCCCTTTATGCCAAAGAAGATTTCAGTGATGACGACGGTCTTCGCGCTGCTGACCTTGAAGCCCAATTTGGCGAGATGAATGGTTGGGAAGCAGAGTCTGAAGCAGCTACACTTCTATCGGGTCTTGGAATCAAAGAGGAGCTTCTGACTAGAACTCTTAAAGAACTCAATGGCGGAGAAAAAGTAAAAGTTCTTCTCGCTTCTGCTTTATTTGGTAAACCAGATATTCTACTTCTCGATGAGCCTACCAACCACTTGGATATGAAGGCGATTCATTGGCTGGAAAACTTTCTTTCAACTTTTGAAAACACAGTAATTGTCGTTTCTCACGACAGACACTTTTTAAATAAAGTCTGCACTCACATGGCCGATATTGATTTTGGGAAAATTAAAATTTATCCAGGAAATTATGATTTCTGGTACCAATCTTCTCAGCTGGCGATGACTTTAAAATCTAACCAAAATAAAAAGACTGAAGAAAAAATGCAAGAGCTTAAAGACTTTATTGCACGCTTTAGTGCCAATGCTTCTAAGTCTAAGCAGGCCACTTCAAGACAAAAAACTTTGGATAAAATAACTCTAGAAGACATTCAACCTTCGACGAGAAAATATCCTTTTGTTCACTTCAAAGCTAAAAAAGAAATTGGAAAAGATGTTCTCACCGTTGAAAAAATTTCAAAAACTGTGGATGGAAAAGTTCTTTTTAAGAATGCTTCTTTTCAAGTAAGAAAGACTGATAAAATTGTTCTCTTAGGAAGTGACCAGGCCTGTGGGGCACTAATGGATGTTCTTGCTGGTGTGACTAAACCAGATAACGGTCAAGTCAATTGGGGTGTTACTGCTCAAAGATCTTATTTTCCGGCCGACAACTCTCACTTTTTTGTGGATGGACGATATAACTTAGTTGATTGGTTAAGAGATTTTTCTGAAGATAAAGACGAATCTTTTGTTCGTGGCTTTTTAGGTCGTATGCTTTTTTCTGGCGAAGAGGCCTTGAAAAAAACAAACGTTTTATCCGGTGGGGAAAAAGTCCGCATGATGCTCTCAAAAATTATGTTGGAAGCACCGAACATTATCATTATGGATGGACCAACGAACCATCTCGATCTAGAAAGTATTACCTCGGTCAATGAAGGACTAAAAAAGTACGATTCAACTCTTATTTTTGCTTGTCATGACCATGAATTCGTTCAAACAGTTGCCAATCGTATTATTGACATTCAGCCTGACGGAACTATCATTGATGTAGAAAAATCATTTGATGAATACCTTGGGCTTTTATAATAATGGCGAGAAATAATCTTTTTAAAATTGAAAAAGTTAACGAACCAAAAGGCTATCACAAAGACCTCTATCATAAATTTTTAAAAGTTAGTTGGCTTACACTTTTTTTGTCGTATGCCCTTTTTTTCTTATCATTAAATTT
>JAYSPR010000108.1:0-7265 GCA_043721975.1 Bacteriovoracaceae bacterium
TTAACTTCAGTCAATGGATCTAAGCTAGCTTCAGACATTTGAGTTTCACTCAATCCCGTAAGAAGTTTAAGTTTTTCCATGGCCTGGCGGTAAAGACCCATGCCATTGGTTGATTGAGCTTCTACTGAGGCCAGCTGTGCTTCTGCTTGCAACAACTCTCCTCTTCTAGAGCGTCCAATTTGAACGCGTTTTCTAATTTCATTCACTCGATCACTACTTTGCTTTTTTAAAAGATCAAGATTTTTGATTTCACTTAGATTTAATAAATAATTGTAATAAGCATCAACTAATTCTGTGTACAGGTTCAAGCGATCAAGTTTTTTTGTATTTTTTGCGATTTGCTCTTCAACTTTTAAGATTTCGATTTTATCTCCATCTTTTCCACCGTTAAATAAATTGGCCGTGAGATTGAGACCTAGAGCTTTTTGTGTCACGGCCTGGTCTTGATTAAAATAGGATCCCTTTCCTGAAAGTGTAGGCAAATAAGTACTTCGGCCTTGACTCAAAGCTTCAGAAGCTTGCTGCTGTTTCGAGTCATTAATTTTATCACTCTGGTAAACACCTAAAGCACTTTTGTAACTGTCTTCCAATGTTAATCCAAACGATGACTTGAAGGGTGTGATTAGACTTATTGATAGTAAAATGAACCGAAATTTTGGGCCCATGAATCTGATCCTTTGAAAGAAATGTATGACATAAAAAAATTCTAGCCACATTAAATCACCACGAGATTAGGGTGTAAATCTTTCTACCAAAATTCCAGCTTTGATGTTAAATATGTCTAACTAAATTTTATCAATGGGGACACTATGAAAATAATGAGCGTTGTTTCTTTAGCAATCTTACTTGGACACTTTGCCCTATCACCTGCCCATGCCGCTACTTCAGCATTAAAAGTTGGAATGGTCACCGATGTCGGCGGAGTAAATGATCAATCCTTCAATCAATCGGCTTGGGAAGGATTACAAAGAACTAAAACTGATTTAGGAATTAAAGTAAGCTACCAAGAATCAAAGCAAGACGCTGATTACCCAGCCAACTTAGAAACTCTCTACGATGCCAAAAATGACCTCATCTGGGGAATTGG
Organism: Bacteriovoracaceae bacterium; assembly: GCA_043721975.1. Classification (GTDB taxonomy): domain Bacteria; phylum Bdellovibrionota; class Bacteriovoracia; order Bacteriovoracales; family Bacteriovoracaceae; genus Bacteriovorax. The sequence continues at coordinate 1,088 of JAYSPR010000108.1, forward strand.
TTTTAAAATGGCCGACGCTATTTTATTGGCCGCTAAACAAAACCCAAAACAAAAATATGCCATTATCGATTATTCTTTCGGCAATAAAACTCCACCTAACGTTGTTGGTGTTATGTTTAAAGCAGAAGAAGGGGCTTTTCTCGCAGGCTACTTAGCTGCAAAGATGAGTAAGACTGGATCTGTGGGATTCATTGGTGGAATGAGTGTTCCTATCATTCACAGCTTCCAATACGGATACAAAGCCGGCGCACTTTACGCCAATTCAAAAATTAAATTCAATGAACAATATGCTGAATCTTTCACAGATGCCGCTAAAGGAAAGGCCATCGCTAATCAAATGATGGGCAAAGGCTCTGATGTTATTTTCCATGCAGCAGGAGCTGTCGGCGATGGAGTTATTGAAGCAGTCAAAGAAAAAAATAAAATGGCCGTGGGAGTTGACCGCGATCAAAACTATCTCGCTCCAAAAAATGTGATCACCTCAAGCATGAAGCGAGTTGATAATGCAATTTTTAATGTCGTGAAAGATCTTTCAACGGGAACATTTAAAGGTGGAAAAACGATTGAGTACGGTCTTAAAGACGGTGCAGTTGATGTAGCCCCAACAACTAATAAAATGGTTCCAGGTATTTTAATGGAAGAAATCGCTAAACTTAAAAAAAGTATCGTTGAAGGAAAAATAAAAGTTCCAGCAACTGAAAAAAGTTTTGCTTCTTACGCTAAAACTATTAAATAATGATTGCTCTTGAGCTTAAAAATCTGACAAAAACTTTTGGGGATTGTCGGTCTTATCATCAAATCAACCTATCCGTAGAGTCTGGGGAAGTTCACGCTATTTTAGGTGAGAACGGCGCTGGTAAGTCTACTTTGATGAAAACTATTTATGGCGAACACTCCCCTGATTTTGGTGGAGAAATTTTCCTAAAAGGTGAAAAAGTCAGAATTTTATCCACGTCACATGCTATCACTCTTGGCATTGGTATGGTTCACCAGCACTTTCGTCTCGTTCGCCCCTTCAGTGTTTTGCAAAATATTATTTTGGGAATAGAGCCAAGAAAGTTTTTCTTTCTCATCGATTACAAACAAGCAAGAAAAAAAATTGAAGCCATCATGGCTGAGTTCAATTTTTTTGTAGACTTGGATGCTAAAATTGAAACTCTTTCTGTCGGTACTCAACAGCGAGTTGAAATATTAAAACTTCTCTATAGAAATGCAAATCTGCTCATCTTGGATGAACCGACAGCCGTTTTAACACCCCAAGAAATTCTAGATTTTTATGTCATCATTGAAAATCTTAAGATGAAAGGAAAGACCATTCTGATCATCACTCACAAACTTCATGAAATAAAAGAAATTGCTGACAGATGCACCATCATTAGAAAAGGTGAATACATTGGAACCGTCGATGTAAAAACGACCAGTGAAAAAGAGCTAGCTTCAAAAATGGTTGGACGAGAAGTAAACTTGCAAGCGAATAAACCTAAAGCTATTCCAACTGAAAAAATGGTCCTTGAAATTTCAAACTTAAATGTTTTAAATGCCAAACATCTCCCTTGTGTTAAAAATTTCAATTTAAAACTCAAGCCAGGTTTTATTACTGGGCTTGCCGGCATTGATGGCAACGGACAAAGTGAACTTGTTCGTGCCCTTACTGGTCTCACAAAAGTATTAAGTGGTACTGTCAAAATTAGTGGGAAAAATATCACGAATTTAAGTCCTCTAGAAATTTATGAGAATAAATTGGGGATGATTCCTGAAGATCGCCAGAGAGTCGGCTTAGTCTTAGATTTTTCTATTAAAGAAAACTTAGTCTTACAAAAAATTGATCAAGCTCCTTACTCAAAATACGGTTTTATTATAAGTCATGAACTAACGAAGTTTGCCAATCGCCTGATTGAACGTTTTGATATCAGACCCACCGATCCTGAAATGAAGGCCCAACATCTTTCTGGTGGTAATCAACAGAAAATTATTTTAGCGAGAGAAATTGAACATAATCCCGAAGTCCTTATTGCTTTTCAACCCACTCGTGGGCTTGATGTCGGGGCCATCGAATATATCCACACTGAACTTATTAAGCTTAGAGATGCTGGCAAGGCCATTTTACTTATTTCCTATGAACTCGATGAAATTCTCTCCCTCAGTGATGAAATCGCCGTGATTTGTGAAGGATCTCTTAGTGCGCTCATCACCCAAGAAGAATTATCTCAGTCAAAAAACCTCAAAGAAACCTTGGGCTTTTATATGGCCGGTGGTTCAAAATGAAAAAAATTGTCTTTAGTGTCTTATCAATCTTATTGGGATTTCTGGTCGGTGGATTCGTTTTAAAGCTTTCAGGCATTAGCCCTATTGAAGCTTATAAAGTTATGCTGGAGGGTTCATTTTCACAGCCCAATTATATCTCCTATATTATTATTCGTTCAACTCCCTTGATCTTTACGGGGCTATCAGTGGCCTTCGCTTTTAAAACAGGTCTCTTCAACATTGGAGCCGAAGGACAATTTATTGTAGGGGCCCTCACTGCCACTTTTCTTGGATATTATTTTGATTTTAGTCCATGGATACAAATTCCTCTCGTCATGATTATTGGAACTTTCGTTGCGAGTTTATACGGTGGTCTGGCTGGATTTTTTAAAGCACGCTTTGGAGTTCATGAAGTTCTCTCGACAATTATGCTTAACTGGCTGGCCCTTTATTTATCAAACTACTTCGTTTTCTTTGAGGGCATCAGACGCCCAGACACTGAAACAACTGAGTTCATTAATCAATCTAGCTCCATCACACTTTTTGAAGATTGGAAAATAAGTGAATCCGGTCTTCTTTGGTTAGACCGCCATGAATTTTGGAAATCATTTTTACGTCCTCCTTTTAATGCTGGAATTTTTCTAGCTTTAATTGCGGTAGCCTTAGTCTGGTTTATTTTAGAAAAAACTAGCTTCGGTTTTAAACTTAAAGCAACGGGATTTAGCATGCTCGCCTCTCGTTATGCTGGAATAAATACCAATGCAAAAATGACTCAATCGATGATGATTTCTGGAGCTCTCGCGGGCCTTGCTGGAGTCACCCACGTCATGGGAGTTTCAAAAAATGTCGCCGTCTTAGCTGCCCACGAAGGTTATGGCTTTGATGGAATTGCAGTCGCACTCATTGGTTCGACTCATCCTTTTGGTGTTTTATTATCTGCTTTTTTTCTTGGCACACTTAAATATGGTGGACAAAAAATTCAATCTGCTCTCGAGGCTCCTTCTGAAGTGATCGGTATCATGATTGGAGTCATTATCTTTTTTATTGCAATTCCAAACTTACTCGAATGGCCTTTAACTTTTTTGAAAAAACTGACTCAAAGACTAACGAGAGGCCTTGGCAGATGAATAGTTTAATTATACTTTTTACAACGACTCTCATGTACTCCACTCCACTTATTTTTACCTCTCTCGGTGGAGTCATGTCAGAAAAAACCGGTGTCATCAATATTGGACTTGAAGGCATGATGACCTTTGGAGCATTCGTTGCCTCTTGGATTGCCATTACGACAGGAAATCCTTGGCTAGGCTTTTTAGCAGGTGGAATCGCTGGATTAATTCTTTCAAGCTTACATGCCATCGCTTCTATTTCTTGGGGTGCTAATCAAGTGGTTTCTGGAATGGCCATGAACTTTTTAGGAAGTGGACTTTCGATTTTTCTTTGCCGAATCTTTTTTGATGGAGCAAGCATGACTCCTCCTTTAGATCTTGCTCTTAAAATTCCCCTTATCTTTAATCAATATGCCACTGTTTATTTAGCTTTTTTAGCGACTTTTATTTTGTGGGTTATTTTTAAATTTACAAGGCTTGGTCTCAGACTTATTAGCAGTGGTGAACATCCTAAAGCAGCTGCTGCCTCGGGAGTAAAAGTTTCTTTCTATCGATATTTAGGTGTACTTACTTCTGGTTTTCTGGCAGGCCTTGGCGGCGGAAGCTTATCCATAGTCATTGTTTCTAATTTCAGACCGACGCTTATTTCAGGACAAGGATTTATCGCACTTGCAGCTATGATCTTTGGGAAATGGAGTCCAGTTGGATCAATGCTTGCTTGTCTCTTCTTTGGTTTTTCTCAGGCCCTCGTTGTTTATATGGGTGGAATAGAAGGACTTGCAATTTCTTCGCAAGTCCTATCTGCTCTACCTTATATTTTAACTCTTATTGTGCTTATTGGTTTCATGAGTAAATCGACTGCACCGAGTGCCCTGGGGCAATGATTTTAAAAAACTATGTATCCAAGACCAGACTTTCTGGTAGATTGTCTAGATCTTCAATGTCAATAATGCAAGGTCCAGGACCATTGCCTTCAAAGGTTATCGCATAAGCTTCTTGCATTAGTTGCATTTCAATTTCCGTTTCGGGTTGCTTAACTACAGTGTAATATAATAAGAGTTTTTTTTCATAAATTGGCTTGAACAATTCTGGAGCAATGTGAAAACAAGCATCACATAAAATACAACAACTCGTTGTGAAGAAACGTCCGTGGGCATTTCCCGGAAGTTTCTTAAGTGGCTCATTGCTCATTTCTTTCCACCTTGATGGCCGTAAATATAATTATTCATCATTAGCAGAATTTTAGTTTTCATCGCGAAAGTAAATATTGTAGTACCTTCTACTAATGACCTCAAATAAATTCAGTTCTTTTTTACTAATATTAGAAGCCTCATACTCATATTCACTTTTTTCTGAACTAGGATTAAAAATAATTCTATTGTTATCACCCACCTCATTTTTTGCGACTTTCTCAGCCTCCAAGACTTCGTTGTCAGTCGAGGATATTTTTCCTAGGGTGGTTTCTGTTGTTTCAAGGCCTTTTGCCGGCTCGACAATTGACTTCTCAGCTCGGTTTACCGAGGGTAGATTTCCATTTGGCGCTAACATTACTTCAGGAAAAAAGCTCTGATCATTCATCTTAAAATTGTTATAGACATTTTCATCAGCAATAATATTTATCTTTTGAGCGGATAAACTTTTTTCTAGTATTTTAAATTTGGAATCTAAATTTTTAATTTCATTTTGTGTTCTTCCAAGATCAATGTCTTCATAGTTGAATTTCCCCGTCGACAGCATGAGTGCTGTCTGTAATGCATAATTATCATCCAAAACAGCTTTATGCTGTAGTTGATTATCTTTCGGATAAGCTGCATAAGCGCCAGAGGTGTCTGAAGTTAAAAAATGATTTAGATCGAGCTTACAGCCTGGAGAAATTTCCTGGAAGCATGGTGGTCTTGGGAAATGGTATTTATTGTTAATCTCTGCGAATGCCAATTTCGGCAAAAGCAAATCAAAAAAAGTATGAAGTGCTGGGGTCTTTGTCGTTTTTTCATGAAAGTCTTTGAGTGACTTATCGAGAATAGCTATTTTCTGCTTGGCATACTCAACTTCTGCTTCAGTAATATCTATTGTTTTTTTTATGACATAAACGTTGTAAACAAATGTAGCTATTCTTCCAGCTGAAGATCTCATAAATGTGTTCACAGTTAAAAGATTTGCTTGTATGAGTGATCTTACTGCATACCGAATGGCCACAATATCCAGTCTTAGGTCCTTTATTAGCCGCAGGAGTCCCGACGGAATCTTTTGTTTATTGATTCCGTTGATTTCATCTTGCATTGTCTGCCGATTTTTTCCCTTGCTCCATTTCTGCAAAACGTCCATAACTACATCTACAATCATTTCCTCAGCATAAGCAGCACTCTCTGCTACCTGCATAAAGACAGCACCAGCATTAGCTTCAGTACCGTTCATCCCACCAGTTGTACCATCTCGAATTCTTTGTTCTTTAGACACACCTTTACGCAAATCTTTATAATTCTGAAACACATTACTATCTTCAATTACCCCCAAGCCTCCCGCCAGCCATTGGAAGGGTTTAACATACCAGGGTTCGTTCTCCTTATTTGCATAATCAGTCAAGGCCGTGCTTCTGTGAGTTACCGATTCTCCAGCTAAAAGTTGCCTAGTTTTTTCTTCCTCTATTTTTTGCTGAGCCATTTTTGATTGAAAACAAAATTCATTTTTTGCTAGCAATGCTCCACCGGTGCCACTTTCAGCAGCAGCTTCAAGGGCCGCAATGATTTTTGCAGTCAATTGGAGGGATAAGCTTAGGTAGACAAATTTTCTATTCATCTCTGCTTTTTTTAGATCAATTTCATTTT
>JAYSPR010000109.1:0-8230 GCA_043721975.1 Bacteriovoracaceae bacterium
TATCACCTTTTGATTCCGCTGGGCGAAGGCACACATCTTTTGCTTCAATTTTTGTTTCTGCTGAAATCGACGACACTATTGAAATCGATATTCAAGATAAAGATTTGCGAATAGATGTTTACCGCGCAGGTGGTTCTGGTGGTCAAGGAGTCAATACAACTGATTCTGCCGTTAGGTTGACTCACTTACCAACCAACCTAGTTGTTGTTTGTCAAAACGAACGCTCACAATTGCAAAACAAGGCCCAGGCCATGAAAGTTTTGCGTTCGCGTTTATATGAATTAGAAATGGAAAAAAGACGGGCCAAAGAAGCTATTTTGGAAGCAAGTAAAAAAGACATCGCCTGGGGAGCACAAATTAGATCTTACGTTCTTCATCCCTACAAACTAGTCAAAGATCACCGCACAGATTTTGAATCTTCGCAGCCCGATAAAGTTTTAGAAGGAGACCTCGATAGTTTTATTGATGCGTTTTTAAGATGGACAGTAGAAGAAGGAACCAATAGTGAAGTTTAATAACTTTAGACTATTCATGATGCTTTTTCTCGACAATGCAACTTCTAGAAAGTTTCTCATTGGTGTTTGGGTTGGTCTCGCTTTCTCAATCGCGGTCATTCTTTCCACCGTGGGAATTATGAATGGCTTTGAAAGGGCCCTTAGATCGGGACTAAAAAAGTCTTCTGGCGATATTAGTATGCAGTCAACTTCAGGTTTTTTTCTTTTTTCAGATAAGATGAAAACTGAAATTGAGTCAACTGGAGTTCGCCATTATTCTGGCCTGGTTCAAGTGGAAAGCTTTCTTATTTTTAATGATGAATCCCGTGGGGTTTTGGTTAAAGGTATTGATAAAAATTACAGTCAAATTGTAAATCTTAAACTCGATTTAGAAGCGCACTCTGTGGCGATTGGCTCAGAGATTGCTCGCATTCACCATATCGACATCGGAGATGAAGTCGTTTTAGCTTTTGGTCGTGGTGGGTCTGAGTTTAAAAATATGCCCACGCTTAATCGTTTCACGGTAAAAAAAATAATCTCACACGGAGTTTTTCAAAAAGACTCAAGAATGGTTTATGCAAACATTGGTGAAATTCAAGAAATCTTAGGACTCCATAATCGCTTGAATATGGTGGCCATCAATGCTCCATTTCCGGCTAAACTACTTGAAGATAATTTAAAAATCATTGAGGATTTTGCCGATAAATTAGAATTTACTTTTGGGAATCAATTTTATTTTAAACCTTACTGGCGTGAGTTTTCATCCCTAATAGATGCTGTTCGAGCTGAAAAAGTTTTAATCAGTCTGATTTTACAATTAATTGTCGTGATATCTGTTTTTAATGTTTTAGCTTTTATTTATTTTATTAATGAAAAAAAATCTAAAGAACTTTTTTTATTCAAGGCTTTAGGTCTTTCAAAAAAATCCATGAGTCAGTTGTGGACAAAGTTAGTCATGGCCCTTTGGCTGTCTTCAGCTTTTTTAGCGATCTTTTTTGTTCAGGCTTTTCGTTATTTGCTCAAGAATGTTGGTCTGTTTGAACTGCCTCCAGAAATTTATCACATGCCTAGAATTGATCTCTACATTTCATGGAAAGACTATCTTTTTGTCTTTGCGCTTGCTCTTTTATGGATACTATTAATTACTTATTATTTGCTTCGCAATCTCAAAAATAAAAGTTTGCTTGAAGGCCTCCGCCAGGAATTTGTATGAGCCAAAACATTATGATTAAAATTGAAAACGTCAAAAAGTTTTATCCTAAGTCAAAGGCACTTAACGGTGTGAGTGTCACGATGAACGAAGGCGAAGAATATCTCATAAGGGGAGCATCAGGCTCAGGAAAATCAACTCTGCTTTATTTATTGGGCGGCCTAGAACGTCCAACTGAAGGCAAGGTGATAGTTAACCAGAAAAACTTGGGTGATTTAACCGACGAAGAGCTCGCTCTTTATCGCAATCGTTATGTGGGATTTGTTTTTCAATTTCACTTTTTATTATCTTCAATGAACTGCTTAGATAATATTTTATTGCCAGCGAGACTCGGTGGTCTTGAGACTGACGAAGTCAAAAAACGAGCGACGATGTTGGCAGATCATTTACAAGTTTCTCACTGTCTCTCAAAGTTCCCTTTTGAACTTTCAGGTGGTGAACAACAAAGGGTGAATATTATCCGTGCTCTTTCTTTAAAGCCACGCTTGCTTCTTTGCGATGAGCCAACTGGAAATTTAGATTCGGAGAATTCAAAAAAAGTTATTCAACTCTTGCGCCACTTGGCAAAAGAATTTCATTCGACCTTGGTTGTCGTCACTCACGATCCGCAGATTGCTCAAAGTTTTTCTAATCAATTTGTCATGAAAGATGGCGTGCTAATAACGCAATGAGCTTGCATTAACACTCTTTAATGTGAATTCACTTTGCACATTAAAATGTTCTTGTTACTTTTAATACCTTAGTTTTTTAATCGGAAAGTGGACGCAAAATGCCGTTGAAATTCATTCATTTATTCCTCTTTATCGTGTCACTTATTTCGTCACTTTGTGGGGCTTCGTCTTACGGTGCCGAAGATTTAGGAAATCGAGTTGATTATTTTAAAATTGATCGCATTGACGTCGTCGGAATAAAAAAAGTTGAAAAGGAAGCCGTCTTAGAAAAAATTAATTCTAAGCCGGGCATGATGCTCGATAACTACTTACTTAAAAAAGACCTCGAAAAAATTTATTCCATGAAATATTTCGACAGTGTTGAAGCCCACCATGAAGAAGAAAAGGGGCTCAATATCTTAAAATTTTCCTTAAAAGAAAAACCTATCATCACCAAAATTACTTTCGAAGGAAACGACGGCTTATCAGATGATGATCTCAAGGGACAAGTTAAATCAAAGATTTTTTCTATTTTAGACAGCACGACAGTAAAAACAGATGTTCAAGGCCTTCTTAAGTTTTATGAAGAAAAAGGCTAACTTGGCTTCAATTGATTTTCAAGAAAAAAAATTAAATGAAGAAAATGTTGAACTCATATTTAATGTTAAAGAATTTGATAAAGTTAAAGTTAAAAAAATTAGTTTTCTTGGAAACATCGCTTTTAAAGACGAAGAAATTAAAAGCATCTTGCAAACACAAGAAGACAGTTTGTTTTCATTTTTGTCTGGCTCAGGAAATTTTAAAGAAATCAATTTTCAAAACGATATTGAACGTTTGAAATATTTTTATCGAATGAAGGGTTACCTACAAATTAATATCGGCACTCCAGAAATCACGGTCTCTGAAGATAAAAAATGGGTTTTCATCACCATGAAACTCACAGAAGGCCCTCAATTTACCATCAATAAAATTAGCTTCCAAGGTGAAGTGCTTTTTCCTGAAAATGATCTTCGCGAAAAGATGGTCATGAAAGAGCAAGAAACTTACTCGGAAGAGTCTCTCCGAAAAGACATACAGACCCTCACAGAGCTCTATCAAGATGAAGGTTATGCTTTCGCGAACGTTATTAGAAATCTCAACGTAGTTCCTGGTGAAAACAAAGTCGATGTGGAGTTTTCTTTTGAAAAAGGGAAAATCGCTTACTTTGGTCGAATTAAAATTAAGGGAAACCCAAAGTCTAGAGATAAGGTTGTTCGCCGTGAAATCACGATTCATGAAGGCCAAAAGTTTAATGGAACAGCCCTACGTCAATCGAGAGAAAATGTTCAGCGTTTGGGATTTTTTGAACCTGAATCAATTGTGTTTAATACTGTGTCTCCAAAAGACAAAGAAGATATTCTCGATGTAGAAGTTTCTGTTAAAGAAAAAAATACTGGGCAAATTTCTCTCGGAGCTGGTTACTCAACCGCAACTGGTGGATTTTTCCAAGCTTCTGTTACGCAGTCTAACTTTAGGGGTCTTGGGCAAAATCTTTCTTTTAGTTTGAACTTAGCTAAAACTTCTAACACTTTTAGTATCGATTTTACTGAGCCTTATTTGTTTGATTCTAAGTGGTCTCTTGGTGGCGGTATATTTGTTTCAAATAACGACACCTCAGCTTCTTATAGTGAAAAGCGAAAAGGCCTCAATGTGAGAGTTGGTTATCCCGTTATGACTTTCACGAATCTCTATGTGACTTATAAACTTGAAGATACGACGATCAAGAAAGTCGACGATCCTTCAATCGATGTCACTTTAGAAAACGGGATAGCCTCTTCTGTTCAAACTTCAATTGTTCACGATAGAAGAGATGATCGTTCAGACCCAAGAAAAGGCTTTTTCTTAAGCTACACAACAGAATTTACCGGTGTTGGTGGAGAGAAGAAGTGGATAAAAAATGAAGCGGAGGCTCGTGGTTATTATCCGGTTGTTGGGGATCTTATTTTCCGTTCAAGATTTTATGCTGGAAAGTTAGATGAGATCGGTAGAAGAATTCCAAGAACTGAAAAGTTTACTTTAGGTGGCTCACGAAATCTTAGAGGTTATTCTTTTGAGGACATCGGTCCAACGCGCGCTCTTGTCGGAACGGATGGCAAGCTTCAGAACTTTAATATCGGTGGAGAGTTCATGTCTTTTGCCAATATTGAATTGCAACATCCACTTTCAAGAGAAGCAGGCCTCAAGTGGGTTCTTTTCTTTGACGCTGGACACGCAGGTGACGTTAAAAAAGTTAGGGTTTATACTGATTACGGTTTTGGTTTTAGATGGTTTTCACCAATTGGGGTCTTGAGATTCGAATTTGGTTATCCACTAACTGGTAAATATAAAGAACAAGGTTCTCAGTTTCATTTTGATATAGGACAATTATTCTAAAATATATGAAGGAGTATACTATGAAATCACTATTCGCCCTTGTGCTACTCACCCTTTCAGCATCTGCTTTTTCAGCAGTTAACATTGGTAAAGTCGATATTCAAAAAGTGTTGATTACTGTTAACCAAGGTGTGGCAGTTCGCGACCAACTTAAAAAATCTTTTGATGAAAAACAAAAAGTTTTAAAGGAAGAAGAAGAAAAAATTAAAAAGCTTCAAGATGATTACGCTAAAAAAGCGACAGTCATCAACGATAAAGAAAAAGCAAAAAAAGAGCGTGAGATTCAAGAAAAAATCATAGCAATTCAACAAAAGACATCTAGTTTTCAAAAAGAAATCCAAGATATGGAACAAAAATTAAAAACACCAATTCTTGAGAGAGTTAAAGGTGTTGTTGATGAAGTTTCAAAATCGGCAGACCTTGATTTAGTTTATGAATCAGCAACAGCTCCAATTCTTTACTCTAAATCAGAAAAAGATTTAACGGATGAAGTTGTAAAATCTTACAATAAAAAATTTCCTAAATAGTTTAGAATTTTAAATTTTTAAATATTGCAGGGACCCAGGGCTTTTAGGCTATGGGTCCCTTCACTTTGTTAGAGGTTTCTTATGAAACTAGGCCAGCTGAAGAAATTTGATGAATCTTTCACATTAGTTGATTCAGAAAATAGTAATGAGAGTGAGCAACTCATCGTTGAGGGTATAACAGATAAATCTGAATTTCTTCCACGTCATTTATTTTTTATAAAAAATAAAAATTTTCTTAACTTATTTCTTGAAAGTGAAGATGCACTTTCAATCGGTGTTGTTGTTGAAAAGAAATTTTTTGATGGCTTAAGCCCTGAACAGCTTGAGGCCCTAAAAATAAAAGCCTATTGGCTTGCGACAACCACAGACGTTAGTTTGTCTATGTCGTTTTTCTCAAAACCGTTTTATGAAGAAAAATTTCAAAATATTAACGACATGGTTGATGGACGGCAAATGGGAACCAGTACAATTCATCCTACAGCATGGATTGCTCAAGGTGTATTTGTCGGTGAAAATGTTGGAATAAGTGCCAATGTAAAAATCCATCCAGGTGTTGTTTTAATGTCTGGAGTTCATATCGGTGAAGGAAGTGAAATTTATCCTAACACTACACTTTATAGAAACGTGAAGATTGGAAACAATGTTCGCATTCACGCGCATTGCTCGATTGGTGCTGATGGATTTGGATACAACTTTAGTAAAGGTGTTCATCACAAAGTCTGGCACATGGGCAGCGTGATTGTTGGAGATGATGTCGAAATAGGAGCGAATAGTTGTATCGACTCTGGAAGTTTTTCCCCAACGATTATTGGACCTGGAACGAAAATGGATAATCTTGTTCAAGTTGGACACAATTGCAAACTTGGAGTTGGAGTGATTCTCTGTGGTCAAGTGGCCATCGGTGGAAGCACTAACATTGGTGATTTTACAGTTTTTGGCGGACAAGCTGGTGCTGCTAATGGATTAGAAATAGGGAAATGTGTTCAAGTGGCCGGAGCTTCTGGGGCCACGAATAATATTGAAGACGGAGCTGCCGTTGGTGGATTTCCTGCACGTAATATAAAAGAGTGGATTAAAGGGATGGCCCTCGTTCGCAAGCTAAGTTTAGAAAAAAATTAAGGAGAGTGTGTAATGTTACTTAATAGTGACCAAGTAAGAAAAATTCTTCCCCATAGAGACCCTTTTTTATTTATTGATTCGGTTGGATCAGTCATTGTTCCAGGAAAGGAACAGGCTCCAGGAAAAATCTTTGAAATAAAAGACATTCAAGATTCTGAGGTTGTTGCTTACTACCATACTAAAAAAGACCATGCTATTTTTGCCGGCCATTTTCCGGACTATCCTATTTTACCGGGTGTCGTTCAGGTAGAGATGATGGCCCAAGCGACTAGCTTTGTCGTTTTACTTTTAAATGAAAACCCTTTTGCAATGAAAATGGATGTGGCCTTACTAGGTATTAATGAAGCTCGTTTTCGCCGCCCTATTTTTCCCGATATGGAATTAAAAATTATGAGTCGCACTCTCAAGTTAAGAGGGCCAATGATAACTAGTGAATGTAAAATTTATCACAATGATCAACTCATGAGTGAAGTCACAGTGCTTGCCTCTTTAAAAATGAGTTAACAAACAAGGAATATTTTATGAGTCTTATTCACCCCAGTTCAATTGTTTCTGATAATGCTAAAATTCATGAATCTGTAAAAATTGGTCCATTTTGTATCGTTGGTCCCAATGTAGAAATTGGTGCTAATTCAATTCTTCATTCACACGTCGTTGTTGATGGCCATACGACGATTGGAGAAGGGAATCAGTTTTTTCAAGGATGTTCAATCGGAGCTCCTCCACAAGATACTTCTTATAAAGGTGAGCCTACAAGAACGGTCATTGGAAATAACAATATTTTTAGAGAGTATGTTTCTATTCACCGTGGAACCTTAAAAGAAAATGGTCTGACTACAATTGGCAGTAATTGTTTATTCATGGCCTACGTCCATGCTGGCCATGATGTGGGAATCGGAAATAACGTCACAATTGCTAATTCAACTAACTTCGCAGGCCACGTAAAAGTGGGCGATCGTGTCATTATTGGTGGTGGAACAAATGTTTCTCAATTTGTGACTTTAGGTAGAGGTTCTTATATTGGTGGAGCCTCGGCCATTGACCGCGATATTCCTGTTTTTTGTACGGCCCTTGGTAATAGAGTGTACTTAAAAGGAATCAATATCATTGGTCTTCGTCGCCAAGGCTACTCAAAACAAGAAATTTCTGAAGTAGTAGATTTCTATCGCACGATGGAGGCTTCGGCACTTTCACCAAGAACTTTTGTTGATCACGAAGAATTCATGGCCGAATTTAAAGACAACAGAGTTGTTCAAGAAATGATTGAGCAAATTAAAAAAACCGAAATCGGTATTGCTCCATTTAACTCATAGGATAAAATCATATGTCAAAAATACGTGTTGCTGTTATCGGTTATGGACATCTAGGAAAGTGGCATGCTCAGAAAGCTGAGAGTTTTCCTGAAGTTTCAGAATTAAAATATATTGTTGAAAAGTATCCCTCTGGAATTGAGCTCGCTAAAAAAGCTCATCCTAATGCTGTTGTTGTCGATGATATTTCAAAATGTATCCATGATATTGATGCCGGTATTGTTGTCACACCAACATCCTTTCATTTTGATATTGTTGAATATTTACTTAAAAATAATAAACATGTTTTTTGTGAGAAACCAGTTACTGAAACCACGACACAAGCTTTAAAGCTCCATGAACTTCTAAAATCAAATCCGGTTGTTTTACAAGTAGGGCATTCAGAACGATTTCACCAGGCCTGGGAAAAAAAATCAGCGTATTCACAATTCTTTACAGCTCCAGCACACATAACTCTTAAAAGAGTCGCTCCTTTTAAGGGACGAGCAACTGATGTCGATGTTGTCCA
>JAYSPR010000110.1:0-3950 GCA_043721975.1 Bacteriovoracaceae bacterium
TAATCAAATTGACTCCGAAACACCCGATACTCAGGTGCTTGATTTAGAATTTAATAAGCCCTACTTATTAGCTAAAAAATTTCTGGAAGAATCTGAAAAAATCTTAAAATTACAACCAAATCTGCCAGTTTTTGTATTAGGTGCAAGTCAAGGGGGCTTTAGAAGTCTTATTATCGCCTCATATTTAAATCGAGTGAAAGGCCTTTGGTTTGCGACTGCAGGAGTTGATTATCCTTCTATTTACGCACGTTCAAAAGTCGACAAAATAGCGAGCTTCAGAACCCATCATAAAAAAGTACTTGGTCTACATACTGACGAAGAATATGAAAATTACCTAAGAAGTCATCTTCAAAACGATATACAAAATATTTGTTCAAATATATTGGTCCCCTTTGTGCAAGTCATAGCTTTGAAAGATGAAAAAGTTCCTACATATAACCAGGAACTTTTAAGCCAAGCTTGTCCAGCAAAAGAGACAATTAGACTCAATACGGGTCATCTTGGCGGATCGATTTCCACTGTAGTCATGAAAAAAAGAATCCTAAAATTCTTCTTGGATCAAATAGACTAGGTTTCGTCTAAGGTAAGAATTACAATTAAAAATATGTGACTAGGACTTATCACAATTAAGGACTAAGTTCGGTTCGGAGAACGACAATATTTGGCAAGAGGGTTTTATGCTACCTGTTTATTTAAATCAATTTTTAATTATTAAGCCTAAAAATGTTGCCTCTCAAGAACAGCTTATTGATTGGATTATTAAGTGCCACCAAACCGCAGAGAGTGCTTCATCAAAAACTGAAAAATTATCTTCTGATTTAATCGACAAACTCTTCAGACGTTACGGTGTAAAGCCCGCGCAAATTTCACAGCGCTACTGCGAAAGCGACGATATCAATAGTCTAGATTTTACACAAAATAGAATTTATAAGATCGATGAAAATCACTGTAATGGTGTTGATATTAACGAGCGAGCTCTCTTTTTTTCAGAGAAGGCCTATGAAGTCATGAATAAGTTTTATGACTTGAATTCTGAAATTAATAGACCAGATCATATTGTCCATGTTTCTTGTACGGGGTATATCTCTCCAAGTGCACCTCAAAGAATCGTAAGCGAAGAAAAGTGGAAAAAAAGAACCGGCATTAGTCATGCTTATCACATGGGGTGCTACGCTTCACTTCCGGCCATCAGACTTGCTCGCGGCTTAGTTGTTTCAGAGAATTTAGATCCCAATGCTCATTATACTGCAGATATAATCCATAATGAATTGTGTGGATTACATATGAATGCTCTCGCTCAGACTCCTGAGCAAATGGTCGTCCAAACTCTGTTTGCTGATGGACATGTTAAATACACTGCTACGACAAAGTTAAAAGAAGAAGGCATGAACTTAAAAGTTTTGGCCATCTTGGAAAAAGTTATTCCCAATTCACAAGAAGACATGAGCTGGATACCGGCTTCATGGGGAATGCAAATGAATCTCTCTCGTGAAGTGCCAATGAAAATCAAACCTGAACTCAAAATATTCACTGATGAACTTTTTAAGAAAGCCGGACTAACAATAGATACTGGTTTGAAATCAATTTTTGCAATTCATCCAGGTGGACCGAAAATTATTGATTCAGTGGCCGAGGCCCTTGAACTAAAAGAAGAGCAAATTAGTGAAAGCAGAAAAGTTCTCTTTGAACGTGGAAATATGTCATCGGCGACATTACCTCATGTATGGAATGAAATTTTATTAAATCAATATCCAGTAGGCACAAAAATTATAAGTTTTGCCTTTGGACCTGGTCTAACTATTTTTGGATCACTATTCGAGGTTTGTTAATGTTTTGGCTATTGCTTCCTTTATCACTTCAGGCGATTGCTATGCTATTTGATGAGCTTTATTTTCATCGTAAGCGCGGACTAAAAAAATGGGAGCAACTGGGCCATCCGATTGACACATTTTTTGTTTTTTTAAGTTACTTATTTATCGCTCAAACAAAGGCCACAGAGACCAATCTTAAAGTTTATATCGCTCTTTGTACCCTTTCATGTTTAATCATCACTAAAGATGAATTTGTCCATACTGTAGAATGTGAGGCTTCAGAAAACTGGCTCCATGCTATGCTTTTTATTCTTCATCCTGTTACCTTTTTGTGTGCTGGATATATTTGGATGAATCAGTTAAATCCAACCTTTTTAATGATTCAACCTTTTGTTCTTTTTTTAGTTATGCTTTATCAACTTTTCTATTGGAGATTTTATGAAAAAAGTAAACAACGAGTTTTATAATCTCTATGGTGATAGATGGTATACTGCCGATGATGATCCTATTGCGCTCTTAAGAGCTGAATCTAAAACAAAAACTCCTTGGATTCTAAATAAAATTAAAAATCATAATCTTTTATCACCAACGACTAAAGTCTTAGATGTTGGTTGTGGTGCCGGATTTCTCAGTAACGAGCTGGCCTTAGCAGGTCTTCAGGTGACTGGTGTCGATCTTTCAGAAGAAAGCCTGAATGTTGCACATAAACACGATGCTACCAAAAAAGTTGCTTATCTTACAGCTGATGCTTATAAACTCCCTTTTCCCGATCAAAGTTTTGATGTTGTGACGGCCATGGATTTTTTAGAACATGTCGATAGACCTAATGATGTTATCAAGGAATTTTCTCGTGTACTAAAACCTAAAGGTTTATTTATTTTTCATACTTTTAATCGCAATCCACTAGCTTATTTAATCATTATTAAATTTGTTGAATGGTTTGTTAAAAATACTCCAAAAGATATGCACGTTCTCAATCTGTTTATTAAACCACGCGAACTAATACAATTTTGCAAGAATGCTCAAATGAGAACAGAAGACATGATTGGAATTAAACCAATCTTCACAACAATACCCATAAAAAATTATTTTACTGGCATTGTTCCAAAAAGTTTGAAGTTTAAACTGACTAAGAATTTACTATTGTCTTATATGGGAATCGCACAAAAAGAATAAATCGTTCCTACTTAATTCTTTTAATTAAATGAAAGCCGAACTGAGTTCGCACGGGTGCAGAAATCTCACCCGGCATAAGAGCAAAAGCTGCTTTTTCAAAAGATGGAACCATCATCCCTTTGCCGAACTCTCCTAGATATCCACCTTGCTCACTAGAGGGACAGTTAGAGAAATCACGGGCCAGGTCTTCAAATGAAATTCCTTCTGCTAGTTTTTTTTCAATATCTTTAATTTCAAATTCTTGATTCACTAAAATGTGTGAGGCTTCGACTTTCATAAACTTTTCCCTTAAAAAATTATTTAATTAAAATATTCTAAGAACGTCCATAGCATCTCTCTCGCTTCATTGGCAATAAGAGGAATCCGGGAGTAGTCAGGAATTTTCTGTGTGCCTAATTCTACAGCAATGGCCTTCGTTCCAGTTTTCCAATAAAAATAATCGGCTGAACTTCCTTTAGCAATATAAATAGTTGTTGAAATTTGCCCTGCTTCATACTGATTATCTCGGGCCATTGATAAGACGAGATCACGAAATGAAGCTTCATCTTTTGAGTCAGGTGCTTTTTTAGTATAGCCCCACGGAAACATGACGAGTTTTCCATAAGCATGTAAATCAAGTGAGCCTGCAAATTTCATTTTGTCTGTATAGTTCATAAGTGCAGTAATAACATCGACGCCTTGGTTTTTAAGGTTTTCTGGCCATGGAAAACTGCGATTAGGATCAATTCCTCCTACATACCGCTCTCGATTTTCAAAACTATCAGGGCTAACGACAGGGATGAAATAGAGATCCCGATGACTTAAAATTTTAGCAAGACGTGAGTCTGACTCTCTTCCTTGAAGAAGTTCATTTAAAAGTACAAAAAGCACTTCTGTCGTTATGAGTTCATCGCCATGAGTGGCAGCCGTGACGAGAAGTTTTGGATTACCGATTTCAGGACTTAATGAAATTCTGAGAGCGTA
>JAYSPR010000111.1:0-11009 GCA_043721975.1 Bacteriovoracaceae bacterium
TGAAGAAGCACCACACTCGGGACTTGGAATGATGAGCCCGATAGAGTATAAAAAAGCAAATTAAACTAGGTGTCTAGTGATTTGGGGGCCAAAGCATAACCCAATTGGGGAAAGTGCTGATTACATGGTCAAAATTGGCGCGACAAGTGCTAGTGGAGACCTGACTTTAGGAAAATTTTAATCATTTGTGCTTGTCTAAGCTTGTCTAAAGACAGTCTCATATACTTAGAATCTGTTATTGGTTAGACTATTTAAATATGGAAACTTACTTCAGCCCTACTATTTCGCGCAATATACTCAAAATTGGAGCACTTTTTAATTTAGTGTGGGGTTTATTATGCCTCTTTTCTCCAAATAGTTTTATTCCATTAGCGAATGCCTCAGCATTTATTGTTTTTGTTGGTTTAATTTATTGTTTTTTGAGTCTAGGCTTAATTATTGCGAGCTTAGATAAAGCGAGATACTGGCCAGTTATTCTCATTTGCGGTTTGACGGCTTTGTCTGCATCCGCTGTTTTTCTTTATTTTACAGTTTCTGGTTTTTACGACTTCGGTACTGGCGGGGCCCTTTTTATATTCCATTTCGCTTTATTTTTCCCGTTTGTGGGAGTTTTAAACGCTAGCTACATTGAAAACACTTATGAAGAAAGTGCGCCGAAAAGGTTTCACGACCTAGTCAATGTTGTCAAAACTTCTCAAAATAAAACACTTTTAGATCTATCTAACGAGCGCAACGTTTTGTTAGTTTTTATTCGTCACTTTGGGTGCACATTTTGTAGAGAGACCGTTTCAGAAATTGCCAAAATTGATGAAGCTATTCTTGGAAAAAATTTTACTCTCGTCTATGTGCACATGAGCGATAAGGCCCATGGCGATGAATTTTTCTCTAAGTATTACCAAGGTTCCGTTCATCATATTTCGGACCCTGCGAAAAAGCTTTATCACAGTTTGAATCTGAAACGTGGAACCTTAATGCAACTCTTTGGCCCGGCCACTTGGCTGAGAGGAATTTATGCCGGCTTGGTTAAGGGGCATGGTATTGGAGAAGTTGAAGGGGATAGTTTGCAGTTAGGTGGAGTTTTTGTTCTTTCTCGGGGGCAAATTGTCTTTGAAGAAAGGTCAAAATGCGCTTCTCATTTATTTAACCTCAATACCCTTCCAGAATTATAGATTCAAAGCTACAATAATAATCCTGTTCCTCAAATCTGAGGATTAAAAATCAGAGGAGTTATTGTCAATGTGTGGTTTTATCGTCATCGAAGGTGATTTTGATTCAAATTTTCACTCTAAAACACTCGGGTCTTTCCAAAAATTTACTAATACTCTCATTCACCGCGGTCCTGACGATCATAAAATAGTGGCCTTTGACGGTGGTCTTATTGGTTTTCATCGACTGGCCATTATGGATCTGTCACCTTCGGGGGCCCAACCTTTTAAATTAGAGGCTTCAGAAAATTTACTCGTCTGTAACGGAGAGATTTATAATTACCCTCAATTAAAAATTGAGTGTGCCCCTCATGTTTTTATTTCTCATTCTGACTGTGAAGTTTTACTTCCTCTCTATGAAAAATGGGGAATGGAAAAGTTAGTTAAAAATCTCGACGCTGAATTTGCTTTAGTGATTTGGGATAAATCTAAAAAGAAAATTTTAGCTGCCAGAGATCCTATGGGTATTCGTCCGCTTTTTTATGGGAAAACAAAAGATAACAAACTGGCCTTTGCCTCTGAAGTTAAGGCGCTCACGGAGAGTTGCCTTGAAGTCACGCCTTTTCCTCCAGGATATTATTATGATGGAGAGAAATTTGTTTGCTATCACGATTTATCAAAAGTAGATGCCTTTCATCTTGATTCCATCGAAGTCATTAAAAAAAGCATTAACAGTCTCTTGAGAGATGGAGTCAAAAAAAGGCTCCAGTCTGATGCTGAAGTAGGTTTTTTATTAAGTGGTGGTCTCGATTCAAGTTTAGTTTGTGCCATCGCTCAAGAACTTAACTCAAAACCCATCAGAACTTTTTCTATCGGGATGACTGATGATGCTATTGATTCAAAATATGCTCAAGATGTAGCGACTTATATCGGCGCCAATCACACCAATATCACCATGACAGTCAGCGATGTTATGAATGCCCTGAAGACTGTTATTTATCATTTGGAAACGTGGGATATTACAACCATTAGGGCTTCGGTAGGAATGTTCTTAGTTTGTAAGGCGATTAAAGAGACAACGAATATAAAAGTTTTACTCACAGGTGAAGTCAGTGATGAACTTTTTGGTTACAAATATACCGACTTTGCCCCTAGTCCGGAAGAGTTTCAAAAAGAAGCCGCTAAAAGAATTCGCGAGCTTTATCTCTACGATGTTCTTAGGGCCGATAGATCAATTTCAGCTCATTCACTGGAAGCGAGAGTGCCTTTTTCTGATAAATACTTTGTTGAATACGTGATGAAAATTAATCCTCTCCATAAAATGAATACGACAGGAATGGGAAAATTTTTACTTCGAGAATCATTTAACACCCTATCTCAAGGTAAGAAGCTTCTACCTGATCATATTTTATGGAGAGACAAAGCTGCTTTTTCAGATGCTGTTGGTCATAGTATGGTTGATGAATTGAAGGCCAGTGCTGATAAAATGTACAGTGAAAGTGAATTTGAGACAAAAAAGAAAAAATACTCCCATAAAGCTCCTTTCACTAAAGAATCTCTCATGTACCGAGAAATTTTTGAAAGCTTTTATCCTGGTCGTGAAGTGCTTATTCCCGATTATTGGATGCCTAACCAAACTTGGGATAACTGCAATGTGACGGACCCCAGTGCAAGAGTTTTACCTAATTATGGGGCGAGCGCGAAGTGAGCTCTCACTACACCGTCGTTTTAAATAATGATCATTTTGTCATCGTCGATAAAAAGGCCCTCGTTTTAAGCGTACCTTCTCGCTTAAATGAAGAGGACGCAAGACCTGTATTAGGTCGAGTTCTAGAACATGACCTAGGAATAAGACTATTTCCCATTCATCGTTTAGATTATGAGGTTTCGGGCCTTATTATGTTTGCCAAGACTCCAAAGGCCCAGCAAAGTGGAAATAGATGGTTTGAAAAAAAAGAAGTCACAAAGACTTATTATGCTCAATCTCAAGCGGCCATTGATACTACTGTCGCCACTCAAGAATTTCTTCTTAATGAAGAAATGCTTTGGAAGTGTAAATTACTTCGGGGAAAAAAAAGGGCCTACGAATCACCAGGTGGAAAAGAATCTATAACAAAGGCCAGCTTACAAAAGGTTGATGAAGAAGGTCTTTTTCATTGGGAATTAAACCCTGTCACTGGCAGGTCTCATCAGTTGAGATATGAGCTCTTCAGGCATGGCCATCCTATTGTTGGAGACGTGCTTTATTCTTCCCCGATAAAATTTAAGAGTGAAGGAATTGCTCTTAGGTCATATAAAATAAATTTTAAGGATGCACTTGATGCTTCTTTATTTAATCTTCCAGAAATTTTAGAAATTAAAAAATTGTTTTAAAATAAAAATTGCCAGCCGCTCATCAAACTCTCTATACTAAAAATATCAACAATGATTTTTTTTTGCTATGAGGGTAAAAAATGGATTTTTTAAAGGCGAAGACTTTTTTAGGTGCCGCTTTAATTTTTGTCTCAATCAATAATACTTTCGCTTCTATTAATCCAAATTCTCAATTAGTGAATTTGAACTTACAAATTAAATCAAAAAATAAAACGACCAGCTCGGACCTTATGATGCCTTTTTATCAAAGTGCTGAACTTGAAAAGATGATTGGCAATCGAAATGTCTTTATTGAACTCAACCCTAAACGCGGCAAGTTATCAGATGAAATCTCTCTAGAGATCAAATTCTCTAATGCCAGTGGAGCTAAAGCTTTCTTTAAAAAAGAAATTGTAGCGAAAGTAAATCAATTATCAAAGATCAGTTATAAAGGTCTTACTATTCAAGTGAAGCCTGCTTTAAACTAAATTATCTCGAAATTATCTAAAGACATTAGCGAGCTGAGCAATAAAGGGAATGAGCTCAATAGAAATAAGAGCAATAATGATAAGCTCTAAAATATGACTGCGCTTTGAAGTGATATTGTCTAAAAGAAGCTTACAAAGCTCCGCCAAATTATCTAACTTATTATCAATAGATTTCTGCCAATCACTGAAACGAAATTTATTAGAAGCCGTTCTAAACACAGTCGAGTGATAGAGATCTCCAATCACCTTGAGTGAGTTTTCGACACTCTCAACAATCTCAGCAATCTCAATATATTTTTGTCCCGCTTCAAGGGCCAGGTCAGTATAACGAGAAGAAAAAAGATTCATTTCTTTTAATTCAACAGCTGAATAAATATTTTTTAATTTTTTATCGAGAAGATCATCATAGTAGCGCATTTCTAAGAGTTGGTTTAAGGCAAACTCGATGACATCAGGTATATCTAAGGACCCGCTTGGTTCAATAATAAAAGCGGAATTCCAGTCAATAATGGCCAGGTCATTTTTATAATACTGAAGCTTGCTGCTATAAATTCTCTCTCTCATTTGAGGGGATAAAATATCTTTTTCTTCATTAATAATGAGGGCCGCTATATCTTCTTCATCAATAATGGCCGTCGCATCCGTGTAATTGTCTTTAAAACTTTCGATAAAATAGAGAATGTAGTCTTCATTGACTTCCCATTCGTTAATTTTTGCCATGGCCCCTTTTATTTGACCAGTGAGTTCGCGGGCCTTGGCCCTGGCAAAAATATCTAGTTCTTCATCATTTTGAAGTTGATCTGAAATGACTCGCAAATCGTCGATAGAAGAATCTGGTGGTATCGTAAACTCAAAAGTTAAAGAGAGTGTCCCGAATTCCCAAATTTTTGCGCTCACTTCACCTTGAATGAGTCCCAGTTTGATTTCGACTTTTGATTGATAAATTCCCAAGGCCACACTCAAGGGATCATTAGAAACAATGACGGCCTGTTGGTTAATTTTCTTTAGGCGAAATTTGGCCCTGGCCGTGGTCTCTTGCTCGAGAATTTTTTCAGCACCTTCCAAGTCAACTTCCTCTCCAATGTCGTAGACACGATAGAGGAGAATACGGCCTTTTGTGATGGTATTTTTGTTCATAAAACTAGTCTAACATATTGGGCTATGATAAAATGAAAAATATTTTTTGATCCTTTTATATAGGCCAGTGATGATTAACGACAAAATTGCTCAACTAGTTCTAGATTTTAATAGATTCAAAGATTGGGAAGAGCGCTACAAACATTTAATTGAACTTGGTCGTCTTATGCCGGCCATGGATGAGGCCAACAGAATCCCCGCAAATATTGTCAAAGGTTGCCAGTCACAAGTTTGGCTTTCAGCAGAATTAATAGGGGACAAAATTCATTTTCAAGGTGACAGTGATGCTTCTATCGTCAAAGGCATTGTGGCCTTGCTTTTAAAAGTTTACAGTGAATCAACACCTGAAGAAATTTTAACCACGAAGCCAACTTTTTTAGAGGATATAGGTCTTCGTGAACATCTTTCCATGTCCCGCGCCAATGGCCTAAACTCAATGATGAAACAAATCTCTTTTTTTGCTTTAGCTTTTAGAGCAAAATTAAGTATGAACACACCATAAGGATTTTTTATGCTTAATATTAGTCGCCCACGAAGAAATAGAAAAAGTGATGCCATCAGAAGACTCGTTCGTGAAACACATTTGAGCACGAATGATTTCATTGCTCCTTTATTTTTAAAAGAAGGAAACAATTTACGAGAACCTATCCTCACGATGCCTGGAGTCTTTCGTTTTTCAATTGATGAACTCATTAAAGAATGTAAAGAGCTCTACGCCTTAGGTGTTCCATGCGTGGCCTTATTTCCGGCCATAGAAGACAAACTTAAAGATCAAAAAGCTTCAGAAGCTTATAACCCTAATGGACTTTATCAAAGGGCCATTAAAGAAGTAAAAAATGCACTTCCTGATTTAATGGTCATGACTGATGTGGCCCTAGATCCTTATTCTAGTGATGGACACGACGGCCTCGTTGATTCTAAAACTGGAGAAATTTTAAATGACCCGACTTTAGAAGTTCTCGCCAAAATGGCAATTGTTCAAGCGAGATCGGGAGCTGATATTATTGGTCCATCAGATATGATGGATGGAAGAATTGGCTATATCAGAGATGCTCTTGATGAAGAAAATCTTCCCAATGTAACGATCATGTCTTATGCCGCTAAATATGCTTCAAGTTTTTATGGGCCTTTTAGAGATGCCTTAAATTCTGCACCAAAAAAAGGTGATAAAAAAACTTATCAAATGGATTATGCCAACGTGAGAGAAGCGCTTCGTGAAGCTTACCTCGATGAATCGGAAGGAGCTGACATACTCATGATCAAGCCAGGTCTGCCTTATCTCGATGTGATAAAAACCTTGAGAGACAATACGACTTTGCCTATAGCTGCTTACAACGTGAGTGGTGAGTATGCCATGGTTAAAGCGGCCAGCGAGCGTGGAATGATTGATGGTGAAAAGGCGATGATTGAAATGCTTTGGGCCTTTAAGCGGGCAGGCTCAGATATGATTTTAACCTATTTTGCTAAAGAAGCTGCTTTGGTTTTGAATAAGTAATTTTTTGAAGTTGAACTCAAAGGTCGATCAATCTAGATCCCTGGAATTTTTGTAATACGCATGACTTTTTCATAAGTCTCTAGGTGAGAATTACTTAAACGTTTTGACTGTAAACATTCTCTTTCATTATTGTATTCAAAATCTTCGGCACCTTGAATAAGGATTCCTTCAACTTTTCCTGTGCGTTTATTAAAGACGGGAGAACCTGAATTTCCTGCATAAGCGTCTAGATTGGCAGTAAAATAATTTTGTCTCAGCAAAAAAGAATTAAATTTATTTTCTCTTTCAATATCATTCATTCGACTGACAACCCCACCGTCAGTGGCCTTCATGGGAAGACCCATTGGATGACCTACAACTACTAAGGGAGTTTTAAGAAAGACTCTACCAAAACGTCTTAATTTGAGAGCTGTATAACTTGTGACTTCGCGGTCAAGTTCAATAACAGCATAATCACTAACTTCTTTATCTGAATAGACATAGCGCTGACTGATAATTTTTTTACATGAATAGACTTGGTTTAAACGAAGCTCTCTCACACCATCTTTAAAACCAAAAACCCAACGATTGTCATTGCATTCTTTTTCACTGTTCATACAATGACCGGCAGTGACCAACGTTTTTGGCCCTACTAAAAATCCAGAACAAGTCCCAAGTGAGATTTGATCAAGGTATTTTTCGTCTTCACATAAATTCGTGACAGATTTTTTTAAGGTGATAAAAGGAAATATTAGGCGTTCTGGATTGTCTCTATCAACACTCAATCTTTTTTTAGAGACTCTTAATGCTACAGACTTTGAGCTTTTAATAATGTCAGTATCTTCATAAGAATCGATTTCATGTCGGTCATCATTTCCGTAGATAAGGTCTCCACCAGGAAGCTCAAAATCTGAAGCTTGTTTGGCCTCAATTTGGATTGATGCCACAATAAGCATCACTAGAGTGATGCCCTTAAATTTAATCCCCACAATGTCCCCCAAAGTAATCCCCATGGATTAAGTATGTTTTGAGGAACTTTCTGGCAAGTGAGAGTGAAATTCTTACAATACTTAATTAACTAATTAAATCCTAGATTTAGATAAGGATCTTAGAACCAAAAAGAGACACTTGAAGAGAGTTTAAAAGCTTCAGCATTCGCATTTCTTACGTCGCGAACGAACGAGAGGTCTTTTACACCATTTCTATCAGTGGTTTTTCTTTCGTATAAACCACCAAAAGTGATTTGAGCAGACTTGTTGATTTTATACTTCATGGCCGCTTCAGCTTTGTAAGTGAAGATCTTATAAATAGCACCACTTTTTTCAAGTTGCTGTGAAGTTGGTGAGTAAGTAACACCATCTTCTACGAATGTTTTGTAAGTGTGTTGTTCATCTTTGAGATATAGAAATTCAAAGTTATTAACAAAACTCCATTTTTCATTGATAGGTTTTTCAGATCCTAGCTGGAGGAAGTATTCAACTTTTTTCTTTGTCGTATAGGAATCAAAAGGAAGTTTTGAAGAAACACCAGCGAGAATATCAACCCAAACTTCGATGTCTGCAGTTTCGTAGTTAACACCAAAATCTACAGCGTAGTTCGGTCTATCATGCATTTTATTTTTATAGTAGAACTGACCGGCCGTGAGTTTTAAAGCATCTGAAACGAAAAATTCTGCTTTGTTGGCCAAACCAGTTTGTTTGCTCGTCGTAAAAGCTGTGACTTCTTCAGTTTTATAACCCGTGATTTGCTTAGCAATTGCAGTTCCTGAAGAAACATAAACTAATCTCCCTTCTTGAGATTGAGAAATTTCCGTACTATCACCCCAAAAAGTGAATTGGTTAATAAAACCAAGCGAGCGCCCACCATAAGAAGCGGCAATGAAAGCTTTGCGGCTGACTTTTCTATAACCGTTATCACTTTGAATAACCGATCCACCATCTTGGTAAGTGTTTTCAACAGCACCCCAATGAAGGTTTTGGAAACGAACCACACCTTTACCGAGAGAGAATCTAAAATTAGGGACACCTTTATAAGTTGCGTAGGCTTCTTCAAAGATATTATTTTCTTTATCTAATTTTCCATCTAAGTCGAGTTTGATTGAAGCAGACATATCGTCTTGTTCAGCGAAGACTTTTAAATCTAATACACCGATACCAATGACAGCAGCACCTTTTTGTTTTTGAACTTTTTCGTAGTTTAAAGCGTCGAGTGCGATAAATCCGCGGACCGAAGTATCAAGTGCGTAAGAAGACTGAGCGAAACAAATCGCAACTAAGGCAAGCAGTAAAGATAGCTTTTTCATGGGTCCCCCGACACATCTGTTGATATGTCGGGATTAGTATCACTTCTCGCTTTCTTTTTCTAGACACTTTTCGACTTGATCGAAATAAGAATGGTATTCACCCTTAACAGAATCCCAACATTGCTTGCTGGCGAGGGCCCTATCTGGGTTTCCTTCAACTTTTTGGTGTGAACATGACACCAGTCCAGTTCCAAGTGTAAGAATTATGCCTAAAGTGATGATAGATTTTTTCATAGAGGTTCTCCTAGAGATATTTTACTCTCACTTTTGATTTTAAAGAAGGCTAGAAATGTTGCCTAGTTTGAAAAAAGATGACCATTTGTCAGACAGAAAAAGTAAATTACTTCAGTTCTATTGACTAAAATAATTTTCAAGTCCATGAAATTCCGTAGGTCTATTTTGAGCTAAAAAAGTAAGAGAACTCATGACACTGGGGTGTTCATAAGAAGAGCTGATAATACACCTTGTTTGAGGATAATTTTCCATCCATTTATAGACTGGTGATAATCCATATAAAGATGGTTTTATCACAGCAATAGCTGGAATGAGGGGAGAGTTGAGATTTTTTTTCAAGTAGGGACCTAGCGATTCATCAAGAGCGAGTGGAATGGTGGATTTTGTTTGAAAAATGTAGGATTCATTAAAATTAATGAGAGGATCTTCTATATAATCTATCTTATAGTTTGTTTCATTTTTAAGTTGATAGACAAACTTTAATAAATCAGTGAGTTCAAATTTTCTGTTTCCATCAAATCTAAAAGTGATTGTAGGATTTATTTTATGAAGATCTGCGATGAGCTTCAAAATATTTTCTTGATTGCTTGGATTGATTTTAATTTTTAAACAAAAACAAAGAGTCTCTTGGTAATAATCTAGAGATCTTTCACTATTATATAATTGATTAATTTTTAATTCACTAAAAGGCGGCACTTTTATAAGGCTTAATAAAAGCGTTTCTATGATAAAAAGAATTTCACCACTGATATTGAGATCGCTTTGAATGAGACCGAAATATTTCTTTTTAAATTCTACTAATGATAAATCAATGCTCTTATGGTTTGGAAAAATGTGATTCAAAGCATAAGTGATTTCTTCAAAATTAGTTTGGTGAAAGTTGGGTAATAAAGAAAAAAAGAAGTCTTGATCATTAAAAGTGACATTTAAAAAAGTATTTTTTTTTATTTCCTCACCGCGAATAGAAATGGGGGCGGCGTAATTGAGCTCTACTTTTTTAATTTCAATTTTCATTAACTCATACACTTTTAGAACTCATAATGAGCCCTAGTGAAATAATGAGGCAATAAAGAAGATTATACTGGGCCGTTCTTTGAAGGGCCAGGTTGAGTTTTTCACTTATGGGTTGATAGAGAATTTGAAGCCAGGTTTTGTGAAATAAAACTGGAAGAAAAAAAGCGAGAATCATAATGTTTGAAAGAGTAATAAGATAAGCGTAAAGGCAGACGAGGGCCGATGATAAAATAAGAATAAAACAAAGGCGCCGTTGAAATTTTTCTCCAAATCTCACTGCAATGGTTCGCTTTTTTCCTTCAGTATCAGATTTAATATCTCGCAAATTATTAATGGCAAGAATG
Organism: Bacteriovoracaceae bacterium; assembly: GCA_043721975.1. Classification (GTDB taxonomy): domain Bacteria; phylum Bdellovibrionota; class Bacteriovoracia; order Bacteriovoracales; family Bacteriovoracaceae; genus Bacteriovorax. Next base: position 10,491 of record JAYSPR010000111.1, read on the forward strand.
CAGGCCGAAATAAGTCCAGGGCCACAACCTAAAAAGAGGGCAAGTTTAGAAAATTCTAAAGTTTGTAAAAAAGATGTACCGACAACGGCGATAACTCCAAAAAAAATAAAAGCGGCCACTTCTCCAAGCCCATTATAGGAAAGTGGGTAAGGCCCACCAGTGTATCCATAAGCAAAATAAAGCGACAAAGCCCCGATGATCATGATGAATGGACCGCCATGGATCATGAGAAATAGACCTAAAAGAAGTGCAATAAAAAGTGTAAGGGCCAGGGCATTTTTCATGGTGCTTGCAGGAATTAATCCTGAGCTGGTCACACGAGTTGGGCCCAAACGTGTTTTATTATCGATGCCTCTTAAAGCATCGAGATAATCATTGGCGAGGTTGCTGGCTATTTGTAAAAAAAGTGCACAAAAAGCGGTGAGGAGAGCGATATTGATATTGATATTTTTTACTTCACTATAGGCCACTGCAAGTCCCAAGACCACCGGGGCCTGTGAGGCGAAAAGTGTTTTAGGT
>JAYSPR010000112.1:0-4185 GCA_043721975.1 Bacteriovoracaceae bacterium
TTGTTGCTCTTGCTTTCCCTGCATAAATTCCTCCGCTCAGATATCATCGCAAGCAAGAAGAGGAATTTCAAGGCCCTAAAGGGGTTTTTCAACAGCCCCATTTGCCATCAACCCAATAATCATCAATCTAGAAAAGGATAAGATTGTACAGTTATTAAACCAATACACGGTCATGTACGGTATTTATGATTTAATTCTAATTACGGACATTCAAGGGAAACTAATTGCTACAAATGATATTACTCCAAATAAGAAATCTATTGAGACAATTAGTCTATATTCTAGAAATTTTAAAAACGAGCCTTGGTTCAAGTCTGTTATTGAGGGTAAGTTTACTGTTGATGAAAAGAATGGTTTTAATGGAACATACACCGAAGATCCTAACCTTGATAGCATAGTCTCTGAGGCTTATGGAGAAAAAAGATATGGCACAAGTTTCAGTGCTGCAATAAAAGATCTATCTGGAAAAGTCATCGGAGTTATTTCTACCAGGGCCGGATCCAGATGGTTTGAGCTCGAGTTCCAAAAATTATATGAAACATTAAGGACTAATGGAATTCCGGATGCTGAGATGACTATGATCAATAAAGACGGAGTCATTCTAGTTGATTATGATCCTTTTACAAATTCAAATAAAGTCGAAGTAATGCATAATTATGATATTTTAGGAAAATTTAACCTTGTAGAAAAAGGTTCCATTTTAGCAAAGGAATTAGTGAATAAGAAAAACGGTTCTGGAGTCTTTCTTCATTCTCGAAAAAATATCAATCAAGTCGCAGGCTATACACCCATCATCGACAGTAAGTTTGTGCCGAGCTTGGGATGGGGGGTTATGGTCCGAGCTAATGAAAAAACAGTTTTTGAAAAAATTATACTTGTTCAAGAATTATTTTATATCATCTCAGGTGTGATTATTTTACTTGCTTTGCTTATTTCTTATAAAATATCAATATCAATTTCAAATAGCCTGCAAATGATTTCTGGAAAGCTCTCTGAAGCTAGCCAACAGGTTAGTTCGGCTGCTATGCAAATAGCTGCGTCTTCTGGAAGAGCTTTCTCAGGCCAATAATGAACAGGCTGCTTCTCTTCAAGAAACATCCTCCTCAATTGAGGAAATAAGCTCAATGATCAATGCCAATACTGAAAATGCAAGCCAATCGTCCATTGTATCTCAACAAAGCTTAAGTACGGCAGAAAGAGGAAAGGTAGTTGTCGAGCACATGATAAAAGCTATTGGAGAAATTAACACTAGTAACAACGGCATAATGAAGCAAATTGATGAAACTAACAAAGAAATTGAGAATATTGTAAAAATCATTAACGAGATTGGTTCTAAAACGACAGTTATTAACGATATTGTTTTCCAAACTAAACTACTTTCTTTTAATGCTTCAGTTGAGGCGGCTCGTGCTGGCGAGCAGGGAAAAGGTTTTGCAGTTGTCGCAGAAGAAGTTGGAAATCTTGCAGCTATGAGTGGTGCTGCTGCTCATGAGATTACAAATATGCTGGATGGAAGTATAAAAGTAGTAGAGGGAATTGTAAGAGAATCAAAACAAAAAATTGGAAAACTCATCTTGGATGGAAAAGAAAAAGTAGATGCTGGAACTCGAGTTGCTCACGAGTGTGAAGAAGTTTTAAATGAAATAGTTTCATCCGTTGCCAGCGTTTCGAATATGATAACAGAAATATCAACTGCTAGCCAAGAGCAAGCCCAGGGAGTTCATGAAATAACAAAAGCCATTGCTCAGCTTGATCAAGTGACTCAACAGAATTCTGCGAATTCTGCAGAGTCAGCAAATTCTGCAGGAACTCTCTCAAGTCAAGCTGAATTACTTAATTCTTTGGTTCAAAAATTAGTTCAAACGGTTGAAGGGGGGGATGCATTTTTGTCAAGTAACAGTGAACTATTAAATATTAATTCCTCGCTTAAAAATAAATCCACTCCCAAGTAAATTTTTTTTAAGGTCATTAACAATTCTGTAATTGCAATGACTTCGAAATTTCAATTTATCATGCATTACAATGCTTACGGATGATAAATTATTATAGTCTTTTTATCAGTTTAAATTGGATTAAGATTGAAAGACATGTTTACCCACTATGAGCTTCTCATTTTAATAATATAATAACCAGATGCTTATTTTATTGTTTAATTTACTTGTGAGTGTGGCCCATGCCCAAGATTGTTCAATTTTTGAAATATGTGGCAGAGCTAGCCAAACCGTGATGAAATCACTTCCCAGCCTAGGAAGTGCGGCTGATTTTAATCCAAGTAACTTGGCCCATGTGAATGGGCTCAAGGCAGAAATCCTTTATCGCAGCCACAATAAAGTTCAATACAATATCTTAACGGGATCAGCAGATGTGGGAGCGGGACTTATAAGCCCACTAGCAGAAAATGCTTTTTTTGGAAACCGTTCAATTGAACTAGATCAAGAGGCTTTGATTCGGAATAATGCTGAGAAAAATTATGAATCTAAAAAATTGCAGTTTGCCACTGGATTTTCTCTAGTCAATAGCGATAGTTTGGGTTTTGATTTGGGTGCAAGCTTAAGAAGGCATGCAGATTTGAAAAAAATTAACTTAGGTGTGGGAACGTCTCTGAGGCTTCATTATTTAAACTTTGGCTTCCAGGCTTATTATGATGATGCGAGTCTTGATTTCAAAAATTATATTAATCCAAGAACAAACAATTCTTACAATTTCGATTACGGATCTCAGCTTTATCAAGAAAAATTTCTAGTGAAAACATTTTCTGCAGGGCTCAGTATTGGCAATTTCTCGTTTGATACTGCCTTGATCAACACGAAATACAATTTTTACCAAAGTGCCACCTCAATTCTTTTTGTATCCTCATCATATTACTTAGATGAATTTTTAGTCAACGTAGCTTATCGTCAAGAGAAATCAGATAATCTGAGCGTGAGAGATGGTCGATCTAAGAAAGATCAGTTTGTAGCTCTCCAGTATTCATGGAGGGGAAGTATTCTAATAGGAATCGTCTACAACAACTTCTTACAAAAAGATCTAACAGTTCAACTTATCATAGGTATTTAGATGGATTAGGATGAAGTTTGTGACTTTTTTTGTTAAAAAAAGTGGAAGACTTAATGATCATTAAAATGGGAAAGAATAATAAAGGACTCTTTGAAATTACCATTTTGGTAACCTTTTTTTTCCAACATTTCTATGAGGCTCACATGAGAGAAATTATATTGATTCCTCAGAATGTATCTGGCCACAATTCCTGAAAGAATGAAAAGGCAGCTTAATGGTTGAATTTGAGAAGCTTCTAATTTACGAGGAAATCCAAGGCCACCAGGAGCTTCGTGTTGTTCGGCCACTAATTTTTCAATACCTGGTGAGAGCTCTGATATTTTTAAGGCCATTTCACGAGCTTTCATGGGGTGAGCTAAGTAGAGATCGCGATCTTCCTTCGAAAATTGATCTTCATTATCTAGGAATTCAGCATGGTCATACAATTCCATCAAAGCTATTTCAGCCAAAGCTAAATCTTGAAGGAAGGACGCCATGGTGAGCTTATAAAGAATTTGATCTTTATTCCATGTATGCTTATTTAAAATGGCACCACAGATGAGAGCTTGCAGGCAATAAAGTTTAGCGGGGAATTCACCAATTAAGTTAATCTTATTCCAACTGTGATTAAGTTCCATGTTTTGAGCAATTATTCTTGTTGCTTGAAATATTGATTCTTTAATGGTCTTAGCGAGTTGCTCTGTGATGCCAGTAAAATTAACTAGGGTGACAAGTTCATTAAAATTATGAGTAATTTTATCCTGAAGTGAAAGATTTTGTTTATTAAAAACAGATATTACTGCTTCATGAATGATTAGGTTAATTCCCATAAAATTATTTTTTATTTTGATAAAGAGAGTAGTGATCTCTTTATCAGAAATCTTACTTTCATCTGCACTTGTGTAGTGATCACCCTCATTATAAAATTTAACAAAGTGGTCATTGGTCAATTGAATGTAAATATCAACTGGAATATCTTTAAAAAGTTTTAATGATCTCACTGGAATAGGATGGAAAGCTAACGAGAGGTTTATTTCTTCAGTTGGATTTAAATTCTTAATTATTTCTGCTAGTCTTTTAATCCCCAAAATTACATCTGGCTTTACTATACTAAAAAGTATCTTGATCTTTACCTACTTTAACGGAGTC
>JAYSPR010000113.1:0-2882 GCA_043721975.1 Bacteriovoracaceae bacterium
GTGGAAAAGCTATTTTAGATACACCCTCATCAGAAGGATCATCTTTTTTAAATGCCACCCCCACACACTATTTTCAAGTCACTCAAAGAGTTGTGGTTGAAGTCTATTATGAAGCTGGAGCAGAGCCTTTTTCGGGTTCAACAACTAATGGGATGCCTTACTGGAATATCTTAGAAGATAACCTAAGAGCAATCTTTCAATACAGGACGACTAAGCCCGTGATAGTTGTTCCAAAGGTCATAGCAGATATGACTTTAATTCCTAATCAAAATAAAACGACTTGGACACCAGAAGAAGTCTTAAATTTAAATACATTATTTAAAAAAGGAAGCTCAACCGAAAGTGAAGCTCATTTTTATATTTACTTCCTTAAAGGCTATGCCAAAGATTCAAATAGCATCATTGCTTTTAGTATAAATGGAACTCCCGTCATCGGTGTCTTTAAAAGTGTCATCGCTAGCTCCGGTGGACCCATTGTCCAGCGCTACGTGGAGCAAAGTACACTTGTTCACGAAATGGGTCATGCCCTGGGGTTTGTGAATAATGGTATTCCCATGAAAAGTCCTCACCAAGATCCAGATCACGGTTCACATAGTACAAATGCCAATTGTGTAATGTACTGGCAAAACGAAGGACTTAGTAATTTAATGAACTATGTTCAAAAGTATATAAGCACCAACTCTACAGTCATGTGGGGACCTGAAGTCTTATCTGATGCTCAGGCCTTTAGTAAATAATTCCTTTTCTCATAAATAAAATTCCTGTAAAAAAGGTTATAATAAAAGATCAATAATACTGTGAGGATTTCCATGTCGCATTTTAATCTTGTTGCCAATTCCTGGGACACGCCTGAAAAAATTGAACTCTCAAAGCATTATGCCCAAAGAATATTAAGGAACATTAAAACAAAATCTCCAAAAAGAATTTTAGAACTTGGCTGCGGCACTGGCTTACTAGGCGCTAATTTTTTAAATGAAGATTCTTATTTATTAGGTTTAGATACATCACAAGGAATGCTCGATGTCTTCAATCAAAAGTTTAGTGGATTAAATGCTAAGTCAATGCTTCTAAATTTAGAACAAGATGACTTAAATGAAGCTCCTTTTGATCTCATTATTTCCTGTATGTCTTTTCATCATTTAAAAAATCCTGAAGCCATGCTTTTAAAATTAAAAAAATATCTGGCTCCTCATGGACACATGGCCATCATTGATCTCGACCATGAAGACGGAACTTTTCATCCTGACCCTAAAAATATGGGTGTTTATCACTTTGGATTTTCAGATGGAGTGACATCTCATTGGTCAGTCGCGAGTGATCTGGAAAATTATAAGCGTGAGACCATCCACACTATTTTTAAAAATGAAAAAAGCTATCCCTTATTTTTGGCGCTTTTTTCTTAAAAATGCTAGTATCATAAATTATGAATAATCCTTATACACTTACCCATCTTTGGGAAGTTCTATTATTGTTTCTCATACCTATCGGTGGAGGAATTCCAGCAGGAGTTCTTTTGGCCCAAAAATTTAATTTTTATTGGCCAGTCATGATGCTTCTCTATTTTATTTCTGATCTCATTCTGGCTTGCGCCTTTGAACCCATGTTGATCCTTTTTATTCGAATCGCAAGAAATGTTCCAAGGCTTGCGCGTTTTAGTGAATTATTTAAAGAGGCCTTAAAAAAAACCACGGCCATTTATGGAAACTCGTCGGGAGTTTTTGCTTTAATTATGATTGCCTTTGGAGTTGACCCTATGACAGGCAGGGCAGTGGCCGTGGCTGCAGGACATGGATTTATTGCTGGTTGGATGATCGCCATTGCCGGAGATATGCTTTATTTTACGCTCTTAATGGTTTCTACCATCTGGCTTAATGGTCTGCTCGGTGATGGCACTTGGACCATGATGATCATCCTCGCTTGTATGATGATCATTCCTCTTTTAATTCGTAAATTTAAATCGAATAAAATTACCTAACTTCAAAATGAACTATTTCTAAATCTTCATCTTTTTCATTTTTTAATTTAAGAGTATGCCGTCCTTTTTTGATGTTCCAAAAAATATTATCATTTTGTGAAATTAGAACTTCAGAATCATTGATGGTCACCTTGTGAAATGATTTTAAATTTTCAATTTCGATAGGCAATCTTTGAAGCTCTGTGGGAATTTCTAAATCAAATCCAATAATCTCGCCCTCAACTGGATACCTAATTTTAGAAATTTTTCTCTCTTCCATTTTTGAAGGCTTCCACTCTTTAGCAAAATAAAGTTGATTTTCTTTCATCGTTCCTTTTTCTAAGGCCAGCATTACAGAACGAAAGATTGGTGCAGCTCCGGTAATTCCACTAACATTCCACATGGCCTTTCCGTTAGAATTTCCAACCCAGACTCCCACTGTATAATTAGGCGTAAATCCCACGCACCAATTATCTCTCATGTCTTTTGATGTTCCTGTTTTAACTGCCACTTGAAAAGGGAAAGTCAAAACACTATCTGTTCCAAAAGTGAGCCTGCGATTTTCAGCATTTGAGAGGGCATCAAATATTTCACTTTGAGTTTCTGTTTTGAATTGAGCACCCTTATTGAGTTTTTGATAAGCATGTGTGAGATCCCACAAGCTTACATCGACACTTCCTAAGGCCAGTGAGGGTCCGTAGAAACCAGCATCTTCTAACTTTTTAAAACCTAAACTTTTTAAGAGAGTAATTATTTTTTCTTCTCCAACAAGCATTAAGGTTTTAACGGCCGGTACATTGAGACTAGAGCCTAATGCAATTCCTGCAGGAACTAAACCGTGAAATGAATTATCATAATTTCTAGGAAAATAGATAGAACCATGACCTATCGGAATATCCACAGGTGAATCATCTATTAATGAATCTAT
>JAYSPR010000114.1:0-15461 GCA_043721975.1 Bacteriovoracaceae bacterium
CAATCAAACTCTTCACCACCAAGGCTTGCTGATTGAAAATTAACACCTCTCGTTTCCTCGATATGATGAATGATTTTTTTTCTTAGGTCTAAAAATCCTGAAACAGGGCTGTATTGATAAGATTTTAAAAAATCAAGCTCTAACCTAACGGCATCGATAAAATCTTGAGGTGGACGAAAAGGAAGTTGTCCCGCAGTGAGATTATAAACCTGCTTTCCTGATTCGGTTAATTCCATCGCTTTCGAGTTTAACTTCAGGGTCACACTTTCGGCCATACCTTTGACCCGCGAACTAAGCTCCATAATCAATCCTCGATTAAAATACTACGGACTAATTATTTCATAAATTTATCAGAGTTGGGGAAAATTTGTCACAAAGATATAGCTATCACCTTGCTCATAAATTTTACGAGGTGCTAAGCCTAATGACTGGACTTGATCAAGAGAGAGACCTTTTTTAGGATCTGATTCAAGCCAAAGTTGACCAAAATACCAAGATTCTTCTAAGAGAACTTGAATGACTTCACTGTAGATTGTTTTTTCGGAGTAAGGTGGATCTAAAAAAAGAATTGTTTCTTGTTTTTCTTTTTCAGAAAAATTTGAATACTCAATTTTAAATTGTTTAATAAATTTTTGAGCTGGAAGAAAACTACAAATTAGTTCTCCCGTTTTTTTATGGTGATTTTTCACTAGAAGATTTTCTCTATTTTCTTCCAGCATTTTTAAAACATGCCGGTTAAATTCATTGAGATAAACACGACTAGCTCCTCTAGACCAAGCTTCGAACCCGACAGCACCAGATCCTGCACATAGATCGACAAAATAGACCTCACTCAGCTCTTGATAGAAATCAAAAATACGTCGTCTCAGCATGACTGAAGTAGGCCTGACAAGGTCACCTTTGGGAACTGTAAGAATTTGGCTTCTGGCAAATCCGCCAAGAATTTTTAGACTCACAAAAAACCCTTTTTAAAAAAACTTAAACCGCTTTCTTTTTAGGGGATTTCATCTCATTCGACAAAGGAATTGTGAATTTCATTCCATTATCCATAGTCACAGTGCAACCCGTTTGATCATCGATACAAAGTTCAACACCAGCGACAGTCACAGTTAATCCTTTCACTGGATCAATGCAAAGCTTCGCAGTTTCATCTCCGACTTTAAAATCTAAATTAAGGCTCATTGGTCCACGAGCTTCGAAGGCCACTTCATTTTTCGAAGGCAGTTTAGTACTGCTTTTTCCAAATGGAAGGACTTGTAACTCTGGATCTTTTTTTAATGCAGTAGTTGCAATTGTTTTAACAACTGTCGTTTTACTTTCTGAATCTTCATTAGTTTCTTCAACAGACGCATTCATAAGTTCAGCTTCAATTTTTTCTTGAAGACTCATAGTGGGAGCTTCGTCTGTGACGAACTCTTTTTCTAAGTCCTCTATTTCAGACATGATGTCTTGCAGCTCTGACTCATTGAAGCTTTTATCTTCTTCTGAGAACTCGCCGTTTAAAATGTCATCAACGTCATCAAAAATATTATCGCCCATAAATGCTCCCCAGCAATTAGACCTAAACCCTTAATACACGTAGCGTAATAAGTGAAAGATTCATAACTTTATCGACGCCCTTTAACTAATCCTTTAGAGGTTTCTGATATCCTTTTATAATCTGGTACTTGCGTTAAATTTAAGTCAAAAAAAAATCCTTTTTTTAAATGACTTCCGACGTGAGCTTTGTCACTATTTTATGCCCTATTACCTATTCATTTGGTTGGTTATTTTTAGGATTAAAAAACTTGAATCAAGAATTCATTAGGCCAGTAGAGCCTGAAAACCTAGACGATTTTTCGTCGGCTCAGCATGTAGCCGAGAAGATTTCCTATGGTCAATTTAATCCAGCCAACTTTGTGATTCCCGGATGGAAGGGCGATGGGCTCATCACTGCTTCGGCCATGATTATTAAAACTATCATGAGTAACTTAAGCATAGATGCTCAGTCTCTTTTTAAAAAAACGTGTTCAACAAGTCGCTCAATGAAAATTCAAACCTATAATGAATTTCTCCATTTTGCTGATTACGCTGGTGTCGATAAATCTGACCTCAATCAATTTCAAGATTTCTGGACTCATGTTCAAGATGAAACGTCACCGCTTCGAAAACATATTGATGATTTTTTCAAAGTTCACTGCTTTAGAGCAGTGGCCATTTATCTTTTTAGAATTAAATTCATCCTCGATTTAGCAAAAGAGCAGGGTCTCATCGTCAGCGAAGATGTCCTCTTAAATCCTTCTTCATTTTTAGGAAGAATTTTTGTTAAAGACAGCTCTACTGAGCTTCTTTGTGATTCATTACAAATGAATCAATATAGCTGGTATAGACCTACTGTTGAATACAAAGATTCATTGTTAAAACTTAAAGTGGCTTTTGAAGGCATTACACTGACTGAACTTATTAAACTTATCTCAACACCAAAAGAAGATAAGATTTATTCTATTAGAAATTATTCTCACTCACTCTCTCACCTTTCGTTTGGACTCTTTTTAAATGACCTTCTCATTAAGTTTCCAAACTGGATCAATCCAGATAACAAAAAACAACCTCTTTCTTCAAATAAGCTCTGCATCTTACCCAAGACAGTCAATACTCGTTTTGCTGGTAACCATGTTTCTTCTATTGCTCTTTCTCATTGGTTAGCTCAAGAGACAAATGTGAAGATTTCTCAGTGGAACAATCTGATTTGTCCTGAATTTGAAGGACATGATTTTATCGACGGTCAGTTTTTAAAAATTTGCCAAGAGCTGCAATTTTTAAGTTTTCTCACTCGCATTGCTTCTGAACACAAATATGAAATCATTCCTTTCATTTGCAAAATAATGAAAGAAAAATATAAACAATCTCTTGATGAGAGTGCTGGTCAGTCATCGTTTTTTAACCTTGGTGAACTCCCTACAAATGAAACTCTTTATCACAGAATTGTCCTCAATATTACCGACCTTCCTAAGACGAACCCGCACCACTATCTTATTGGACAAATTTTAGCACAAAAAGCATTTATGAAAAAAGATGCGATGGTCTATGTTTTTACCAATCAAAAACTGTTTGTTCCAAGCCACAGCGACCGCGTAGAACAACTCCTCAAAGTTTTTAAGGTTGAAGCTTCTATCAACATGGAAGAACTCAAAGGCAAAGGCGAAATCGCTCATTATGCTTATATTTTAACCTTGAGAGAAAATACTCCTGCAACAAATAAGCATTTGTTTCAAGTCAGCCGCAAGACCAAAGAGTCTTGCCTTTCATTTGAATTTAGTGGAAATCTCACTCGATTTAATAAATTTAATAAACTGGTTGATGAATTTCAAAAGTTTATTAAATTAAAAAATCCTATTTCTACACCCATTTTTGTCAATGAGATTGAAAAAGAAATCATTTTCAAGTTTCACCAAGATGCTATTCTTGATGGGAAACTTGTCTCTTCTGTTTCTTCTAAAGAGCAAAGTCACTTACCCCACCCCAGTTTCTTTAAGAATTTAACAAAGAGTAGCACTTCATTAGATACATTTTTTGTCATTGAAACGATTACTCATGAAGACCATTTATCTCACAAAAAAAGTTTATCAACAGCACTCTTAGGTCTAAGTCATGGACCAGAAAAGAAATACCCTCTTTTGTTGATCATTAATCAAACTGATCCAATGGATGTGAGATTAGAGTTGACCCCAATTGATGCCTATAAAGGCAAATTAGATCAATATGGCACAAGTTTTCATACTTACTATGGCCTTATTCCTAAACACCCAACAATCAATCTCAATGTGTTTAGAGAATATTTTTCTTCAAGTCTAGGCCATCAAATCATTCAATTACAATTGAGTGATGGAGTCACAAAATTAAAAGCAAAGTTAAAGTCCCTCATGGTTCCAAGCTTCCTTGCTTCTACTCAACAAATGCCTGCTGCGATAAAAAATCAGTTCTCTCTTTTAGAGTTTGAATCTGAACAACTTAAAAATCTTCATCCGGACGAAGCGCGGTCAAAATTTAGTAAAATGTCTGAATTATTTAAGACTTACTCAGAGGATTATCCTTGGCATCTCTTGAGCTTATTATCTCATTTTAAACTACAGGTAAAATCATTATTAGAAGTTCTAGAAGGGGGGAAACCTCAGAATTTTAATTTTGCGAACTCACTTATTTCTACCGAACTCATGAGGCTTAGAAGTACTTCTATTTATCCTAAAAACGAAGATATTTACGTTGATTACATTATTAAAAACCATAATGAACTTCAATTGCCCTTATCAAGTCTTTCAATAAGAAATAATGAAGATGCTAGCGTTCTGGTTTTTAAACATTTAGACAAAGAAATCATTCACCTTCATTCTTCGCCTATTATGATTCATTTTATTAAGTTTATTCTCCAACAAGCAGTGGGAGTCAAAGTTTCAGATATTCTTTTAAATTTAAAAGTGCCTTCAACTCAAGACTTACTTGAGTCGACGAAAAAATTTGAAGAATTAAAATCTTGTAAACAAGACCTGCTTCTGTCGACAGAAGCTTTAATAGCTACACTTTTACGGAATGAAGTTTCAAGGTAAATCTTAAGTATATGACTGCTGTGACTGCAGAGTTGTCAATATTTCTTTCTTATTTCCAACTTTTAAATCAACCAGCCTTCCAGTTTGAGTTGTTGCCGCATTAGTAGCCTTAGCCGCTTCACCTGTTTTAAAGATGATTTTCACACGTCCGCCAACACTATTTCCATTTTGATCGATTTTATTATCAAATTGTACTTTGGCCTGAAGCTCAGTTAAGAGAGTTTGGGCAATCGTTAAATCTAAATCGATTTCACCATTTTGATTTGTTTCTAATCCTACTCTTTGTTTTAGTATGGACTCTTCAAATCCAGCCCCAGTGTAAAGTAAATCAAAGGCCACGACATCACCTAGCTTATGAGCGAAAATTGAAATGCTTTTTTCGCCATTTTCAGATGTTGTTGAGTTAATAGCATAAGAAAACAGGTGATAGAGCGATTGCTCTAAGTCCTCTCCTTTTCCTTGAACCATTAATCCTTCCGGAATTTTTAAATCAATTTGCACTCCATGAGCAAATAATTTTTCAGCGTGAAGATCAATGACTGTGCTACTCATGAGTTCAAGATTTACACTTTCAACTTTTTCATTTTTAGATTTAACTAGATTGTCCACGTCCACACCGATTGAGTCATCTTCCCATATTTTATTAATAACATTATTCATTTCAATGGCTGTTTCATCGATGCTTTTTAACTTAGTTGGTGTCACCAGACTTTCAAGCGCTGCTTTACTTTGATTTTTTTCCGATACTGCATAAGTATAAAAATTTGAAAATAATTTAGAGCAATTCACTAAATCATTTTGTTCCAAGGCCGTTCTTAAGATTTCAGCCAGCTTTACACTGGTTGCTCCTCCACCACTTTGGAGTTCTGCCTTTGCTTCATTTTCACGCATATTATTTGATATTTTCTTTGATGTTAAACTTAGGTATTCAATAAGCATGACTACCATTAACAAAGTCGCTGAAACATAAAAAATACTTTTTTGCTGATTAAGTGAATTAGAAATTTCTGATTTTTGAACGTTCGCTTGCTCAAGCAATTCATCTTTCATCGTTTCGATTTTCTCAAAACGCGTTGAAACATCTCGAACTTCATTTTTTCCAGAAATTGTCTTACTATTTTCAGGTGCCAGAATATCTTCGTGAAACCAATGAACATTAGAAGCGAGATTACTAAGCTGTCTTGAAGCTATAATGGCCTTATCACTAGATAAACTTTCGGCTGTTATCAATCCCTCAGCCAAGCATTCTTCTGTGAGGTTTTGAAAATTAGTTGATAAATAATTTGAAACTTTATCTCCTAAAAGATTGGCCATATAAGTTTGATTCACTCTTGAAAAACAAGTTTGAATTCCACTTTCAAAATTTGAAAGTTTTTTTATGTAACCCGAATTTTCTTGAATTTTATATGTTGTGAAAATTAAGACTGCAAGCAGACCCAAACCAACAAAGCTTCTCTTACTCTCAAATATCTTGACTAGATTTTTCATGAAATTGCAATCCTTGCAAAGTTTTACGGCCTAATGCCCTCAATTATTTTACCTGACCCCTGATTTCGGTCAACATAAAGGACAAAAATACCTGTGTTTTCTCTCACATAAGTTGTAAGATATCGAAATGATCAGGAATAAGAATCCTCATTTGAAAACAGTTGGCCCTTTTCTCATTGCCATAATTCTTCATGCGGCAATTTTTGCCACTTATGCTTATGTTTTAAAAGACGGTCTTTCTTTACAAGACAAATTTTCCGCGCTCACGAATCAACTAAAAAATTCTATTAAAATTGATCAAATCAAAATCATTAAACCCAGTGAATTAGAAGAAATAAGAAAAGTAGGGATTAAAAATGGCCTTAAACATTTGGAAAGACCCGACATTAAAGTTCCATTAAAAATCGGTGGCCCTCAATCCTCCCCGCTTTCTTTTGACCAACTCACCCCTGACCTTCCAACTCCAAAGCCTCTGGCCCAGAATAAAAATACTGATTTAACTCAAATGAAAAATCAGATCATGCAAAAAAATGTAAAGTCTGAAAATTCATACTACTTTAACTACAAAGATAAAAAAGTAATTCCAAAAACAAATGAACAGGACGTTCTTAAAAATGAGGCCATTAATAATTTAAATGGACCCATGAATAAGGCCACTGAAAAACTTTCTAATTTTGAAATCAGGTACGAGCGCCCCGAAGGCGTCTCGGAAGACGAGCTGAATTCAGACGAAAAAGCTTATTATTCATTTTATGTTCGTAGCTATAAAAATTATTACGCTAAAATTTTTTCTAACTATGAAAAAATATTAGTAGAGAGACCAGGACTGGCCAAAGTTTTTGATAGAAAGCATTTGCTCATCGGAAAAATTGACTATGATGAAAATGGTAATATTGTGACAGTGCGTATTTTAAAATCTTCGGACAGTGATGATCTTCATTATTTTTTTGAAGAAACGCTAAAAGAAATGGCCCAGCCAAATCCACCTAAAATTTTTACAAAAAATCGCAAGCAGTTTTCGATCTTCTATCAAATTCAAATCAATTAAAATATTTTTTTAGAATAACAAATAAGGCAATTCCAAGCGCATAAGTTTTCAGCATAGACTTCGAACCCAAATTTTGTAAAAAACTGGCCCCTACATTATCAAGCATCTTTATCTTATTCGTGATTTTCTTTTTTAAAAGCGCTTTTTCATTAAGATCTAAAACTTTAAAAAGGTCATGAACTTCGTTATTAAATATGATCTTTGTATCTGTATCGATTTGTGGCTTAGGAATATAAATTTTTGATTCAAGACATTTATTTTCAAATGACTTATAGATATTCGAGCAAATAGTGCATTCCGCTTTATGTTTTTTAAGCTTGATAGACTGCTCATCTTCAGAAGAGAGATCCATGAGTGAAAATATATTCCTTGTTTGAATACACTGCTTTTCTTTCTGAGCAAAACGATCTGGAAGGGATTTAGAAAAATGCCTGTTCAATGATTAATCCTTAGTTCTCATTATTATTGTCTCTCATATTATTATCTATCGACCTTGAATAGATCGAAGGAAGTCGTTCACTCAAGTGCAACCTGGCACTATAAAGATGGGCCAAAACTTCAGCTCTTGTTTGCCCTAAAATGGACTCAATCGCCTCGAGGTCAAATTGGCCACGCTCTTTTAAAAATAAAGCTGCTTTATCATCAAACTCTAATTTAAAAAAAGAATGATCTTCTTCTGGATGAGACAAACTTAATTTTAATTGGTTTATTCTTTTTTTAGAAATTTCAAACATGGACTTAAAAAGATTGATTTTAATTTCTTCAAAGAAAATGGCTTCATCCTTTTCTTGAATCTGCATAAAACGATCTATATGTGATTTTTTTTGAACCATAAAACTACTGACAGCATCAATCATGAGCTGAGTAGCCTGCAAATCATCTGGTATTAAAATATAAGCAAAGCTGTAGAGTTCTGGGCTTAAATTTTGAATGAATTTTTCTAGTTCAATTATTTTCATGTTTTTCTTCGCTTTGACCCATCATATGATCAAAGCTTTTCTATTCTATCTCTGCCAGTCACCGATTACAACTGGGTTAAAAACGAATTTTCAAATACTTAGGAAGCAAGACTTGCCGTTTTAACTCAATATTTACTTAATTTTCAAGAAAATCTAAGAATCTGACGAAAAGACCATGGAGAGAAATTAAAAACCAGGTTAATTTTATGAAAGAAACTAGCAAATCATTACTTCCACTTTTTGCCATACTAATGAGTGGTTTAATTGGATGTGCTCAAAAAGAAAATGCAAAAGTCGTGAATAATACCTATGTCACTAACCCTGGTACTGGAACAACAAATCCTGGAACAATCTCTGGGTGTGATGGTGTTTATAGAAGTGGGGCAACAAGTTGCTACTATGCTAATTTACCAAAATTAGTTTTTAGCGGACCTGGAACCCTTGGACCTGTTTACTGGTCTTCGAATACTGATCTTCCAAATTTTATTTCTCCTGGCCAATTTATCACTGATGCCACTTTTTCAATTAGAATGAAGCCAAGTTATGTTGATGGTGGAACTTCAAAGCAAGGAAGAAACTGTTCTCAGTGGACTAAGACTAATTTCAGTAAATTAAAAATTGAAGTCATGTTGAGAAAAGCAGGGACAAGCCTGGGTGAAGTAAAAACTTTAACTGCAAATGTTGACGCCTATTCATCGGTTGCCAGATTTTCTGTTCCAAGTGGAACAACGACTCCTTACATACTCGAAGTTGTCAGCGTTCTTTCAAATCACAGATGTAATGCTGTTTACGGATCTGCTCCTGGCGGATGCCCAAATTCTTTTTTTGATATTCCAGTCAACAACACATCGACTAACGGGGTATTGAATCCAACTGAATGTGTCGCTTTTAATCTGGAATATGCGACTGATAATACCTACGATCTTCCAAACTAATTATATCATTCATTTTTCATTTCTTTATTGAGATTTTTTATCGGAATCCTCTACTGAGAAAAATGCTACGATACAGGCGACTTCTCAAGTTGTTCAAGAAATTTCTCAAATGCTAGAATCTATCAATAGAATTAGTGAATCTAGTAACAACATGGTCGATCAAGTTAATCAAAATGATAAAGAGTTTAGTGAAGTCGTTAACGTCATTAAAAGAATCGATGAAAAACAAAAGTTATTAACGATATCGTTTTTCAAACCAAGCTGCTTTCTTTCAACGCTTCAGTTGAAGCTGCACGTAAATAATAGTGTTAAAAAGTTACCAAATTGTAACGAACTCACAGTCCTCAATGACCGATATTGTTGAAAATGGTAAAAAAACGATTATTGAAGGGAATCAAATCACCCACAAATGTAACACTATTTTTGATGAAATAAGCCTTGATCAAAAAATATTTACTAGATTCTCGATGAAATTAATGCTGGGACTCAGGAGCAAGGTAAGGGTATTGAAGAAGTTAATAAATCAATGCTTCAACTCAATGATGTTGCCAATAAGAGTGAAAAAATAGCTCAAGATTCACTTCAAATGTCTTCTAAGCTTAATACACAATCAGAAGCCCTTTCAACAATTGTTGAAGAACTGGTGACTATGATTAATGGCCGTGGATAAGACTTAACTTTAAAGCATTTCAATTAATTTTTTTGCAAGATTTTTTTTGTGAGCATAGCTCACTTCAACCAGAAGTCCCGGGCATGTAATGTTAATTTCTGAAACATGATCGCCTAAAATATCATAAGCAATCCAATCGACACCTTCTGCCATTAATTCATGTGCAATTCTATCACATTCACTTTTGACTTTAGAAGATAACTCTACTGCGTGGAAAGCTGCGCCTTGAGCAATATTGGCCAGGAACTCTCCCGACTTTGGCACTTTTAAAATTGATCCCAACTCCATTGCTTTAAAATAAATTGATCTAATTTCTCCATTTACAACTTCAGGGCAAAAAGGTTGTGCCACAATAGCACCACGATTTTCTAAAATTTTATCGGTAAATTTTTTAATCAAATCAGGATCATTCAGTGAAATTTTTTCAACCCCATAACCTTGATAGAGATCGAGTGGTTTTAATATAAGATCAAGGTGATCTTTTTTCATTAATTCAGTAAATTGAACAAAACCTTCAAGACTGCTTCCGACATAAGTTTCCAGCGAAGAGCTCTGTGTATAAGCATGAAGTTTTTCATTAAACTTCAAAATTCCATCAGGAGAATTCACAACTTTTATACCTTTTGTCGTAAAATACCTGAGCATCCAAAGATAGCGTAGATATCTGGTATCAAATGGTGGATCAATTCTCATATGAATGACATCACTAGGATTTAATTCAATAAAACTAGAAGATCCTAACTTAAACTCTTTTAGGTAAGCACCATCTGACTCAAAATCACCATCAAAAGTAAAAATTTTAAAAATATTTTTAGACTTATTACTTAAATAAAAATCTTCTTCAAATAAAAGATAAACTTCTTTACCCATTTTTTTCATCGTAAGTGCCATCATTAAAGATGTATCTTTTTTGGGATTGAGTTTTTTTATTGGATCGATGAAAAGAATATGCTTCATCTCTGACTTCCTAATGAAAAAGAAAAATTTCAAAATCCTCTGTATCAGATTGTTTTTGAAAATCTTCATATTTTTTAACAATCCAAGTATAGTAGCCTTTCAAATCAAGCCCAAGCTTTTTTTGTAGACTGACCAAGTCATTCGTCTTTTGTTCGTAGGTTAAAAAAGCTGCCAAGCTCGCATTATTCCACTTTCTCTCCAGGGGAAAACAATCTTTAGGTTGAATATCGAGGGATTGACATTTTTTCATGACTTCTACTTGAAATCGATTAGTCAAAAAATCATTTAATATTGTATTTGCCTCGTCTTTATTCTGTGGAATCAGTTGGCGATAATGCTCTTGTAATTCTATTGTCAGGGCCACAACTATTTGCTTTATTTTTCGATCGTTTTCTTCTTGTTTTTTTTGAAATGATAAATAATCACTGGCCTTAAGAGAAAGAAAATAATCCTCTACCATGCGCTCTGAAAAATAATTTGCCAGGTTTTCGTTGAGATCGACTTGATTTTTAACAAAGAAAATTGTGTGAAATAATTCATGAAAAATAAGCTCTGCCAGTTCGTAGTCATCATATTCAAAAAAAGATGATAAAATCGTATCCGTAAAATACCCCAGCGTAGAATAAGCGTAAACCGGCCTAGTCCAAGTGACTAATCCTTCTTTTTCTTTTTCATTCGCGAAAGCTTTAGCCGACTGTAGATTAAAAAAACCGAGATATGGAAAACATCCCATGATTGGAAAACAAGTTTCACTGGCCTTCACTTCATTAAATGGTGAGGCAATGACTAAGTAAGTGACTGCTCTCGATTTGAGCATCGTTGTTTGAGAATAAATTCTGGTCTCTTTTTTTTCCCAATACTTATAAAAAAATGTCTTTAATTCCTGAATTTTTTTAATTCTCTCTTTTTGAGCCTTAGGGACCCTTACACTTCCAAGAATTTCTTGATTGTCTCGCCCTTTAGAAAGTAGAGAGATTTGCCCTACACCTTGCTCATAAAGATAATTAAATTTTGCACAACTAATTAAATTCAACATTAATATGAGGAGTGCACTTTTTTTTAAAAAATCCATGAAAATCCAACTGCGTACTTAATATTATCTCTGGCCTTGTTGAATTCAAAAGCAGGAAAAAGTGTTTTTACCGAAGCCTTGAGAGAGAGTCTTTCGGTCATTTTAAATTGAAATGAAAGAGTGGCAAAAACAGAATTAACAGTCTGAGCCGTCGTTCCCCCACTGATAATTGTTTGGGCCTTAGTTGAAGTATTTTCGATGGTGAGATCAGATTGATACTCTACAAATTGTCTTGCATAACCGAGAGACAGTCCTGGAATAAGCCAAGCAGTTCTCGGCGCAAACATCTGCTTGAGTCCAATTCCATAAACCGTCGTGCTTACACGATTTTGCTGGCCGATAAGATCAATTCCAGTGGCCACAGTATAACGTTCATTTTCTGTCGTTATATCTTGAGATCTTGAAGTACTTAAATCAATCGCCGTATAATCAAAAATATAGGTCGAGAGACCTGCAGAATAAGTGCGAGTGACGTTAGAATTTTGTCTTTTGAGTCCATAAATTTGTCTGTCGTAACCAAAATCTAAAGCGATCTCATTAACGATGGCGAATGATTTTATTGGAAGCAGCAAAAGAATTGTAATGAATAGAAATTTCATAAACAGACCTCATCTCTATTCTACCAATTTGAGATGAAGTCCATCCTACAGGGGAAGATTTTCCCCTTTAGGATGTTATAAATAGAGATTTTTTATTGTAATAAGGATGGAGCTTTTTTTCCTAGGTCTAAAACGAGCTCTCCCTGGCAAGAAAGTGCTGTTGCCGAGGTAATTTTAACGTCTACCCAGTGCCATTTAAAATCTAGCTCATCGTTTTCAGGCTTAAAGTGGACAATTCTGTTACAGTTTGTTCGTCCTTTCCATTTTTTTATTCCACCCATGTTTCCATCACTATCAACTAAAACACGAAATACTTTTCCAATCATCGTCTGGTGAATTTTGTCTTGAATTTTTAATTGATGAGCTTGAATTTCACGAAGTCTTGCCCCTTTCATATCATCTGGAAGAGTGTCTTCCATTTTTGCTGCACGAGTTTTGGCCCTAGGCGAATAAACATAGGAGTAAATAAAGTCAAATTGAGCTTTATCTAATAAATCTAAGGTTGCTTGATGTTCTTCTTCTGATTCATTAACAAATCCAGCAATGATATCTGTTGAAAGAACAATTTCAGGCTGAGCTTTCCTTAGTTTTTCTAGAAGTCCCAAGTAATGCTCAGGAGTGTATTCTCTGTGCATTCTTTCTAAAACCGTCGCCGAACCTGATTGAACAGGAAGGTGTAAATGTTTTGACAGTTTTTTTGACGTTCCATGAACAGCGATCAATTCATCACTCACATCGTATGGATGAGAAGTTGTGTAGCGAATAAGTTCCAGGCCTTCAATTTTATCGAGCTCAGTGATGAGCTCGGCTAGGCTCTCGCCATTTTCTTTACCGTATGAGTTTACATTTTGACCTAGAAGGGTCACTTCTTGGATGCCTTGATACTTCACAAGCTTTGAAACATCCGCTACAACCTCGGCCATTTTACGAGATCTTTCTTTTCCACGCGTATAAGGAACAATACAGTAAGTGCAATATTTATTGCAGCCCTTGATGATATTCACAAAAGCTTGAGGAGAATCAGCTGAAACTTTTGTTTCGATTGAAAAGTTCTCACTTCTATCCCATGAATTAATCGTAAATTTTGAGTCACCTGCATAAACTCTAAAGACCATGTCATTAATCGTGTCGATCACATCAGTTCCAAAAGCAAAATCGAGATGCTTGTATTTTTCTACTAGCTCTTTACCTTCTGTTTGGGCCACGCAACCACCAATTCCGACGACTAATCCATTTTTTTTCTTTTTAGCGTGCTTGATTTCACCCAACTGTGAGTAAAATTTATTGTTTGATAAATCGCGAACTGCACATGTGTTAAAAAGAACCATGTCTGCTTCGTCTAATTCTTCCGTCTTGGTGAAATTTAAATCTTGAAGATGGGCCGTGATTCGATCTGAATCATGATAATTCATCTGGCATCCAAATGTTTTCATCCAAACCTTTCTTGGTGGAAAAGTGAGGTCTCCCATCACGACAGTTTTTTCGCCTGTGGATGGATCAATGATTGTTTTTTCGCGAGGACCTTCGCCTCTAGTACCTAGACCTGTTGCCATAAGATTACCCTGTTAAAAAGCCTTATAAGCTATAGTTATTATGAATGTTTGGGGGAAACTAGCAGTCTTCTAATCGAAAGGCAAGGAATGTGAGGGCTTTCATGTCGGCACAAATAAAAAAGGGACCCGAAGGTCCCTTTTTTAACTAGATCAGCTTAATTAATTAAGCTTTCTTAGCAGCTTTCTTAGTTGCTTTTTTAGCAGCTTTTTTCTTAGTAGCTTTCTTCGCTACTTTTTTTGTAGCTTTTTTAGCTACAGCTTTCTTAGTCGCTTTCTTTGCTACTTTCTTAGCAGCTTTCTTTGTTGCTTTCTTAACAGCCATAAAACCCTCCAAAAGTTTTTATTCTTTTACTTAGAATAAACATTTTTTTATTTTCGTGCAAACAAAAAGTTACATGTATGTTTTATTTTTCGTATTTTTTTTTTATTCCTTTAATTTATTTTTCAATATTTTTACGATGAGGACCTGATTTGGGACTTCATGCTTACTCGATTAGACAAAAAATGAAAGAAGAAGCTCTTCCTCATAAATCGATGAAATGCTTTATTCATCGATGTTTCATTCGTTTTCCACATTGATGAACTTGCCTGTGTTCTACCTTAAGCGCGGAACCTGAGGGGCTTAAAAAATATTTTAAGGATTGTGAAAAAAAATTGGAGAGGCCTAAAAATAATTCTCTTGAAGGAGCCGAATTGGGCAAAATTTATCCTAATCGAGGAGCTTAAATGAATTTAAAGATGATTTTTTGCTCATTTTCATCGATTGAGATGGTCACAGCACCACCTTTTTCTAGTTTTCCAAAAAGAATTTCATGAGAAAGTGGCTTTTTAATCTCTTGATCGATGATTCTCGACAAAGGTCTTGCACCCATTTGTGGATCGAAGCCGATTTTTGCTAGATGATTTCTGGCCGCTTGATCAACTTTGAGCTCTACATTCTTTTGTGCCAGCTTTAATTCAAGAATCATGAGGAATTTATCGACGATCTTCAGGATTTGTTCATCTTGAAGTTTATTAAAGTGAACAATAGCGTCCAATCGGTTTCTAAACTCAGGGGTAAAAAAGTTTTTTATGGCAGAATCGCGCTTGAATGACTGATTATCAACTGCCTTGCCAAGGCCAATGGAGCCAGACTCCATTTCTTTTGCTCCTGCATTGGATGTCATAATGAGGACTACATTTCTAAAGTCTGTTGAACGTCCTTGAGAATCTGTGAGTGTTCCATGATCCATGACTTGCAATAGAATATTAAAAATATCTGGATGAGCTTTTTCAATTTCGTCTAAAAGTAAGACAGCATGAGGATGCTTTTTAATAACGTCAGTTAATTGACCTCCATTATCAAAGCCAACATAACCTGGAGGTGCTCCAATAAGCTTTGCGACAGAATGTTTTTCCATATATTCTGACATATCAAAGCGCTCAAGATGAATTCCAAGCTCTAAAGCTAGTTGTTTGGCCAGTTCTGTTTTTCCTACACCAGTGGGACCAGTAAATAAAAATGCTCCCATCGGTTTTTGTTCATGACCAAGTCCTGAGCGAGCTAATAAAATAGCATCCCCCACCTGATCAACAGCTTTATCTTGCCCAAAAATAT
>JAYSPR010000115.1:0-2491 GCA_043721975.1 Bacteriovoracaceae bacterium
ATTGTTTCTACAGAATGAATGGTTTAAGGCCATCAATAAGCTTGAAGATTTTTTACGAATAAAAGATATGGATGATGACTTAACGACAGAAGCTACAGAAATGTTAAAAAAGTCTCGCGATGAACTAGGATCAGCAGTAGCACCTTTAATCGGTAAGGCAAAATCTTTACTTGAAGGACAAGACTTAAAAGGGGCTTATGAGGTCTATCAACAGATCTTGAGAATTGAGCCTTCAAATGCAGATTCACTAAATCAAATTGGGGAAATACGTGACCAATTATCAACGAGAGCAAGAAAAATTTATCGTGAAGCGATTATCTCTGAATCCTTGAGTCTTTTTCAAGATGCTAAAGAAAAATTTCAAGAAGTTCAGCAAATCTCACCAATTGATAGCGAATACTATAAAAAAGCCACAGAAAAATTAAAAAACTATTTGGAATAACTTATGATTGAATTAAAAAGTTATGGATTACAAACGCATCAAGGACCACATCTTAATTTAAATGAAGATATTGTCGACTTAGATTTAGCCAATAATTTATTTTTAGTTATTGATGGTTTCGGGGGGTCTAATATTGGCGATCGTGCCGCAATGATGATTCGTGACAGTATTAAAAGATCTTATACAAAGATTGCCATTGACCCTGAAGCAACCCTTCCATTTTATTTTAGTCATAAATATCTGATTGAGGGTAATGCACTCATCAATGCGTTCCAAGCGACTCATCAAGTTGTGACAAGAGATAATGAACAAAAGAATTTAGAAAATCGCGGAGGAGCCTCAGTTTTAGCAGGGGCCTTATCTGAAAATATTCTCACTTTGGTATCGACTGGTAATTGTGCAGCCTACTTATTTAGAAAAGGTCATTTAAGTTTAGAGATTACCCCAGATTCACTGAGCAGTTTATCAAGGGATTCATTTCAGTCTTATCTGCATTCAGTTCCATTAAGTGGGATAGGTTTATTTGAAGATCTTCACTTTAATGTGAGAGAGCTTAAAGTGACCAAAGGTGATCAAGTCCTCTTTCTTACGGATGGGGTATATGCTCGTCTGGGACATGAAGAGATAAAGTATATTATTGAAAAAAATCTCGATAATGAGCTTGATGCGATCAAAGATCTATTCAATTTATCAAATGATCGAGGAAATTTAGACAATCAAACGGGACTCATTCTCACTTTCTAAAAGCCAACCTTTTTGGTTGGGTAAGTTTGTAAATTTTGCATTGATTAAGAGTCTGATTTAGTTGAGAATAGATTAAAGAGGATGAAGATGGCATCAAGAGTTTTAATTGCAGATGATAGTTTAACAATACAAAAAGTAATTGGTATCACTCTCGCAAATAGTGGTTACGAGTTAATTGAATGTACCAATGAAGAAGATTTACTTAGCAAGGTCAAGTCTAATCATTTTGATTTGATTCTCCTTGATTTTAATTTATCTGATACTCGCTCTGGGTACGATCTTTCAAAGCAAGTTTTTAACATCAATCCTACCGCTGCAATTATTGTGATGCTGGGAACTTTTGATTCAATTGATGAAGCGCAATTCTCGTCATGCGGGATTGCAGATAAAATCGTTAAGCCTTTTGAAAGCAGCAAGTTTATAAAAAAATGTAGGGATCTTCTTGAGGGTCTAAAAGAAAAACCAGCACCAATCAGTGAATCAAAATTTCAGACAGAGATTGAAGCACCAATGATTCAAAGTAAAGCTGTTGATAATGATGACCTTGATCTTTGGACTGTTGATGCGCCTAAGATGACTTCACAGCCGGCCGAAGAGGATTTACCACTTGATGCCTTTGAGTCTTCTCAAGCAAAAAATCAGTTAGATCCACTGGCCAGCGAAATTGAAGGATGGGGATTTACACCGAACAATAATTTAGAGCAGAAATTTAATAAATCTTTTCCTCCGTCAATTGAAGAGCCGTCTTCTGATCAAATCTTGGATCGCTTGCAGTCCTCTTCAACATTTGTTTCTTCGAATTTTGCCCAAGAAGCCGACGAAAGCACTGATCCAGCATTTGAATTACTTCCCGAACTTAATAGGGATTTATTAATAGAAATCGAAGAAGAGATATCACCTGACACATTTTGGGCCGTCGATGAAGTTGTTCCCGTTAAATCAGAAGAATATACCGATATTCTTGAGACAAATTTAGATGAAGTAACTGCTGATTTGACTGAAGTCGTTCAAAATTTCAAAGCAGATAAAGCGGATATGGAGCAAGGTTCTTCACATAATTTAAAACTAGAAAAAGCAAAACCAATTACACCTAAAAAAATAAAAGAAGCTGACTCTATAGTTCACATGGATCAAGACGAGTTGATTGAGAAACTTAAAATCTCCCTTCGTCCCATGATTGAAGAAATGGTGAGAGAGTTTTGTCGTCAAAATGCAGAGAAGGTTGCTTGGGAAATTATCCCAGACCTAGCTGAAAATCTTATTCGAAAAGAAATCAAAGAAATTTCGGATTCAATTAAACATTAA
>JAYSPR010000116.1:0-9965 GCA_043721975.1 Bacteriovoracaceae bacterium
GAAGCACCACACTCGGGACTTGGAATGATGAGCCCGATAGAGTATAAAAAAGCAAATTAAACTAGGTGTCTAGTGATTTGGGGGCCAAAGCATATTAAAAAGCTCAATCCTAGGGCCATAATTGGAAATTGGAATGTAATAATCACACTTATTGAAAAAGGTGGAGGCTACGCAATTGTTCCTTCCTCGTTTCCAGTATCCGAAAATGTATTAGTTTATGATTTACCTAATAAAATAGACTACAGCATTGAGGTTTACGCAGTTTTTCACACGAGTGCGAGAAAATCTAAAGTTTTGATGGAATTTATTAAAGAGTTTTAATATGTGTATTGATTCGTTTCTCTCGTTGAGCATTTTCTTAGGATTTCAGAGACAAACATTTGGCAATTATTAATCAAATTAAATCTTCCTAATGGCTTGCCAATATCTAATTTAGCATTGACACAATCTTCGTCGACTTCTGTGACTTCCTTGCAAGATTTAGCGATCTGATCTGAGTGGTCTACGACGAAAACAAGTGTAGCATAAGGAGCTTCAAATCTATCACCAATAGCACTTTGAATCTCCTGACTGCCCATGCCGGCAATCTTGGTATCTGTTTTTATCCAATGATGATTTACCAAGCCCCCCATAATTTTAGCCGTACGATAGCAATCTTCAACTTTTGAGAAGCCATTGATAGAGAAAATTAAAATTAAAAAAGCTAAAAACCTTTTCATGCTTATCCATGTGTAAGTAAGTTCTTATACATCATGACAGAATTAATTGAATTTATTCATTTTACGGTCTTTCTTACAGAGTGCTAAAATATTTGACAGTGGTTTTTTAGGAACGAATTCTTAAAAAGCCTTGAAACATTACCTGCTTACTTGTTCTAGCCTTCTCACTATGTTAGAAAAACCAAGTTCTTAAAATGATTAAACCTTGGGAGTTCTTATGAGATCACTAGTTTTGCTTTTTTCTATGATGATATCGATGGCGGCTTTTTCAAAGTCTGAGCCAGTTTTAGTAGCATGTTCTGATGATCAAGTTAATTACAATGTTCTTTTTTCATTAGAAGACAGACAGGTCGTCGCGTACTCAATCAATGAAGGAAATTGGGGAGAGACAACAGTCTTAACGAGCGAAGAACAAAAACAGAATGAACTATTTATTCAATATGAAGCCGGTTCAGATGATACAAATTATGGATACGTTCTTTATAATTCAAAAAATATGTTTGCTAATTGGAAAGTAAAAAGTTGGACTGCTGGAAATGATTCGGACAACTACTATCCAGTTGTGAATGATAACCCGGTATACTGCCATATTTTACTTAAAAAAACTGAAAGCACAAAAGTGAATCTACTTAATATTTATAAGAAACTTTAGTTACATAAAGCCTAAGGTGATTTTTCACCTTAGGCTTTTTAGATTAATCCGATATTGCTCTTAATTAGTTTGATGGCCATCGCAAGTAAAATAGTACCAAAAAATTTTCTTAGAATTATACTTCCTGTAAAACCGATTTTTCTATCTATAAATTCCGAAGATTTTAAAACAAAATACACGACTAAAAGATTGAGAAGAATTCCAAAAATTATATTAATTTTTTGGTACTCAGCATTTAATGAAATGAGCGTTGTCATAGATCCAGCTCCCGCAATAAGGGGGAAGGCGAGGGGGACAATGGGATTAGGCTGACTTAATTGTGGGTCGTGTTTAAAAATCTCAATATTTAAAACCATCTCTAAGCCGAGTAAAAACATGATAAGTCCACCAGCTATAGCAAAGGACTGAACATCAACTCCAAATAAGCTGAGGATGGATTCTCCAACGAATAAAAAAGCATAAAGAAGTAGTCCTGAAACCACGGTAATTTTGAAAGCATCTAGCTTCTTAAATTTCTTTTTCAAGTCGAGAATAAAAGGAAGAGCTCCCATTATATCTATGACAGAAAATAAAATAAGAGTGACGGAGAAAAGTTCTTTAGTATTAAAAAGATTCATTTCACTATTTTAGCAAGATCTGTAAAAAATACAATCGTAGATATTTCCTTATGTTGTTTATCTCTAATTTGATACTTGTGAAAAAAATTAAGTAGACTCCCGGGGGAGAATGTTCATGTTCAGGCAAAAATTTGTTGAAGCCTTTGTTATAACTTTGGTGGCTCTAGTATCGATAAATACTCTTTTGGCCCAAGAATTAAAAATTCCAGAAGAAGCAAAGTATAAAGTAACAGGCGTAAGAATAGATGATTTGGTAAGCGTTTATCCTTCTCTCGTGCCAGGGCTTGCTAATGTTGTGGCCAATATCAAAAAAAACCCTCAAGCTTTTTTTCCTAAAGGTTCAATTGAAGTTATCCACTTGGTTTACTTAAGAGAGCTACCGCAATTAAACCAAGGACACATGCAATTAAAACTGACTGCTTATGTGAAGTATAAAGGGAACTCAAGTTTTGAGAACATCATGGTGTCTTATGAAAGTGGAATGAAATCCCTGGCAGAAATGGTCATTACAGAAGAAGGCTCACTGAATCTTAAAGATGCAAGCTTTAGTCTAAAAGTGGGGCTTGTAGAAAGAAAACTCATTGTGACTGATGAAAAAAATGATATCAAATTTATTTTCCCTATTGGTGTCGGTGGATTTGATGAGGGTGTATTGAATGAGGGGAGAGTAAGTCTTTTAACTCCACGTTTTAAAAATGGATTTATTGACCAGAGATCTGTGATTTCAGTCCGAACAAAACCACGTTATTTTGATGGAAAACCTTTTATTAGACTTCTCAAAGGAAAAGACTTGGTCTCAGATTCTACTGCCATTGGCTTTCATACTGAAATCAACGACTCTTTTGTGAGAGGTTTTGATTCTCATGGTTGTATGAGATTGAGAGTTCCAGACTTAATGGCCCTCCATGATTTAATTATGGATGGTGATGAGCTTCAAACACCTATTACTGTCAGCTATCAAACGAGAGATATTTCAGATCATCCAGCAGCTAAAAGAAATATGAGCTATAAGACAGTTCTCAATAATGGATCGAAAGAAAGTCCCTTCTTTCCTTTAGACCGCGATAATTTAGTTCAAATGACTTATAAAGAATCGGAAGTCCCCTTAATGAAACTCATAGATGACGAGCTTGATAATTATGAAGATATCGTCAGTTACGATACTCAACTGCAAGTGAGAGAGCAAAATGAGAGAAGGAAGCTTGAGTGTCAAGCTAAGCTCATGGGCGGACGGATTGGAACTTCTTCAAAAGATTTTGAAAGCTGTTTAGACGAAGGAAAAAGGAAAGATACTGTAAAGGATCGTCTGTATAGAAAATTCATGGGGATAGCTGACTCCCTTGAGTCAGAACTGTCACTTTTTTAGCCAATAAAATCGAATTAATTACAGACCCATTAAATTTAAGTTAAGGCTTATTCAGAGAGAGCTATCATATTTTCTAAACAAGAAGTTTCGGAGTATATGTATGATTTCTAAATCATTTGGAATTGCGATATTAGTCATGGGATTGATGGTCTCTAAACCACTTCTCGCTAAAACCCTCATTGTCAGTGACATTGATGATACGATTAAAATGAGTGATATCTTGGGATCAAAAATTAAAATTGCTTATAAAGCCTTTGCTAAAGGACAAGCTTTTTCTGGGATGAGTGAACTTTATCAAAACTTAATGACAAAAGATTCGAAAATATTTTACATTAGCGGGTCTCCTGGATACATGAAAAAGAAAGTTGAAAATTTTCTTTCTTCAAATGAATTTCCTCAATTTGAAAATATTATCCTTAGAAAATCTCTTTCAGATGATATTTATTATTATAAGTATGGTGCCATCACCAAACTTCTTAATGAAGAAAAACCGGACAAGGTTCTTTTTATTGGTGACGATACTGAATATGATCCAGAAATCTTTGAGCAAATCTCACACGAGAATCCTGGTTTAGTGAAAGGAATTTATATTCGTTCAGTTCAGCATCGTTATGTTGATCATCTCGACGGTGTTAAAACATTTTTTGCCCCAATTGAAATTGCACTTAATGAAGCAATTGATTTTAATATAGAATTTTATAAGTTAAAAAAGATTGCAGAGAGTTTTTATAAAAATGAGCCCAAAAAAGCGATTGCCATTTCTTATAGATATTGTCCTCTTGAAGGAAGAAAAGAACTAGATAACTTTGACATCTCAGTTTTTCTTGATGGAGGGATAGAAATCACTACCTTGATAAAAAGTACTCAGGAGAAAATATCTACTGATTGCAAGAAAATGAAAATAGACGAATCTAATCCTGTGGTAAATATTCAGGAGTAAATGAGAGCGGCATGAGATCTTTAAATTTCATGACCGTTTCATGGCCTGCTTCATTACCAATAATCACTTCCATTTGAGGTGAGGCAAATTCACTCATGACTTGTCTGCACATCCCACAGGGAGGCCAGCCTTCTTTGGTATAGACATAAATTTTTTCAATTTTAATTTTTTTATCTGATACGGCCTTAAAGATAGCAACTCTTTCGGCACAAACCGTTCCACCGTAGCTGGCATTTTCAATATTGCATCCAGTGTAGACTTTTCCTTCGTTTGTAATGAGAGCACTGCCTACGTGTGCTTTTGAATAAGGGGAGTATGCTTGCTTTGAGGCTTCTAAAGCGAGCTGTCTTAAATTATTTTTAGTTTCCATGTTTTTGATCCTTGAGTTTTGAAATAAAAAGATTCAGAAGTTCAGTGAAGTTATTCATGACCTTGAGGGCTTCATCTTTAATATCATCGTGATTAAGTTTTTGATTAGTAATTCCAGCCCCCATATTTGTCACACAAGAAACACCACAAATTTTTAAGCCTAAGTGATTGGCGACGATGGCCTCTGGGACAGTGCTCATTCCGACGACGTCACCGCCGAGAATTCGAATCATTTTTATTTCTGAAGGGGTTTCATATGTTGGTCCTAAAACACCGGCATAAATTCCTTTTTGAATACTTATATTGAGTTCACCAGCGCTCTTATCTAAAAGTTTAATGAGTTCGCTATCATAAGTATGAGTCATATCTGGAAAGCGCGGGCCAAATTCTTCATCATTAGGTCCTATGAGCGGATTTTGTCCAGTGAGATTAATGTGATCAGTTAGTACAACTAGCTCGCCAGGTTTGTATCCCAAGTTCACTCCACCAGCTGCATTAGTAAGAATTAAAGTTTCAATTCCTAATTTTTTAAGAACTCTAACTGGGAATACGACTTCATCTAGGCCGTGCCCTTCATAAAAATGAAAGCGTCCTTGCATGACAGCGACCTCGACACCATTAATTTTACCTAAAATTAATTTTCCACCGTGTCCTTTGACTGTCACTTTTTTAAAATAAGGTATTTCACTGTAGGGGATAATAATTTTTTGTTCAATCTTGTCTACAAAGGCCCCAAGTCCAGATCCAAGAACCACGCCGACTCTCGGAGTGTGACTAGATTTAGACTTGATGAAAGTAGCTGTTTGATTAATTTTTTCTTTGAGTGTTTCCATTATTTTTTCTTGGTTTTTTTAGGAGCAAACTTGGTTTGTACTTCTAATATTAGTTTTTTCTTTGTTTTTGGTTTAGTTGCAGTGATCTTAATATCATCTTTTAAAATATTTTCGGCAATAGAAGAAACAAGTGTTCGCTGATTGTCATGGCAGTAAATGGTGAGCAGAGTCTCACCTTGAGTGACTTTATCGCCAATTTTTTTATTCATGATAAACCCAACAGCGAAATCAATTTTGTCTCCAGTCGTTTTTCTTCCACCACCTAATGAAACACAATGTTTTCCAAGCTCCGTACAGCGCATACTTGCCACGAAGCCAGTTTTTTTAGCCTTGACTTCAATTAATGTTTTAGCGACTGGAAGTAGCTCATAGTTATCTATCACTCGAGCGTCACCGCCTTGATTGACAATGAGTTCGCGAAATTTATTTAAAGCAGATCCGTTATCGATGGCAGCTTGAGCTTTTTTCTTCCCTTCATTAAGACTACGTGAAAGTCCCGCAAGATAAATCATTCCCCCGGCGAGTGCCACTGATAAATCAGTTAAGTCTTTTGGACCACGGCCTTTGAGTGTTTCGATGCTTTCGATAATTTCAAGGGAATTTCCAACCGCATTTCCCAATGGCTCACTCATATCAGTAATCATGGTCAGCATATTTTTATCAAAGCGCAGACCAGTTTTTCTAATACTCTCTGCTAATTTTTTTGCATCACTGAGCTTTGACATAAATGCACCGTTGCCAGTTTTAATGTCCATGACAATTCCCTTAGCACCTTCAGCAAGTTTCTTACTCATGATGGAAGCAGTAATAAGAGGAATTGATTCAACTGTGGCGGTGACATCGCGAAGAGCGTAGATTTTTTTATCAGCAGGAGCAATATCTTTTGTCTGCCCGATGAGCACTAGACCTCTTTCTCTTAAAAGCTTTTCGAATTCTTCTAAACTGAGATCAGTTTTAAATCCTTTGATAGATTCTATTTTATCGATGGTCCCACCGGTGTGACCGAGGCCTCGTCCGGCAATCATGGGAACTTTTACACCACAAGCAGCTGCGATAGGAGCTAAAATAAAAGAAGCTTTATCACCGACTCCACCGGTTGAGTGTTTGTCTATAAAATGTTGTTCTGGAAAGTTGAGAACTTTACCTGAGTAAAGCATGGCATCTGTTAAGTTGGCCGTCTCTTCAATGTTCATTCCATTGAGATAAATCGCCATAAGAAGTGCGCTCATTTGGTAATCAGGAATGCTCTCTTTTGTAAGCCCATCTATAAACCAATTGATTTCTTCTTTGGTAAGTCTTTCTTTATCTCTTTTCTTTTGTATAATAGTATAAGCAGAGAATTGTTGGGCCATTTTTTATACTCGCTAAAAATATCTAAGGTAGTTAGTGTATTGAAAAGCTTTTTGAAAATCAAAAGTAATGCAAGGCAAAGGCAGAGGCAGAGGATTAGTGGGTGTAATGAAAAAAATAATGAATAAAATGTTTAATAGTTTAGTCGTGCTAATAGTGGCCATAAGTCTGCTGGCACCTTCATCAAAAGTTTCTGCACAAGAAGCGGGGAATGCTGGTTTACTAGACGAGTCATTGCAAGATTTAACCGTTGTTTTTGGAACGGGTGCCGTAGGGGCAATTCTTGGTCTTTCGACTCTTTCATTTGCAGATCAACCCAAAGATAAGCTTAAAAATGTAGCGATCGGTGGAGCTGTTGGAGTTGTGATTGGAGTAGGGATTGTTATTTTTGGTCAAGCTTCAAGGTCGCAAAACAGCATTACAAAAACGACGGCCCCTTTAAATTCAGATTCGGTAGAAAAGCTCGCTCGCCTGGATTTTTCTAGTCAGAAAATTGCTGAAAAATATTTCATGACACCAACCGTTGGCTATAGTTTTAATTTTTAGTTTCACGTTTTTAAAAAGTTAAAAGCAGCACTTTTTCCTCC
Organism: Bacteriovoracaceae bacterium; assembly: GCA_043721975.1. GTDB lineage: Bacteria > Bdellovibrionota > Bacteriovoracia > Bacteriovoracales > Bacteriovoracaceae > Bacteriovorax. The sequence goes on from JAYSPR010000116.1 coordinate 7,434, forward strand.
TTTGTCACTTCAATCAAGGTAAGGTATCCTAATTTTGATTTAAGTTTTTTAAGGATTATCAATGGCTAAACAATTAATTATCAACCAGACACTCAATGAGTGTCGGGCTGCTCTTATCGAGAATGGTGAAATTCTCGATTTTCTCATGGAGCGATCTTACAGTCATCGCGCTGAAAGTAACCATGTAGATTTCCCCTTTGTCGGTGATATCTACAAAGGAAAAGTTGTGCGTGTGTTGCCGGGAATGCAATCAGCTTTTGTAGATATTGGTTACGAAAAAGCAGCTTTTCTTTATGTCGATGATGCTTATATTCCAACCATCGAAGAACAAAGAGAGATGGCAGAAAAAAGTAAAAAATCGCTAGAAGGAAAAGACCGCCTCGGTGAAATCATTCCCGATGAACTTTCAACTTTATCTGAAGCTGTGAACATGCGCTTTAGACCAGATGTGAGCATTGAAAGTTTTATCAAAGAAGGAGATGAAATTCTTGTTCAGGTTGCCAAAGAACCTATTTCAACTAAAGGCCCAAGGGTAACAAGGCATATTACATTTGCCGGAAGGCACATAGTCTTTATGCCTTTTATTGAGCACACCGGTGTCTCTAGACGAATTGAAAGTGAAAAAGAAAGAGAAAGGCTCAAAGAAATTTTAGAAACCATTAGACCTGAAGGCACTGGTATTATCGCGAGAACAGTGGCCGAAGGACAAAGTTATAAAACTTTAAAGTTTGACTTCAATATGCTTATGAAAATCTGGAAAGAAGTTTCAAAAAAAGCAGAGAAGGCCCGTGCTCCAAGTGTTGTTCATCAAGACCTAAGTTTTATTCAGCGAGTGTTTCGCGATATTACCGATGAAGATGTCGATGAGATTATATTAGATTCAAAAGATAATTTAAAAGAAGCCGAAAAATTTGTTCAAAAATTTCTTCCATCGATGAAAGGAAAGTTTAAATTCTACTCACAAGATGACACTCCAATTTTTGAAAAATACGGGATTGATCTTGAAGTTGAAAGAGCGATTGATAATAAAGTTTTTTTAAAGTCAGGTGGATCACTCAACATCGATCAAACTGAAGCCTTAGTTTCAGTGGATGTGAACACCGGTAAATACATTGGTCGTAAAACCTTTGAAGAAACTATTCTTAAAACCAATTTAGAAGCCGTTAAGGAAATTGCTTATCAGTTGCGTTTACGTAATTGTGGCGGAATTATTATTATCGATTTCATCGATATGGAAAAAGAAGAAAATCGTCTGACGGTTTACAATGCACTTCTTGAGGCCCTTAAAAAAGACCGTGCAAAAACCAATGTTCTTCCTATTTCTGGTCTTGGTCTGGTGGAAATGACCAGAAAGAGAACACGTGATACTTTGTCACGAATTATGTGTGAGCCATGTCCTTACTGTGAAGGAACAGGACGTGTGAAATCTACATTGTCAGTTTGTTATGAACTTATTCGCGAACTCAATAAAGTTTTGGCGAAATCAAAAGGAACGAAAGTTTCTATTTATGCCCACCCTGAGGTCACAGCGACTTTAACGGGTGAAGATTTTGATTTAATCGAAACTCTTGAAGAAGCTTTTGGAAAGTCTATATTAATACGCTCAGAAAATAATTATCACATTGAGCAGTATGAGATTTTCCCTCAAGAATACTAGGTCATATTTATGGTGAGGATTGAAAGCTTTTTTGGTCGTGAAATAAAAGCCTTTATTACTCATCTCGCAAAATTGCGCATAGAAGTGTTTCGTGATTTTCCTTATCTCTACGATGGCAGCTTCGATTACGAAATGTATTATTTGAAAATTTATCCAGAGTCAAAAGAAAGTGTTTTAGTGGCGGCTTTTGATGATGATCAATTAGTGGGGGCGGGAACAGCACTTCCACTAAGAGATGAAGCCGACTATGTAAGGGAACCTTTTTTACATTTAAAAGACAACTCAAATGACATTTATTATTTTGCTGAAAGTGTTCTAAAAAAAGAATACCGTGGCCTTGGTCTTGGCCATGAATTTTTTAATAAAAGAGAAGAAGCAGCTTTAAAATTTCGTTTCAAAAAAGCAGCTTTTTGTAGTGTTGTAAGGTCACCTGATCACCCAGCTTGGCCATCTGACTATCGTCCTTTAGATCATTTTTGGACGAAGCGAGGCTTTAATAAAAAAGAAAATATAATGAGCTCTTTTTCATGGAAAGACATTGGTGACGAAGAAGAAACAAGCAAACAAATGATTTATTGGATGAAAGATTTATGAAAATTGCGACAGCACAGTATGAACTTACCCACCATAAAAATTTTCAAGCTTACAACGATCATGTTCGCTCTTGGGTGAGTCAAGCTTCTTTAAATAAAGCGCGTCTTTTACTTTTTCCTGAGTACGGTTCTATAGAACTTGTTTCCTTGATGCCCATTGAGATACAAAAGAATTTAGCTCTGCAGTTAATTGAAATGCAATCCAAACGAGATACATTTGTGGCCCTTTATCAAAGTCTCGCCAAAGAATTTAATATCACTATTGTGGCCCCTTCTTTTCCC
>JAYSPR010000117.1:0-1090 GCA_043721975.1 Bacteriovoracaceae bacterium
TTTAGACCTTGCCACTAAAGTTTTAGAGCTCAAAGAAAAAACTCAAGAGTTTGTGTTTGAGAATATTACAGAAAAACCAATCGCTTCAGTTAATCGCGATTTTTCTGCTCCAGTAAAATTAACGACTGATCTCTCGTTTGATGATCAACTTTTTTTAATGGGTCATGACCAAGATACGTTCAATCGTTTTGAAGCCACTCAAGTTGTCTCAACAAAAATCTTGTTAGATTTGATTGAAGACAAAAAAACAGGAAAGACATTTAACCTTAATCCAAAATATATTGAAGCTTTTGGAAAAGTATTAAATGATTCAAAAATTGATGAGGCTTTTAAGGCACTTTCAATGTCTATTCCGAGTGAAGGAATACTTCATCAAGAACAGACAGAAATTTATTATCCAGAAACAGAAAGTGTTAGACATTTTGTCAGAAAAACATTGGCCACTGCCCATAGTGAGATATTGTTAAAGCTCTATAAATCAGTGGATCAAGGGAATGTTTATAAGTTAGACCCAAAATCGATGGGGCAAAGAGATTTAAAAAATAGATGTCTAGCTTTGTTGTCGTTGGTTGACTCTCTTGAGTATAAGAATTTGGCACTCGCTCAATTTAAAGGGGCAACGAACATGACTGATGAGCTTGGTGCTCTTGTGGCCATGGTCGAATCAAATTCACCAAATAAAAAAGAAGCATTGGAGATTTTTTATAAAAAATGGAAACACGAAGCGCTGGTTATTCAAAAATGGCTTGGTGTTCAGACATTAGATTCAACTGAGGCTGTTTTTGATACAATCCTCGCCCTAGAAAAAAATGAAGTTTACGATAAAACAATTCCTAACTATGTTCGTGCACTCTTGGGGACATTTGTTTCGACTAATAAAGTTCAATTTAACCATCCATCGGGGAGAGGTTATAAGCTTATAGCTGAGAGAATTTTAGAGTTGGATAAAGTGAATCCTCAAGTGGCATCAAGGCTGGCTTCTGGATTTAAAGATATGGCCCGCACACCAAAAAATCTTCAATCTCTAATGAAAGTCGAACTCGAAAAAGTTTTAAAGACAGATGGTCTTTCAAAAAATGTTTTTGAAATT
>JAYSPR010000118.1:0-24786 GCA_043721975.1 Bacteriovoracaceae bacterium
GAAAAAGTCATGGATCAAGTTCGAAAAAATACGAAATTAAAGCAACTCTTTGCCGAGCTAAACATTGACCGGAGTGGTGATAACTTTATGCTCACTCACATTGGAATGTTGATAAACATTTCGACAGGTATAAGTAACAAGCTTGAATGGACAACAGACAAGACACTTGAAAAATTTGTTTATGCTGCCTACTTACACGACATGGCCATTTCAGATCGCACGGACCTAGCAAAATTCAAGGGCAATATTTATGACCTTGAGGAATTGAAAGAGAAATTATCAGCGAGCGATTACAAACTTCTTTTTGAACACACCAATAGTGCCGCAAAAAAAATCGAAGAACTAAAAGAAATTCCTCCTGATGTGGCAATGATTGTGAGACAGCATCATGAATTACCCAATGAAAAAGGCTACCCCTCAAAACTAAGTTTCAGTAAAATTACTCCACTTGCATCTGTCTTTATTGTGGCCCATGACCTCACTCATTTTATTATCGATAATCCAAAATGGACCATGAAAGATTATCTTCTTAAAAATAAATCAAAATTTAGAGGAGCACATTTTTCAAAAATTCTTGCGGCACTAAATGAAATCTGATTTGTTTTATAAAAATCTCTATATAGACTCTCATGCTTATCATAAATCCTCTCACACTCAAATTCTTGTAGGGATTGATACTCTTGCTATTCATCCGTGGGAGCTAACGGAGCCTTTCGATTTAAGTCAATTTGAAATGCGTTGGAATGAGCTTAAGGCCAATTCTGCAGATAAATTAGCTATTGGCGAGTGTGGATTAGATCGGGCGCGCGAGGGCCTTGTTCCAATGAGTCTACAAATTGAAGTGCTAAAAAAACATTTTAACTTAGCCGTGGAATTGTCGTTGCCAATAATTATTCATTCGGTCAGAACAACTTCAGACTTATTAGGAATGCTAAAACGAAAGCCGTTTAAAAATAATATTCTCCTTCATGCTTTTGGAGGGAATGATTACGAAGCTCAGGAGCTTTTAAAATATCCAGTTTATTTTTCTTATGGTGCTAGGTTGCTTAAAAATCCTTTGACACTAAAGTCTGTTCCTCTCGATCGAATTTTACTGGAAACAGCAGATCAAACAGAGGTGAGTATAGAAGAGATTTATGACGCTGCTTCAAAGCTACTCAATTTAAGTTTGGAAGATTTGCAAGAAAGGGTAAGAAAAAATTTTCTAGCCTTTTTTAATAAGCCTAACGACCAGAGTGCCTCGGATTTCATCAAAAACCTCAACCATCGCCATGACGTGTGTTAATTTTTTTAATTCACTAAGGAGCTCACGTCCGTGATGAAGCCCCGGTCTCATGAGGACGTAGGCATTACCATTGGGCTTTAAAGCGTAAAGCATAGAGGCCACCAAGTTTTCAAAGCTACTATCGATAAAAAAGCGACACCTATTTTTAAATTCATTAGGTGATAGGAGACCTTCACCGAGAAAAAAATAAGGTGGATTGGAAACAATGATGTCATAATAATTTTCAAATTGTGGTGACTTGAGTTCGTCGTAATTCATTTGCAAGAATTTGAAATTTTCGTGAATGGCAGCTTGTCTTTTATTTTTTTCAAAATGTTCAAGGTAGCAAGCTTGTATTTCGAGAAAATCAATATGGGTGATCTCGGGCAAATGAAAATTAAGCTCAAGGCCAATAACGCCACAGCCGGCACAAAGGTCGAGAACTCTAAAGCTCTCCAGTGAATGAGCTAGCTTTGTTTTGATTTCATTGGCGACTTTTTGTGCTAGGAACACTGAGTCTAAAGAAAACCTGTAGTCATCAGGCTGGCTGTAGTCGTAAGAGTAGAGAGTATTTTTGATCATTTGATTTTTATTCACTAAAATGAACAAACAATCAACAGGAGAATGGCACTTGCATAGAGAACTTATCTATATTCCACTCATCGCACTCATTTTATTGGGGCTAACAGTTCTGTGGGATTTAAAAATAAAGCAAACTAAGATTAAATCACTAAAAAATAAGGCCATTATATATCTATGTCTCTCGTTTAATGTTTGGGGCCTGGACGTGATTCAACGCGAATTTAACAGCGATTCGTGGTTTGGAATACTTAAAATTTGCTTGGGCGCATGGTTAGTTTTTGTTGTGGCAACCAATGTGAAGCACTCTCTAGATAATGGTTGGTCAAAGCGTGAATTTTGGCTAAACTATGGCGGTGATTTGGCCAATTTTATTGTTGCAGGAGCACTTCTGCATTTGGCCACTTAAAAGATTTAAAAGGAAGTTTTATGGAAACTATACAGACACAAAAAGCACTATTAGGTGCTGGATGTTTTTGGGGTGTTGAGCAGATTTTAAGAACGATGACTGGTATCATTTCAACTGAAGTTGGTTATGCTGGGGGAAAAACTCAAAACCCAAGTTACGAAGAAGTTTGCACTGGTCAGACTGATCATGCAGAAGTCGTGAGCATTGAATTCGATCCGACCCTTTTATCTTACGAAGCTCTTCTAGATATTTTTTTTAGACTTCACGATCCAACGACATTAAATCGTCAGCACAACGATATTGGGACCCAGTATCGTTCAGTCATTTTTACTTACTCAGATGAACAAAAAGAAGTGGCCTTAAAAGTTATTAAAAGAATTGATGAAGAGAAAGTTTTTAAAAATCCTATAGTCACCCAAGTTTTGCCTGCACCTGTTTTTTTTAGTGCAGAGGCCTACCACCAAGATTATTTAATAAAAAATCCTGCGGGATATATGTGTCACATCCTCAGGAATTAGTAATGGAAAATCTACAAACCCAATCGCTTAATATTGATCTCCTTTTTCAAAACCAATTTCACAACAGATGGAAAGTGTCTGAATCTTCAGTAGGGGATAGAACAAAGAAATTAAAATCTTTGAAAGAAGTCATTGTTCGCAGACGAGAAGAAATAAAAAAAGCCATCTATGAAGATTTCAGAAAGCCTTATCCCGAAAGCGAACTCACAGAAATTCATACGGCACTTGATGAGATTAATTTTGCTCTTAAACATTTATCTTCTTGGATGAAGCCCAAAAAAGTAAGAACACCGATTGCTTTATTTGGATCTTCGTCACGTATATATTACGAAGCGAAGGGAGTCGTTCTTATACTTGCTCCTTGGAACTATCCTTTTTCTCTTCTTATTAATCCACTCGTCGCTGCAGTGGCAGCTGGTAATTGCGTCATTGCTAGACCCAGTGAAAAAACTCCAGCTACCGGAATTATACTTCAATCAATTATTTCAGAAGTCTTCCCACCGAATGAAGTCTGTGTATGCATTGGTGAAATAGATTTGGCAGAAAAACTACTCAAGCTCCCATTTGATCATATCTTTTTTACAGGAAGCACTCAGGTCGGAAAAAAAGTCATGGAAGCTGCAGCTAAAAATTTGACACCTGTCACTTTAGAGCTGGGAGGGAAATCACCAGTTATTATCGACCGAGATGTGAATTTAGCGGATTGTGCTCAAAAATTATTTTGGGGAAAATTTATGAATGGAGGTCAGACTTGTGTGGCCCCTGATTATGTTTTTATTCCTGAAGAATTAAAATCTGAATTTATTAATCTTTTTAAGATTGAAATAGAAAAGCGATTTGGTGAGACTAGTCATCAAAGATTATCCACAGAAGATTTTGCCCGCATTATAGACGTGAAAGCCTTTGATCGACTAGTTGCCAAAATTTCGAATGAAAATACCCTATTAGAAGATAAGGCCTTAAGAGAAGAACGCTTTATACCGCCAACCTTATTAACTGATGTGACTTTACAGAGTCCCATCATGGATGATGAGATCTTTGGACCCATAATGCCTCTACTCACCTATAAAGATGTAGAGAGTGTCATCGGCTTTATTAGAAAAGAACCAAAGCCTTTGGCGCTTTATATTTTCTCGAATAGTAAAAAATTTATGAAAAGGATTTTAAGTCAAACGACTTCTGGTGGAGCCGCTCTCAATCATGTTGTTTTACACCTGGCCAATCCTCATTTACCTTTTGGTGGTATTGGTCCATCTGGTTTGGGAAATTACCACGGTCATTTTGGATTTAAAACTTTTTCTCACGAAAGGTCCGTTCTTTCACAGGGACGTTTCACCTTAACAAATTTATATTTCCCCCCCTATTCGACCTTTATGAGCAAGCTGGCTTTTAAGATTCTTCGTTTTCTTGAGTAATTTTTGGAGTCACAATGTCTGAAATCATTTTATTAGTTCTTTTGTTAAATTTTATAGGTCTTTGCTTTTTAATTTTTAAAAATAAAAGTCCAGATTTTAGTTTTCTCTCACTTGAAATAAAGCCCTTACAAGACAAGCTGATTCAGTTGGAAGTAATGATTCAGCAAAAATTTGAAAATCAAAAAGAAGTCAGCAAACTGCAATTTTCTGAAGTTATTGAAGATAAGTTTAAACGAGTGACGGCCGAGCAAAATAAATCCACTCAAGATTTAATGCAACGGTTTTCAGATTTTCAGCATATTTTATCAAAGCAACTTGTAAGCATGAATGAAAAAATCACTAAAGACTTGCAGGTCAAGCTTGATGAAATTTCTGACCGAGTTCGTGAAAATCTTGATCAAGGATTTAAAAAGACCAATGAAACTTTTACTAGTGTCATCGAACGACTAGCAAAAATTGATGAAGCTCAAAAGAAAATTGAATCACTTTCAACCAATGTCGTCTCACTTCAGGATCTTTTGACAGATAAAAAGAGCCGAGGGATTTTTGGAGAAGTTCAACTCAATCAAATTCTCCATTCAATCTTTGGAGAAAAAAATGACAAAGTTTTTAGGACTCAATACAAATTAAACAATGGAACTATCTGTGATTCAATTCTTTTTTTACCAGAGCCAACGGGGAATATCGTTGTCGATTCTAAGTTTCCTTTAGAGAACTTTAGAAGAATGTTTGATTTGAAATATACTGAATTAGAAAGAAAAGAGTTTGTTAAAGATTTTAAAAACAATCTGAAAAAGCATATTGATGATATTTCTGGAAAGTATATTATTCCAGGTGAAACCACTGATCAAGCAGTTTTATTTTTACCAGCGGAAGCAATTTTTGCTGAGCTTTATGCTTACCACCCAGATGTAATTGAATACGCCCATAATAAACGGGTTTGGGTGACAAGCCCTACAACCTTTATGGCCATGCTCACGACTATTCAAGTGGTCATTCAAAATATTGAGCGCAGTAAATACACGAACGTGATTCACCAGGAGCTTAATAAGCTCGCCGATGAATTTAGTCGTTACAAAAAAAGATGGGATAGTTTAGCCTCACATATTGAAACAGTTAGTAAAGATGTTAAAGATATTCATGTGACGACAGAAAAAATCACGAATCGATTTGGAGCAATTTCAAATGTCCAAATTGATCACTTAATTGAATCTTAGGTTTTTATGAAAAATTTAGAAGCTTACATTGCAGAATACTCAGAGGCCCACCAAAATAAACAGAATATTTTAATTCATAAAATCTGTGTTCCACTGATACTTTTTAGCTTACTCGGGATAATGAAGGCTTTTCCTGTTCCAGAATCTTGGCCTCTATGGCTTGACTGGAGTGTGGTTTTTCTTATTTCTTCTTTTATTTATTATGGATTTTTTAAAAACCTTAGAGTGATTGGTGCACTATTACTTTTAATAACACCTATGATCTTAGTTTTAGAACTTTTAAGGCCGAAGTTTTTTATTTTATGCTTAGTGATTTTTATTCTGGCTTGGATAGGTCAGTTCATTGGTCATAAGATTGAAGGGAAAAAGCCTAGTTTTTTTAAAGATCTCTTTTTTCTTTTTATCGGACCGATATGGACCATGAATTCATTTCTGGCCCAAATCGGAATTGATTTACAAATTAATAGTGCCAAGGAAATTTAGAAAAATCCTTCGGACGTTTTTCAACAAAAGCATTTCTTCCTTCAACCGCTTCTTCAGAAGCATAAGCGAGTCTTGTGGCTTCACCAGCGAAGAGTTGCTGGCCGACAAGTCCATCATCAATCATGTTAAATCCGTACTTAAGCATGCGCATCGCTGTCGGTGATTTGGAGTTAATTTCCAAGGCCCATTCTAAAGCGACTTTTTCTAAATCTTGGTGAGGAATAACAGCATTTACCATCCCCATATCAAAGGCCTCTTGAGCTGAATAGTTTCGCCCGAGAAAAAAGATTTCACGTGCACGTTTTTGTCCCACCATACGGGCCAGGTAAGCAGAGCCGTAACCTGAATCGAAGCTTGCGACATCGGGATCGGTTTGCTTGAAGATGGCATGTTCTTTTGAAGCCAATGTTAAGTCGCAGACAACGTGAAGCGAGTGCCCACCGCCCACGGCCCATCCTGGAACAACGGCGATGACGATCTTAGGCATAAAGCGAATGAGTCTTTGAACTTCTAAGATATGCAGTCTGCCTAGTCTTGCGAGGTCAACTTTAGATTTTTCAGAATTTCCTGTTCCGTTAGAGTCACTCCCTTCGTATTTATAACCATCTTTGCCGCGAATTCTTTGATCTCCACCTGAACAAAAAGCCCATCCAGCATCTTTAGGTGAAGGACCATTGCCGGTAAGGAGAACTGCACCAACGTCAGCTGAAATGCGAGCATGCTCGAGAGCAATATATAATTCATCAACGGTTTGAGGTCTAAAAGCATTGCGGACTTCTGGTCTATTAATCGCAATTCTTACTGTGCCTTGGGTACGGGCTCTATGATAAGTGATATCTTGAAAATCAAAACCTGGGATTTCTAGCCAATCTTTTTCATCAAAAATATCTGAAACTTTTTTGTTCATTATAGTTCTCCTATTTGGGATACTGAATTCTTAAAACTTGAGACTCTCTGTTGTCATCTTCAATATTCGTGAGACCATCAAAGAGGACTAGAGATTTATCACTTTCACGATATTCTACAACAATTTCTTTGACGAGGGCCCTTAAAACCCAAGTTGAGATTTTAAGGGCAAATCTTCGTATGCCCGGAGTCTTTGATTTTTCTTTTTCAAAATAAAATGAAAAATAATCTTTCTTAGGCAAAACTATAAATTTAATTTCTGCTTTTTCATCGTCGAAGTGTTTGAGAAGATAATTATGAAACCCCTGCCCTGAAACCATGTTCTCTGTGCGCTTAAGAGTGCTACTTGAACTTTTATTATTTTTCAAATCGGTAATTGTCATCGTAATGAGATTCGTCTCTTTGTTGTAAATGAGTTCCTGCTTTTCGTTGAACCGAAAGTCTTGAAAGATGGTATCCGGTATAAAAGGATCTTTACTAAAATTTGAACTCACAGTCGCAATGAGTTTCCTGCTCGGATTAAAATAGTCTGTTTTAATGTCGGTAATTTCACCACTCGGTAGGCGGTTCATGGTGTGTGATTCAAAATAAACCAATTGATTTTTCTTATCGTAAGCCTCACCTTTCATAATTGCTTTTTCTTGAGCTAAGAGTGATGTCGATAATAGTAACAAAAATAATATTTTTTTCATTTAGAATCCTTTAAGTTTTTTTGATAATAGAAAACAAAGTGGAAAGAAAACTAACCAACAAGCTCCATGGATCATGTAGTAGGTTGGAAAGGGTTGGTAAACTGAAAGCAGCATAAATTTAGCACCGGTAATATAACTAACAGGAGCAAAGAATCCACCGACGATAACTTGGGCCAAGACTTTATTTCTTAAAAGTATAAATGAGTAGGAAATAGTTGAAGCATATAAAAACCAAATTCCCATAAGCCAGAGAGGAGGAAATACTGTGAAAAGTGGGTCCTTAAATATGAGAATTCCAGTATTGCCTAGGATGGTATCTAATAAAATCCCTAATCCACCAATGACCAAAACTTCTGTGAGGTCTTTTTTCTTGTTGATCGAAACGACAAAAAAATGAATGGCCATAACAATGGCGAAGACAATCCAGCCCATGAGAGGTTGTCCTTTCCAGTAGGCAATAAGCATTGACCACCAAGCAAAGTAAAAAGCAAAAAAATTAATAAAGACAGTTTTTTTTGTTAGCATAAATTCATCTCACGTTAAGGTTATTTGAGTTTAATCTTTTTTATTTTATCCAGATGCGTTTAGGGTCAGCATGATCTACTGGCCATGAAATAAAAGAAGCCTTAATTTCAAGGGCGGCCAATAAATTATGAGCGATAATTTCGAGATCTTTGAGGCTCCAAAAATCATCATTAAAAGAATTAGCTTGGTCATAAGCGAGCTTGCCCGCCAGTGAATAAACTAGGCCACTCATGGGAGGAATCAATAGGCCCAAGGTATTTAAGACACCTTGTAATCTCGATAAAACACCTTTGCCACCCACGGAGTGCATGGTGACTAAGACGGCCGCGGGCTTACTAAAAAGCACATCGCTCGCTTCAAATTCTGTAATGATTTCTAAGAACATTTGCATTGGGCTTCCCCAGCTGTCCCAATAAGTTCCGGTGCTAAAGACAAAAGCTTGGGCTGCCGTTAGCTTGGAAGAAAGTAGTGCCACATAATTTTTGGGATCATGATTTTTAAAAAAACTACCCAAGTTTAAAATTTCAACACGGGCCTTTGACTGCAATAAAACATTGAGGTGGTCAATGAGAAATTGTGTATTCCCCGAATCGTCACCAAGACTGCCATTGATGATTAAGATTTTTTTCATACCAAGACCTCTTCAAAAAAAGTTTTTAAATGATCTTCATCATATTGACTAAACTCCGGAGTGCTCAGCCTGTGCGCAGCTGATGAAACTTCAGGAGTGACGTTCCACCAATTTAAAACGAGATTAAAAAGGGATTGGTCATGGCGATCAAAAGCTGACTTTAAACACTTGAACATATGAATTGCGTAGGCATTCATGTCTGATGCTACATAGTTAAATTCATTTTTAAAACTGTGATTTTCTCTTAGGGATTTTTTTATTTCAGGTCTGTCGTAAATAGAATCAATGAGCCTTAAAATCCCCAACTGACCTTTATGAGTCTCATCGTTGTTAAAAAAATGATCAGCATGATCTAAGTCGTGAATCACAAAACTGAGAGGATCTCGGGATGACAAAACCATTTTTGAGATTTCATCGGGATTAATAATGAGTGTAATGCAGCGACTTCCATTTGCCTGCATTTTAAGTAGCTCGCGAGGTGTTGGAATATGGTGAAGACAAATGATGGGCCAATTGGCCTGGAGCCAATTGAGCATGGTTCGATTACTTGCGAGAGGAATTCCTTTAAGATTAAAATTTATGAAGAATTCATAAAAGCTTACGTTTTCAAGTTTTAATTTTTCCCAACCATTTAATTCAAATGAAGAAGGAATGAGGTCGAGAACTTTTTTATCATTGATGAGATGAGAAGAAACAGACGATTTTTTTTGAAGCCAGTTTTTTGGGTGCTTAAGGCGCAAAAAGAGAATGATATAAAGTGTGCAAAATTCAAAGGGTGTGAGACTCGACTTTTGCATGGCTTCTATGCAATTAATTAATTTTTCTTGATGAAGACTTAATTGGCCTTCGCTAATGAGTACTTTTTTATAAGATCCAGAGCGGTTTTTCATATATAACTATTTGAAATTTATATGCTTTTATTAATGAACAAAGTCGCTCAAGTTTAGCCCATGACCACCCGATACGTCCACTATGAAAAAGTTTATATTTGGGTATTTCCTCCTACTTATCACTCTTGTCTCACCACTTATTGTTATAGCGGAGGACACAGATGAGACCACGCTTTTATCCGGAGTTGGAGAAGTTGCAACAGGCATTAATAACGTCACTATAGGCGTAGGGCTAGTTAAAGCACCTTGTCCAAGTTGTGATGAAAAAACTGTTAACAAAAAAATTATTCTCAAAGAGTCGGTTGTTGATATGGGTTATCCTTATTTTATTAAGACGTCTGACTCCTACCTCGTGCGTTTAGTACGAACGAGCTCGTCGCCTAAAAAAATAGATTTGAGATTTAAAAATAGTGGCGGCAGTAGATGTGCTGTTCCTGCAGATCTCGCGACAATGGCACAAGGTTATGGCACCTGTGTGATGTATGGAACAGAAAGTCGCGATGAAGAAATTAACTTAGATTTAAGTGATCTTCCTCCTCTTGAAGTTGGTAAGGAAGATATTATTGAATTTTCATTATCAAAATCAGACCTCAAAAAATTTCCCTATAAGTTAGATGTCGATTACGTCGGATCTGAAGAAACTGAAACAAAAATTTCGGAAAAAAGTTTCTTGTCTTGGTTTGTATTTTCTCGCGATGGATACAACGTTAAAATCAAACCCAGGTCGAAATAATTTATGAAAGATCAGAAATATAAAAATGCAATTTTAGATCTTTCACTCATACTAAATGAACTTCAAAAACCAATTCAAATTCTCGAGGCCATAAAATGGCAAGAAGGGACTGATGAATTTATTGTAAAAAATAAATTTAAGGAAATTCCCAATATTTCTTATGACAATCGGCCTTTAAAATATGACCCCACTAAAAAGCTTCAAGAGTTCAAAGACCTTCGAATGAAGATTGCCCGTGATTTAGGGGAGACAGATCCTCTTGGTATGATCATGGCCAGAAATTGTAGCCAATATGAAGATGTCATCAGGATGCTTCTCGCTCGAGGAAAACCTGATTTTTTTCATTATTCAAAAAAACTTTATGGTAGTCCTAGCGAAGTCATGGCAGATGGAAAAACAAAGCTAGCTGACTTGGCCCACATTATGTCGAATTTATTAACGACACTTGACCAAAAAGACTTGGGTGATCGTTTTGAAAGAGTGCTCACTTCACAACAAGTTGTGGATGAATTAAAGCAAAGATTAGGTCCATATTTTCAAGATGAAAAAATAAAAGTTAAATTATCCGATGGGATTTTATCTGATGCATCGGCAGGATCAGACTATATTAAAATCAGAAGCGAATTAATGTTCGCTAAAAAGGATGTAGATATTTTTGAAGTTCATGAAGGTTGGGTCCACTTAGGTACAACTCTCAATGGTCAAAATCAGCCTTATGCCAAATGGCTTGCCAAGGGACCTCCTTGCTCGACAGTGACTCAAGAGGGCCTAGCTGTTATTATGGAGCTTTTCACCTTTTCAATGTTTCCTAAAAGGGCCAAACGCTTAAATGATAGGCTTGTGGCCTGTCACATGGCCGAAGAGGGAGCAGATCTTTTAGAGGTTATTAATTTTTTTAGAAGTAAGGGCCAAGAAGATTACCAAGCAACAAAAAATGCCAGTCGTATTTTTCGAGGAGCCCCTTTAACAGGTGGATCGCCTTTTACAAAAGACATTTCCTATTTAAAAGGATTTGTTATGATTTATAACTTTATGCGAGTCTGTGTAAAAGAAGGAAATTCTGATCTAATTCCTTTTTTGTTTGCTGGAAAAGTTACCTTGGATGAACTGCCACTACTTAAGAGATTTCATGATGAAGGCGTTATTTCAATGCCTAAGTACCTACCGAAAATCATTAAAGACATGAACGGTCTTGGTGTATGGATGGCCTTTAGTAATTTTCTCAATACCATGAACCTTTCAGATATTGTCAAAGAACAACAAAATTCCACTGATGATAAGAATCCCTTCAAAAAAGCTGCTTAAGAAAGCGGTATCTCAGTTTCAATAACTCCAGGGCACTTATTGAAGCGTTTCATGAAGTCTACCACTTCTGGAATGTGCTTACTGCTATAGATCTCCCTTATTTCTAGCCAGTATATAAGGCTTAAAAAACTCATCGTTAGATAATTCCAATTAATGCTTGGATCTTGTGATTTAATCCAAGGAATGAGGTGATTGATGAGTCCTGGGATGCGCTCTTGTTGTCTTACTAGGAAGTAATTTCCAGGCTTATTAATATCAATGCCGCCTTTTCTTAGAGAAAAGAGATTTACACCACTGGACATGGCAGTATCAATAATAGAGAGAATATTTTCTTCTTCGATACTAAACTCTTTAAGCTTTTGTTTCTTAGCAATATAATTAAAGATGACACGGGAATCATATATAGGGGTGACACCATCTAAAAGCATGGGAATCTGATTGAGTGGGTTAATGGCCCGAAGATAACGATTACCTTCCTCTTCTAAATAATTAATTGGCTTAAAGATCACGGTTTTGTCATTCCAGAGGAGGAGTCTTAATTTTCTCGCGTAAGGAGAAGTAAAAGATCCAATAAGAGTTAAGGCCATGGCTATTTTCCTTTTTAATTTTGATATGATAAAATACATTTTTTAGGTGTGATAAATCAATTGGAAAAAAATTAAAATGAATTGTCATTGGTTCGACACTCATCATTGCAGGTCATGTGGTCTTTTAGACTTAAGCTATGAAGCCACTATTCAAAAAAAAGAGTTAGAACTTAAAGCATTTTTTAGTCATACTGAGATCAATTTACGCGAAAGTGTTTATTGCCAGCCAGTAGAAAGTTCAAGAAATAAAGCCAAGCTAGCAGTTAAACAAGAAGCTTCAGAAGTCGCATTTGGTTTTTATGATGCTCAGTTGAAATTTAAAAAACTTGAAGAGTGTCCGCTGCACTTAGAAGGCATCAATGCTTTACTGCCAGAGATAAAAAAATTTCTACTGCAATATAATATCATTCCCTACGATCTTGAGACCAAAAGAGGCGAATTAAAATACTTAATTATTTCAAAGAGTGTAAAAACTGGGGAAATCATTATTCGTTTTATAGTTCGCTCGAAAGAATCTCTTGATCGTCTTAGGCAATTATCTGAAGAGTGGGTAAAACTTAATTCTTCAGTGCAGGTTGTTTCAGTTAATATTCAGCCAGATCATAAAGCTATCTTAGAAGGCGCAGAAGAAATTGTTGTGACTGAAAAAAAGCACATTGATTATAAATTGGGTGATGTAACACTTTCTTTAGGAGCAAAAAGTTTTTTTCAAGTGACACCACAAGTTGCCTATAAACTTTATGACAATGTAAGAGAAATCCTGAAAGAAAAAAATATCCAATCCTTATTAGATCTTTATTGTGGAGTGGGGGCTTTTTCTTTTTTTGCCGCTCAAAGTGTTAAAAATGTATTAGGCGTAGAGATTTCATCTGAAGCCATCGAAGCGGCACATTCGTCAAAAATAAAAAATAATTTTAGTGGTAAATTGGATTTTAAAAGTCTTGATGTAGAGGTTTTTTTGAAAAGCCAAACAGAAGAGTTTGAGGCCATACTTGTCAATCCTCCTAGGCGTGGTCTTAGTTCACAGATAGTGGAAAGTTTAATTGAATTAAAACCAAAAATGATTATTTATTCTAGTTGCCAAGCTTTGAGCTTGAGTCGCGATGTGAAAATGTTAGAATCTCACTATGAAATTTTAAGCACTAAACTTTTTGATATGTTCCCTTTTACAGAGCATTTTGAGACATTAATGATATTAGTAAGGAAATAATAATATGGATAATCTCATTGATTTTAAACTTTCATCAGATCCAGTGAGTTCATTTGTAGCTTGGTATAATGAAGCAATCTCGGTTGAACAAAATCCAACGGCCATGACTCTTTCTACGATTGATTTTAAAAATCAGCGTCCAGATTCACGAACAGTGTTATTTAAAGGGATGATGGGAGGAAGACTTTCTTTTTACACAAATTATGAAAGCACCAAGGGGCAGGAAATTAATGAAAATAATGAAGTCTGCTTGCTTTTTTATTGGCATGTTTCAAAGCGCCAAGTTCGTATTCAGGGGCGTGCTGTAAAAATGAGTCATGAGGACTCTCTAATGTATTTTAAGTCGAGAGATCGCCAAAGCCAACTGGCTTCTTGGGTGAGTCAGCAAAGCCAAACTATCGCCAATAAAACAAGTTTAGAAAATAATCTTAAGGATGCGTTTAAAAAATTTGAAGGAAAAGAGGTTCCTTTGCCCTCAAATTGGGGAGGATACTTAGTGGAGCCTTATGAATTTGAATTTTTTGTCTATGGAGATTATCGTCTCAATGATAGATTAGTCTTTAAGAAAATTAATAAAGTTTGGGAAGTAACTCGTTTACAGCCGTAGCAGATATAAGGATTAAGTCTAATGAGTTTAAAGTTCGCCGTAGATCCAGTGATTGATGAAAATTCAATTTTTATAAAAAATCTTGCTCTCAGTACTTTGTATCTTAAAAATGACAAAGAAAATCCCTGGTTTATTCTTGTTCCTAGAAAATACAATGCTGTTGAATTAGTAGATTTAAATCATGAAGAGCAAGTCATGCTCATGGAAGAATTAACAATTGTTTCTGAGTTTTTGAAATCTTACTACAGACCAGATAAAATGAATATTGGATCACTCGGTAATATTGTTCGCCAACTTCATTTTCATGTTATTGCCAGGTACACTTCTGACCGAGCATGGCCAGGTCCTATTTGGGGAGTTCCCACTAAATTGGAATTTGATGAACTAGAAATAGAAAATATTAAATCTAACTTTCATGAGTTCGACGACTAAGTTTAAATTATGCTGCCTTATCCGTCTTACCATCTTCTAGAGTGACCCCGGCCATATTTTTATGGCGTTCATTAACTCCAACACTGTCAATATATCTATTTATTGAATCCGGTACTTCTTGGAAAAAGTCATTGTCACGAAAGTAAATTTTTTGTTTCATTTTCTCACTGTCTAGAGCAGCTTCAGTGAAATATTTTTGTAAGCGATACAATGGTCCGGCAATCTTATGAGAAAAAAAGAGTCCCCACACGCCGGCCATAGTTGAAATACTTAAGGCCACAATTAAAAACACACTTGTCATGAATTTCTTTTGTTCATGAATCATGAGGAAGAATGGGTGATCTGGAGGAAGATTTAACGCCACTCCTCTTTGCATATATGATTGAAAGAAATAATCGTTGGCCAGGTATATTATTGAAGTCGATACAATCGAAATAAGTAGAAGGGAAATCATAAATTGAATCTGAAAGTCATTGTTGATCAAAAACTTTTTTTCTCTTAGGAGTAAGCTAATGAGAGGGATTCTTTTTTTTGATGCTTGCATTACTTTTTCTTGGTTAGTGATTGTTTCCATGGGACATTCCTCTTAAGTAAAGTTTCTATTCTGCTTGGTTATAATTCATTTCAATTAATTTTTCTTCAGCACTCACGTTCGTTCCAACTTCATCGATGAAATCATCTTTTTCTTTAACAGCTGCTTTTTTAAATGAAGCGACTGTTCTATTGATATCACCTTGAGCCTTGAATGCTTGGATCTTTTGCATGAAGGCATCTTCACGAATAAGTTCATTGATATATTCAACTTCTTCGTTACTTAAACCATTAGCCGCAAGTGATTTGATTTGATTGATTTCGTTATAAGTATAATTTTCTTGAATCATGAGATAATAAACGAAGCGTGGATCCCAACGTTCAGTATTAGTGATTTCATGCTTAATTTTATTTTTAATATCCACAATTTCACTTTGAATTCTCTTGATGTCTTTAACCGCACTATTGCGATCTAAGTAGCTCTGTTCTAACATCGTCAGTTTTTCTTTTAATGATTCTTTAGCATCATATTGTGCTTTCGCAGTTCTAATTTCATTTTTTGTTTCATCAGTAATTTTGACGTTAGTTTCATTGATAACAGCACCGATCTTATCAAGATCGCGCTTTCTTTTATTTGATAATATTGAACCATTTTTCTGAAGAGATTTTTCGACCATCTCTTCAACTTGTTCAGTCTTCGTAATTGTCGTAGGATTCGCAACTGCTTGCCTTTTATCTTTAAGGTAAAAATAGGTACCCCAAAGGACAAGAAATCCGAGTACGGCCATGGTTGAGAGTGTTCTCATAATGGTGTCTTATTGTAGGGGCGATTTTGTTCTAATATCCAAAGACGTGCAACCGACAAAATCACAATAATATCTAGAACTATTCTAAAGTATTTGAAAAATCACACAATCTGAGATTCGGGAATGTGATTAAAACTCAAAAGAACTAAAGGTTTAGAGGCAATTTTGAGTGCTTTTTGGTGAGGAAATAGATTCTTAAAAAGTGACTCAAAAAAGAGGCAAGATTTTTGGTGGAATGTGATGGATTCAATTGATCCAATAAGAAGAAAAGTCACGTCCTATTAAGCTTGAGACTGCACTTGTTCAATCGCTTGCCTAGAGTTCAGTTCCATTAACACAATCAGTTCCTGCGCAGAGAATTCTGTTGTCTTGCAGGCCAATTTTTTAATGGCTTCAGGAGTATTGTTGAGGTCACCTCGACTATAAAAATTATCACTATGAAACATTGTTGTTTTTTAGATAAGCTTTTTAATACCAAAGTAATTTCAATATTACTTTTTCCAATACAACTAATTTTAAAAAAAGATGGCCTTTACTAAAAAAGTGAACTGAATAAATGATATTTAAAATTGAAAAAAGGAGTAGTCATAAGACTATGATATAAATATTTATTTAAAGTATTAGCCATTTCCTAATTGAATGAAATTCAATGTTTTATTTTTTGTTGTGAAGGATCTGTTGAAAAAAATTGTTAAAAAAGACGTATATTAAAATATGCAGTGTAGTGAGTTTTCCAGGCAGTCGTATCTGCCTGGAAATTAAAGTTAAATGTTATTTTCCAACACTGGCAGGCATACGGCCACCAGTCGCAGGTAATTTTTCGATACTCTTAGCAAAATTCTCACCCTTAAGTTTCGCAAAAGCTGCATCGTCTGTAGATTTTCGGAGCTCAAGAGCAAGCTCAGTGTTAACTTTAATAAGATTTTTCATATCTTCAGATGGTTTAATTTTTTCGACTTGTCTTTGGAATTCCATCATTGATTTTGTTTTAGCAACGAGTTCTTTTTTTAAGAAACCAGTTTCTTCAGTAAATCTTTTTTCAAGAAAATCTTGGGCTTTATCATGATTGATAGATTTTTCAACAAGGCGATCTTTAGATTTTTGTAACTCATCTTCTAAATAAGATATTTTATCCTCATACATTCTTTGTTGCTGTTCGATCATCTTATTTAAATTAACTATTTTTAAATCTTTTTCATTCTCAGTTAGTGAACCATCAGTTTTATAACTTTCATGGCCCATTGTGAGTGAGGGCATGACTTGTCCACCATCAGCTGGCATCATTTCTCTTGCAAAAGAGACTGTTGAAACAAGTATAGCGACTGATAAAAAACACATTCTATTTTTCATTGTATTCATCCTTTAGATGTTTAATCACAGTTACTAATCGGACGAGATGATTAAATACTTTAGCAAAAAGCTCGGAAGGGAATAGGTTTTTTGAAAAAATTAGGACAAGCTATTGAAAGAATTGACTATAAAGACTCAGGTGTTTCATCCCAATTGATTGAAGTTTTACCTTTTGAAGTAGTTTTAAGAACTCTACCATAGGAATCGAGAGCGATGATAAGTAACATCTCTCTTTCTCTTTCTGTACAGTCTGAATCACTACAAGACTTTATGAATTCCTTCATCATGGTAGCTCCAACGGTATAAGGACCATTGAGATTTTCATCACAGGCCAAGGCTCCTGCATAATCATGATTAGACGGACAACGAGCATGAGCAAAGGCCAAACTCTTGCCATTGCCATCACTGTGGCGAGCTTCATGAAAAAAAGTGGCAAGGCGATTGAGGCTATTTGAAAGTGCATTAGGTTTTTCATTATTGATAGTTAATTGTCTTTCAAAAAGACCTTCACCAATTTGTATAATTCCAACTCGTGGAGATTCAGCTAGGGCCTTGATGGGCATTTTCAACATTCCTCGTGAAATTTTTAGACCATAAACTTTACTTTCTTTCTTTCCAGCTAGGTAAAGTCCTGCACCTGTATTAGACATGACGGTAAAGCCGTCATCTTCAGCAGATGTCGTTACTGGATTATTGAGATTAACTTCAAGTGAAAGGGGGAGTGTACTCGTATTTGGAAAAGTAACACCTTCACGTTCAACAAAAACAACTTTTTTTAATTTAAGTTTTAAATCACTCAATGCGTTTTCTTCAATGACATAATTGACTCTTGCTTCTAACCAAGTTCGAATTGTTTCATTCGTAAATTTATCCAATTTCATGAGGGCCAAGGTTGAAGGTGAAGCTTCTTCTGTGATTTTCAAATTTTCCAAGACAGCAAGATCATGCTCGATACCGCTTCTTAAGTGAGGCTTAATAGATTTAGATAAAATAATATCACTTGCAAAACTCAATGAATGAATCAGGCTCATATAGGCAATGAATGAAAAGGCCAGAGTCTTAGTCATAAAAGATCCAAATTTCAATTATTTCACCAGTCTTAGTCAATCTACCGGCCCTTGAAAAAACCTCAAGTGAGAGTGCTCTATTAGGGTAAAAAATACAATGATCTGACAGTGCTTTTTGACCATATTTTCAGTTCTTACTTCAAAAAAGCCCTTTTTTAATCCTTCAGCTGCATTTAAAGATGCTATTTTTGGGAAAATTCTTCTCGTATTCTTAGACCCCTGGGGAATGGTAAAATAAAATGTCAGGTCATCCTAAGTTGACCTTTTTTCTTTTAATTCTAGGGTGAACCTTATGAAAGTTCTAATTTGCCTATTTATAACTTGTTTCTATTTTAGTTCAGCCAATTCCACTCTTAATCAAAAATCTTTGAGTGAAATTAAAATTGATCAAAGTTGGAGAGTGAAATACAACGCTGAAGAATGGTCTTACAAGTTTGTAAAAATATTTTCTGGAATTACACCTCATATTTTTGAAAATAAAAAAGAAAATTTGAGATTAGTATTACAAAAAGAAACGCACTTAGGAAGAAGCCTACAAGAAAAAAGTTTTGTTTCTAATAAATGCACAGAAGCCCAAAGCTTTTATTCTCAAAATAAATCAGGCCGAGCTTTTCTCGAAAAAATTAACAATACTGAGACTTGTTTTATTGAGTACAAAAATGAGTCAGGCAATAGTATTTTTGAATATGTTGTACCTCAAGTAAGCAAAGGTAATAGTTATGAGTTGTATACTTACGCGTGGACCAATGATAGTAAGAGTGGGAAAAGTAGAGTTCATAATTTCCTCAAAGAGTTTTTAAAATGAAAAAAATAATTTTATTAAGTTTTATTTTTTCGACGAATGCTTTTTCGCAACCTTTTGACACCAGTATGTATCCTGGATTTTATGGAATTGGGGCAGGTCTAAATGGTGGTCCAGGAGCGATGGGAGGAGGTTTAAATCCGAATTTTACCTCATCTAGTGGTGAATCAGTTCCAATGTTCGATTCGACCAGAGGTGGGAGTAATTTTAATTTAATTAAACCTAATGCAAGTTGTCCACTTTTGACCCAAACAATTCGTGAAGACCAAGATGCATTCCTCGATATAAAAAATTATTTAACTTCAGTGGCAAAGAAGCCAGAGTGTTCTAGTGCTTTAAATCCATATGGAGCAATGATGAATGGTCAGAGTGTTTCCATGCTTGAGAGTTTACTTGGAAGCAATAGCACTGGTGGTGTAAAATGTTATTCGAAAAATATTGAACAAATTTCTTCAAGAAACATGGCCTATTATTATGCAGAAAAAGAAATAGAGCAATCGATGTCTTCACCCTATAGTTCTTGCTCTCGATCTGTTCTTGCAATTGAAAAGAGTGGCCCCATAAGTGTAGATGCCATTAAGGAATGTATCACAAAAAAATATGAATATTTAGTGGAAGAAAATTTACAAATATGTAAAGAAGTGGCTGCTCCTCAGGCCGTTCAGGATCAAATCAATAAGGGGATGGTGGATCTAGAGCGAATTTTAGTTCAATCATTAAGTAGTCAAAATGGCTGTGGTGCCAATGCTAAAGATGCCTTTAAAACAACCATTAATACATTTTTAAAAGTAAAAGCATTGTCTGCAGTGGGACCTTGGGGCGCAATGGCAGGATTTGGAGCAGATTTAATTGGAAACTTACTTGATAAGATATTTCCCAACGACTCTCAAATGGCATCGGCATTAATGGATGATATTTTAAATGAAGAAAATTTTGAACAAAATGCGTGTTTGTATTTTAATGTTCAACAGAAAATGTATTGTGCTAATCAGCCTCTCACAATCAATCTCCCAAATGGAAGTTGTAATAATGTCAATGTGAATACCGATTTACTTAAGCTCTTGGAAAATGTAAAAGCCTTAAATAAAGTTGCGACTTCATTGAAACCGACTAGTGGTAATGGAGTTGGGTGGCCAAGTGAAGGCATAGTTGCAGGTGGTGCTTATGCACCGGGAAATAGAATTGGAATGATGCCCCCTCGTGGAGAAGAAGATTTATCAAACTTCGAAAGTGAATTAGATAACTTAGTCAAATATGCCTTGGCATCCGAAAGTGATATCAGATCAAGAGTTAAAACACTTCCTAAAATTCAACAGAAAAAAGAATCTGTAAAATTAGATCAATTTTATAACTTGATAAGTTCTTATCAAAATTATGATTCCTCTAAAGACAATAAGGGGACAGTTGGACAAGAAATTCTAAGTTCACTTCATGCATTAGTTGCCGGATCTGATAAAACTCAACGAATTGATTTCGAAGAACTCGTTTTAAAAACAACACCTGGCCTTAAGATTGATAACCTAAAACAAAAAGGTATTGCCAATGCCATTGAGCAGTTACTTGAAAAAACTTCAGTTACTTTTTCTCCTTCTGCAGAAACGAGTCGTTCCATGGCCAAGTACAATAAGTATAAAAATGCTATGGGGCAAATGGCCCGCAATCAATTTGAATCGAGACTCAGTAAGCAGTTTAAAGAATTTGAAACTCAGCTTAAATTTGTGAGCTCCAAAGAGGCAGGAAAGGTTAATGACATTGTAACGGAAGGAATGCTTCGAAATTTAGTACGACATTGCACATTGATGCAGGAAATTTATGATCCTGGCATAGAAGGTAAAATGCCAAAGCAGTGTGAAAAATTAGGGTGTGGAAAAACCAACAAGCTCAATTGGTTTATGCCAACAAAAGGTGGGGCTAATTTGAGTCAATTTAAAGCGAGCTATTGCGATAAAAGTTTAGGCTATAAAAAGATCGAAGATGAATACGTAAAAGATCTTTCAGCTGGCAGTGGCGCAAAAATTTGTGGCAAAAGCCCTGAAGACTTTTTTTAAAGCCAATAGTCACTATGATAATTAAAATGAGTTGTATTTTTTACTCTCATTAAATAATCATGAACCCCTTGATCAAAGCGAAACTCTGGAACCACATACATGCCCCATAAATGAGAGGCCAGCATTATATCAACGATTGTCATTTCTGAATTTTGATAAAAAGGATGAAGCTTATCTTTAAGTTTTGAATCGAGAACCTGGTTCAATTCATTTCTATAGGCCTGTTGATTTTTAACAAGTACACTAAAAGGTCCACGCTTCACTTCTTTTTTCATTTGAAAATACTTTCTGGACTGCTCATTAAATTCCGGTGTCCAAATCCAATAAGGCATGGCCATAGAATGGACAGGAGCAGAAATTAAATCTAATAAAAGATCAATCTCATTTTTATGAAGACTGTAAAACTCCCACTTCAATTTATTTTGAGTATCGAAGTCTTTTAATATATCTAAGCTTTCATTTTGAGCGAGGCCATTATCTTTGACGATAATGGGAAGCATTTTTTTTCCAGTTAGTTTTATGGGAGTCGTCTCATCATCATAAGCAGTGACAATCGATTGGTAGGGAAGCTCTAAAAAGCTTAATCCCATTCGAACTCGTACACAGAAAGGGCAATGGACATAGTGGTATAATTTCATTTCATTATTAAACATTGAATAGTGACAAATCACAAGATTTTAGCCAACATGAAGTCATGAAAAAAATTTCACCAGATCTCTATTCACTTTTTTGGACTCAGCTTTATGGCGCACTAAATGATAATTTTTTTAAAAGTGCCTTAGTTATTTTAATTACCTATAAAAATATTAGTTTGCTGGGACTTTCGTCGGCTTCTATGGTGGCCATGTGTGGTGGACTTTTCATTTTTCCCTTTTTTTTCATGTCGGCCACCAGTGGGCAGCTCGCTGATCAACTAGATAAAGTTTGGTTGACAGTAAAAATTAAAGAAGCTGAAGTTTTAATCAGTGTTCTAGGGGCCATCGGAATATTTCTTCAAAATTATCCACTAATGATTTTTGTTCTTTTTTTATTTGGTCTTCAGTCAACTTTTTTTGGGCCTATTAAATATTCACTAATACCCAAATATGCTGAACCTGAACAATTAGTTTTTGGAAATGCGATGGTGAGCTCTGGAACTTTTTTTGCCATTTTACTTGGAACGATTCTTGGCGGTATTGTCGCCGGGATGAATGATAATTATTGGCCTCTGGTTGTTCTATTGATCACGGTCGGTTTCTTAGGTCTTTATTATGCAAAAAAATTACCTAAACCTAGGTCCGCAATTAAAAATGCCGATTTAAGTCAAGTCGATTGGAATTTTTTTACTTCAACTCGCGATATTTTAAAATTAGTTTTTAAAGATTCTAATCTGGCCCTTTTGATTTTTGGGCTTTCATGGTTTTGGTTTATGGGAGCAGGGCTTTTGTCACTTCTTCCTCTTATTGCCAAAAATGTTTTCAGTGGCACTGAATCAGTTGCTACAATCATGCTTTTCACTTTCACTCTTGGTATGGGGATTGGACCTTTCTTACTTGAGAAAGTAACTAAAGGAAAAATCAAGCTCTTTATTATTCCTTTGAGCCTTATCTGCATGACAATGGTTATTTTTGATCTTGCTTATGTCATTAAAGCGGCTTCGTTAATTAAAAACAATGAAGTTCAAGGTTTAAATATTTCAGAGTTTTTTAAATTAGATTTAAGCACCCGGACTCTGGTTGATTTATTTTTACTTTCACTTTTTGGTGGAATGTTCACAGTGACTCAATTTGCTCAATTACAAATTAAAACCCCTGAAGGAGAGTTATCAAGAATTGTTGCAGGCAATAACATTGTCAATGCAGCGGCCATGGTAACGATTTCAGTAATGCTTATGATTTTTCACGGACAACATTTTTCGTTGTCATTAATTTTAGGAATACTTGGATTTTTTAATATCATGATGTCAGTTGTCCTTCTTTATTTTTATAAAGATGAATTTAACAAGTTGTGGAGATTTTAACTTATGGAAGTTAAAAAAAAATCAAAGTCCATCATTGTCGATTTAGATGGAACTTTATGTAACGTTGATCACAGGGTTCACTATGTTCAGTCTAAGCCAAAAGATTGGGGGAGTTTTAATCGGTCTATGAATCTCGATAGTCTTCATGAATGGTGCTTTGAGTTGATTGAGGCCATGAGGGCAAGGAGTTATAAAATAATTTTTATCACAGGGCGTGATGAAGATTATAGGTCTGCGACTGAAGAATGGCTAAAAAAATTTCAAGTTCAATTTGACTTATTACTTATGAGACCTGCTGGAGACTACAGAGAAGACAGTGATATCAAAGAAGAACTCTATACTAATTTTGTAAAATTGAATCACAATGTTCTGTTTGTGGTTGATGACAGAAAGTCAGTTGTTGAACGCTGGCGAAAGCTTGAACTCGTTTGTCTACAATGTGCCCCGGGTGAATTTTAATATTCTCAATTTGAAAACAATCTGATTATCGATTAAGCTAAAATTAGCTTTATAAATTAATCAGGTGGTTTGCCATGAAGACTTTAGCTTTTTTTACTTTAACACTTTTGACGGCTTTTTCGTGTAAACAACCAGAGAGTCTTGTAAGCGATGATGTCGGAAATTTTGGTGCTATCAAAGTTCCAAAAGAGCGTTTATACACTTCTTCCGAATTAGTTATTGGACGCAGAATTTGTAATGCCTTAAAAAATAAGCGTGAGCTTTTTGAAACTGTAACTGACATGAAAGAAAAATTTCGTGTCAGAGGCGAATTAACAAGTTGCAATCAAGTGGCTCCCTACAATATTGCTGAGTTCAATGTGGCCATTTCAAACGTGAGCCCGACAGACCTGGAATATATTTCCGAAAGTACAAGACCAAATTATTTTAAAGATGTGGTAACCGATGCCAATGGTGCCATGAATATTGTTTGCGCAAATATTGCGAGCAGTGAAAATGTTTCTAATCAGTCTCTAAGTGGTTCATCATATTTATTAGTGAGTTTTTTTATCGAAAAGAGCTATGATCAATTTACAGTCGTGAAGAAAAATAAAGATGGTGCTGGAAATTATAAGACAGTAAGTGCTGAAGCTGTTGCTGTTATAACACAGGCTAATCAGGCTTCAGCGAAATTTTTTGGAGTTGAAAAAGAACGCATCCGTTATACAGCTTGCTCAAAGCCAGATGTTTTTAGCTCTATTAAACAAACTTGGATTTCAGCTATCACTTCTTTCTAAGATAGAGAATTGTAGGCTTTCACAATTCCACTACCTGACAAATCAAATCGAGCGTAGAGCTGATCAGCTTTATAAGCTGATTGACCAAATTCTCCACCAATTCCTAAAGTCACTGCCTTAAAATCCACGCGGTGAGTGTGTAGGGCGTGAAGAATCATCGAGCCCATTCCACCAATAACTTGGTGATCTTCAACTGTGACGAGTTTTCCTTTTGTTTTTTTAAGGGACTCTCTTAAAGTGTCGACATCAACATGATTGATGAATGAATGATTAATAACTGTGGCCGTGATTCCTTTTTCTTTTAGTTCAGTTGCCGCAGCCAATGCTTTTCCAAGCATTGGCCCACAAGCGACGATCGTTACATCAGATCCAGTTTGAATGACGTTAGCTTTGTTCCACTCGTATTTCATATTTTCTACATAACTTACTGGATGATTTTCACGACCCAAGAAAAAGACTGTTGAGTTTGGAGTTTTGCCCGCTTCACGGTCTTTGGCAAAAGACACAATGGCCTCATACATAAGCGCATCTGCTTCACTTGAACT
>JAYSPR010000119.1:0-7294 GCA_043721975.1 Bacteriovoracaceae bacterium
TGATACCTGGGGAAGGGCCCAAGAAGAGGTGAAAAACGGGCGAATAGATATTTTAATTCCACCTTATAAAACCTCGGAGAGAGAAGTTTTTTTTGACTATACAAGTGTGCCATTCATGAATGATGACACGGCCATTTTTGTCAAAAAAGGTAAAGAGTTCACTTATAAAAGGTTTGAAGATTTAAAAAAGCATAATGGTGTTGCTATCATTAACGATAGTTTTGGATCTCTTTTTGATGAGTATAGTAAAAGTCATTTAAATATTTTACGTCTTTCTAAAACCGAATTATGTTTTAATTTTGTTTATAAAGAAAGGGCCGATTTTGTTATAGCTGGACTCAATTCTGGCAATGCTGCTTTAATAAAACTTCATTTAGAAAATAAATTTACGGTGCTGCCGAAAAAGATAATTACAACAGGTCTTTATGTAGCTTTATCTAAAAAATCTAAATGGAATAATAGTGAACTCATATTATTTCTAAATAAAAAGATAAAAGAATATAAAGATAATGGGACAATTAAATCCTTAGAACAAAAATATAACAATCGCTTAAGACAAGAAGCACGTTTCAAGCAATAATAGGTGTGAGCACTGATTTTATTTTTTCTAAATAAAGAGATGCTTCTTTCACAGTCATTAATGGTGAAAAAGAAAATCTTAAAGCTGCTCTAGAATCATCACTCTTATGGCCCATGGCCATGAGAATTCTACTTTCTTTTATAATTCCCGAAGAACAAGCAGAACCAGTCGACACATCAATAGAGTTCATATCAAATTTAATACTAAGAGATTCCGCTTTTTGACCGTATAAAATAAGAAAAATTGTATTTAAATTACGATTAGGATTCTGAAGTGCTACAACCTCACCTTTTATACCTACAAATTCAACAATACCTTTTTCAATAATATTTTTTGCTTCTCTCAGTTCTTCAGAGTTAAATTTTTCACTCATTTCAATGAGTGCTAATTTTATACTATGAACACCCAGTGCATTCTCTGTTCCGGCCCTTTGCCCTTCTTGTTGAGTCCCACCTAAGATCAGAGCTGGAAAGAGATGAGTTTTATGAACAAAGCTAAAACCAATGCCTTTTAATGAGCCAAATTTATGACCTGAAAATGTGTAAGAATCAATAAGTGGATGAAGCTCACTCCAATTGTGTATTTTTCCTACGGCCTGAACTGCATCAACATGAATAAATGCTGAGCTTTGTTGTTTGATATCTAGTGCCCAAGATAAAGGCCAAATAACACCTGACTCATTATTCACATAGGTATAATTTAAAAATGATTCAAAACCAGCTTCTTTTTCTTTTAAAATTAATTTTATTAAATTTTCTTTATTAAAGTTTCCTTTTTTATCTACGGAAAACAGTACCAATTTATGTCCTAAGGCTTCAAGATAATCTCTAAGCTCAAGCACACAGGCATGATCAACTTCAGAAAAAAAGAATGTCACTTTTTTATTTTCTTTAAAATTTTTAAAAGCAATCCCTTTAAAAATTGAATTGATCCCTTCAGAGGCACCCGAGTGAAAAAAAAGGTTATGCTCATTGGACGTTAGTGAAAAAGACTTATATAAATATTCTCTAGTTTCATTGATGAGTTTTTTTGATCTTTTACCTGACTCGTGTTGAGAAGCAGGGTTTCCAAAATAAAAATCCCCGTTATGAAGAAAGTCTATGACCTTTTTCGATAGCGGGGATGTTGCATTATAATCAAAATAGAAACGATTACTGATTGATTTCTCCAATCGGATTTCTAATAGCTGAAGTCATGATACCAGCTTGCTCACTAGAGGCTCCTGGAGCACTAGCACCAATACCTGCTTCAGTTTCAGTTTCTTTAGTTTTTCTTACAAGGTCACCAAGTGATGTCGTTGCAAGATATTCTTTCATGATAATACCAAGGTTCATGAAGTAGTTTTTTGACAGGTGAAATTCAAGTGAATTCGCTGCTTCTGCTTCAGTTCCTACGATATCGCGAGCTGGGTTGATGTTTTCACCAACACAGTCTAAAACGTCTTTAATCGTGATTTGATCTTGGTTACGAGCTAAAACATAGCCTCCACCAGGTCCACGAACAGACTTAACAGCTTGACCATTTCTTAGCTTTCTAAAAAGCTGCTCTAAGTAATGTAGACTGATGTTTTGTCTTGTTGAAATTTCTTGTAGTCTTACCGGATTCCCATTTGAATGAGTAGTAAGGTCTAACATTGCTCTAACTGCGTAACGTCCTTTCGATGTAAGTCTCATTGGTCTTCCTCCATAAAAAATCCAATTGATCGTAACCTGATTCTAGAAAAATTTTTTGAGAAATTCGTGTGTCGTCTACCTTTCTTTTTAAGAGATCCAATCCTTGCCCTCTTAAGCGTTCTTGTCGTTAGTCTTCTGATTCCTTTCTCAACCGAAATCAATCCAACAAGAATAGTATGACGTGCGGGGATCGAAGAAGTCAATCCACTTTTTTCTCTCATTTGATTGTAAGGTATTGAATTTAAGGTAATCTTAAGCATAAACATCGGGTGATTTCTCAATAAAACCGATAGATTAGGTCACTTGATTCACTGCTTTTTATTGATAAAAAATATTTTTTTCAGAGTGTTTTACTCGGAAATTTTTGCCCACTTCCTAAAGCTTTTTTAAGACAAAGTTTCGAGATTGATTCTCATTTATTTCAAGCGTGAGTTGATAAAATTTAAATTCATCACCAATAATACGTTGGAGTTCATACACATAAGGCATACCCCATTCAATTAAAAAATAATCTTTTCCCTCTAAGTACATAGGGATTTCTAAGAAAGTAAGTTCATCTTTTTTTTCTATTCGGTATAAATCAGCATGAAGTAAATTATCAACTTCGTTAATGATGGAATATGTAGGGCTTGAAGAATTTTTATTGTCTAAAAATATTTTAGCAAAAGTTGTTTTACCTGCACCGACAACTCCATCGAGAATGATCACACTAGGAGGTTGAATCACTTCTTTCATTTCAATGGAGATATTTCCTAAATCAGAGAGTAAAACTTTTTTCCATGATCTAACCAAACTCATAACAACCTGCTTTTTTTACTTTAAAGGATGAGCTTCAAAAACGGCTTTCATGTTTTTAATCGTATTAGAAAGACCATTAAAAAGTGAATGGCAAATAATCCAATGACCGATATTATACTCTTCAAAAATTTTATGTTCTAGAAGTGGGATAACACTCAGGTCAGTCAATCCGTGGCCTGCATGAGTTGCAATTTTATTATTAGTTAAAAATTCTTTGGCAGCTTTATACTGCTCAATAAACTTTCCAACATCATCTCCATGGCCAAAAACTCTTGCGTACTCCCCTGTGTGAATTTCAACTGCATCGATATTAAGCTGAGTGGCCTTAATTAATACTTCAATTTTGGCTTCTAAAAAAAGCGAGATGCGCACATCTTTAATCGATGATTTTAATTTTTTAACGGCTTCTTCGATGCGAATAAAATTTGCATCATCTAATAAATCTAATCCACCTTCAGTGGTTTTTTCTTGTCTTTTTTCTGGAACTAGACAAATCCATTCAGGTGAAGAAGCGATCGCTATTTCTACAATCTCAGGATTGACACCCATTTCTAAATTCAGTGGTTTTCCAAAGCGTTTAGTAACTAAGCGAACTGTTTCAACGTCAGTGTCTTGAATGTGTCTTCGGTCTTCTCTAAGGTGAATTGTTATTTGATCAGCACCATTTAAAAGTGATACTTGGGCCGCATCCACCACACTGGGGTACTCTTCACCACGGGCCTGTCTTAAAGTTGCAACGTGATCAATATTAACGCCTAAACGAGGTATCATGAAAAACTCCTAAAAAATTCTAAAGCTATTTTTATCCAATTTCTTTTGTCACAACCGCCACGAGATGATTGCATTCTGTTTCAACTAATTCAGCATTATCCCCTTCAACCATTACTCGCAAGAGAGGTTCCGTTCCTGAATACCGAAGAAGAACTCTTCCTCTTCCGGCCAGCTTTTTTTCAGCCTGCTTAATGGCTTCATCAATTGATTTAACTGATTCAATGACTGGTTTATTTTTTACCACGACATTTTTTATATACTGAGGAAATAATTCTATCTCTGCGACCAGTTCTTTGAGCGATTTATTAAAATACTTCATGGCCTCAATGACTTTTAGTCCACCGAGAGAACCGTCTCCAGTTGTCGAGTGCTTGCTAAAAATAATGTGTCCAGAAGGCTCTCCTCCTAAAATACAATTATGGGCACGCATATACTCAATAATATATCTATCTCCTACTTTCGTGCGATAAAAATTGAGTCCAAGAGATTTTAAATAAATCTCTAATCCCAAATTACTCATGACTGTTCCAACGACAGTGTCACCTTTTTTTAACTCTCCACGGGCCAGTAAAAGTTTGGCAAATAGACCGATGATTTTATCGCCATCTATAACGGTGCCTTCTTGATCAATCACACTGACTCGATCTCCATCTCCGTCAATGCAAATTCCAATATCTGCTCTATAGCGCAAGACTTCTGCTTTAGCAGCTTCTGGGTGAAGTGATCCACAGTTTTTATTAATATTCTCCCCATTAGGACTAATACCTATTGAGAAAACTTCTGCACCTAACTCTTGAAACATCATAGGAGTGACTTTATAGCCGGCCCCATTGGCGCAATCGAGTACAATACGCATTCCATCGAGGTCATAGTCGTGTCCAAGAGCAGATTTGACTTGAACGATGTAGCGCCCATAAACTTCTTTCAGTCTTTCAGCATTACCAAGTTGAGAGCCATATTTTACCGGCATGAGCTCTGGGTGCATGATGAGATTTTCTAATTCAACTTCAACTGAGTCGGGAAGTTTATTGCCTTTGCGATCAAAAATTTTAATTCCGTTATCTTGAAAGTGATTATGGGAAGCTGAAATCATCACCCCAGCATCAGCGCGCATATTGTGAGTGACAAATGCCACACCAGGAGTCGGAAGTGGACCAGTTAAAATAACCTCACCACCTTGAGAGCAAACCCCTGAAGCGAAGGCCATCTCAAGCATATAACAACTAAGACGCGTATCTTTACCAACGATGATAATGGGTTTTGTATTATTGGGATTGATGGATTGGAAATAGTGAGTTACCGCACGACCTAAAGCCGTGGCCACTTCCGCTGTCATGGGATAAGCATTGGCCTTTCCTCGTATACCATCTGTTCCGAAAAGTTTTCTTTCCGTCATAAACTATCCTTTCTTAACCCTCACAAATCCTCACTGCTCTTTTTTTGTTTGAGGGCGCTTTGGAATTGTTGGTTGTATTTTATAAATGACTTTGACTACGCTATTTTCATCTATGGAAAGCCTTGAATCAAGGTCCTCAATAGAGAGGCTTAAAGTACCCTCTTCTTTGACAAGTGTCGAAAGATTTATGGGGCCTGTCTCAACTCCTGAGATTTTTTTTAGGATTTCAATAGGACCACGCACCATGATATTTCGTGGGTTGACACTGACTTCCTTAAATTTTTTATCATAAGAAAGATTTCCAATATAAGAAATATGCACTGGCACGATCACTTCACTAATGCGGTCAATCTCGATCGCCGATTCCTTAGGAAGCATTTCTAAAATATCGACTCCAAAAGGTACAGTGATTTGTGAAGGGTGATATTGAATTTTAAAACTTTTACCGAATTTTTGAAAGTAAGGATTTAAGTCTACGACTAACTTTTCTTTATTGGTAAAAACATTTCCAATAAAGGCCTTTGAGCCTTTCAATTTTAAAGTGAGGTGATCTTCGGTCAAAGAAGAAAGAGTGTATCCCTTAGGATAGATGTAGGAAATTTGGATTTTTTTTTCAATTTCTACCGGCTCGCTATTTAAGACATAAAACCACAGTGACACCGCAAAAAAGATGGCAATAATTTTAAGTGTATGTCTCTGGGCCTTTTCGAGTTTCAATTCACGATGTCCTTAGTTTGAATTGGCCTTAAAGTGCCATCTAAACTTTCATTACTCCAAATGTGACGGAGGTACTGACCTAGCTCTTTTTCAGTTTTACAAAGATAAAAAATACCTTCAACACATAAATTGATTTTACCACTTTCTTCAGAACATGTAATAACTAATGCATCGGTGACTTCAGTTAATCCTAAAGCGGCCCTGTGCCTGGTCCCTAAATGTCTTTCAATATCAAAATTTTTAGAAAGTGGAAGAAAACATCCCGCTGCACTTAATTTAGAGTTTTGAATAATAATGGCCCCATCATGGAGTGAGGAGCTCGACTCAAAAATCGAATAAATAATATCTGAATGAATTTTCGAATCAAGTCTGGTTCCGGTATTGACGTAATTGAGTAGGCCGTGAGTTCTTTCAATGACGATTAAGGCCCCAATTTTCTCTTTAGAAAGGGCCCCACAGGCTTCGATAATTTCATCAATTTCAAAATCGTGTTCATCCTTAGAAAATAAAGTAAGGATATTTCTTTTTGTCCCAACCGAGGCCAGGGCATTTCTAAATTGATCTTGGAATAAAACAACAACGATAATAAAAAAGGAATCAAAAAAGTGGGCCAAAACCCAATTGAGCGAATAGAGCTTAAAAGTAATACCTATCCAAAAGAGTCCGAATAAAAAACCAAGCCCTACAATCATTTGAGCTGCTTTAGTTCCACGGACAATTAGAAGCAGTTGATAAATAAGAATCGCAACGATTAAAATATCGATGAAATCTTTAACATTCAAATGATTAAAGAACGGGCTTAAAAAGGACATTAGCTCTGCCTTTTAGTCTTAGGCTGCACTTAAAAACTCATCATCTTCCTTCATGAATCGTAAACGTTCCTCTTCTGAAAGATTGAGAGATTTTAATATATCCGTGCTCATTAATAATTTCTTTCTTAGTGCCTCACGACTGATACCCATCGCCTTCGCTGCTTTGGATTTATTTCCATTACATCTTCTAATTTCAGAGTGAATCATCTCTCTTTCTACCAGCGACATACGGTCTTTAAGAGAAATATTGTGGTCACTCACAAAGGGAAGATCCCCAAACATTCTCTTTTTTTCTGAAAGATCAACTAATGGCGAAGCTGAATCCTCAATTTCAATATCAGTGATGACATGAGTTTTAGGATTGTATAAAACAGCTCTTTCTACGCATAAGCGTAACTCTTTAACGTTTCCTGGCCAGTCATACTTCTTAATTTTTTCCATCAATTTAGGAGCAAACGATTTTAAAAGAAGTCCTTCTTTTTTACATTCTGCTTTTAAGAAATAATCTACTAAAAGTTCTATATCATCCACTCGACGGCGAAGTGGT
>JAYSPR010000120.1:0-1838 GCA_043721975.1 Bacteriovoracaceae bacterium
ACCGGTCGAGTTGATGAAAAAAGAAAAGCTTATGATAAATCAGATTGTCGATCGTGGGCCCCATGGTGGAAAGAAGCAGATAACAAAGCTAAGTTTGAAGCCATGAAAGCACTTTATCCAGTTTTAGATAAGAACCAACATGAAGGCCTTCATTTGGCTTTGGGGTATAATACAAGTTTTCCTGAACTTTCAGTGGCCATTTGCGGAGCCAAATCAAAGAGTCAATTAGAAAGTCTCTTAAATTCATTGCAGTCTCTTCCCAATAAAGAGCAGTTAGCTGAGTATGTTTCCCTTGCACAATTTGCCCAAAAATGATTAAAAGTGACATTCTTTATTATCCTATTTTTAAGAGGTTAGATTTATGAAAAAACTTATGTTTACTTTTATGTTTGTGATGACTCTTTCAACAAGTGCTTTTGCCTTTGCACCTCAATTAGAATTTTTTGTTAACCGCGAAGTTGCAGTGTCTCGCGTTTGGAATAATACTTTCCGCCCTATCGTTTGCAGTGGGCAAGCCTTTGGCCGTACTTATCAGGGTGTTGTTTTAAATTCATGGGTCAATCAAATTGTGATTTATCCCAATTCTTATGTAGAAGTTTACGTTCATTCAAATTTTTATGATCCCATGGTTCAAGCATGGGCCCAAATTGATTGCCAAATTCCTTGGTAATTAGGTTTAGTAAATGATTTTTTATCACCCAGACTGTGATATACGTTTTAGCGAATACGGAATTGAAATTCCCATCGTTGACGATAGGGCAGAGTCAGTTTTTAATGGACTTAAATATCTTTATCCATTTTTAGATTATGTCGATTTAAAATCCATTCCTCCCATTACCCTCGAAGATCTGAAGCGTGCCCACAACTCAGAATATCTTGGTCATTTATTTGGGACAAAAATTGAAAGAGAAAGTGAAATTTACAAATGCTATGAACTTCAAAATGAAAATGGCGAGTTCGAGCGCTACAATCCTAAAAATCAAAAGCGCGATTTTTATGAACTTATCCAAACCGTCCTGGTCCAAGCCTCTTTGACTTTGGAATCCAGCAGGTACGCTTTAGAGCATGGCTTTAGTTATTTTCTCGGCGGAGGCATGCATCATGCGATGAGTTTTGGTGGGCGAGGATTTTGTCTTGTGAATGATTTAGTTATAACGTTAAAGAAACTTCAAGCTGACAAGAAAATTACCACGGCCTGGATTGTCGACGTCGATGTTCATAAAGGTGATGGTGCTCCTGAAATTTTAAAAAATGATTCGAGCATAAAAACGTTTTCTATTCATATGAAAGAAGGCTGGCCTTTAAATTCTGGAAGTCTTCGAGACCCATGGTTTATTCCTTCAAGCCTAGATGTTGGAATAGAAATTGGTGAAGATGATCAATATCTCGCGAGACTAGAAGCTGGTTTACTTGAAATGGAAGAGACTTATCTTAAACCTGATTTAGTTATTGTGGTTAATGGAGCTGACCCGTACGAGCATGATGAACTTCCCAGTGCAAATTTTATCAACCTTACAAAAGAGCAAATGCTTGCTCGCGATCAAATGCTTTATCATTTTTTTAAAAAACGAAATATTCCCCAGTCCTATGTCATGGCCGGAGGTTATGGCGTAAGATCTTTTGAAATTTACTTACAGTTTTTAAAGTTCGTGGGGGAGAACACGTCTTTCGGGCCTAAAGTAAGTTCGCGGTGAATACTCGATAAGATCTGAAACCTTCGTCATGTAAATACACGCGTACTTTTCGACTTGATCCGCAAAGCGAGACTCTTCTAAGCCTGCTCTCATCATTTCTCCCCAGTAAGGGTTAAAAAACTGACGGTGTTGCTCCAGAAGTTC
>JAYSPR010000121.1:0-4552 GCA_043721975.1 Bacteriovoracaceae bacterium
GTTTGTTTTAATTGAGTCTTGTAGGAATTCTTCAAGCTTACGTGAAGTAAGGTATTCACCTTCTTGTCCTGACATTGGCGAAGTAGAAACGGAAACTTGAACCCCTACTGTCGGTGGTTCAACAGAGATACGTGGAAGAGGTTCTACTTTTGTTGTTGCAACAATTGTATCTCCAATTTTTGCACCGTCGATACCTGCAACGATAACGATCTCACCAGCGTCAGCTGATTCAACTTCAGTAATTGCTAGAGCAGAGAATTCCTGAATAGCTGTGATTTTTGAAGTTTTGTTTTTCTTATCTGCATCGCAAAGAGTGTAGTTTCCACCTTTTTTGATCGATCCTCTTTGAATACGGCCGATAGCTAGAGGTCCTAGGTAGGGAGAGTATGAAAGGTTTGTTACAAGAAGTTGAAGATCCGGTCCTTCTGAAACACGTGGAGAAGGGAAGAAATCAGAAACCATTAAATCTAGGATTGGATTGATGTCTGTTCTTACAACTTTCGGATCGTGAGTGGCCCAACCAGCGCGAGCTGATGAGTAAATAATAGGAATATCTAAATCGAAGTCTTCAATGTTTAACATAGAAGCAAGTTCTAAAAAGAGTTCTTCGATTTCGTGCTTAACTTCATCGATACGCTCATCGGGCCTATCGATCTTGTTAATAACAACAGCGATCTTTAATCTTTGTTCCATTGCTTTGGTAAGAACGAAACGAGTTTGAGGAAGAGGTCCTTCAGAAGCATCAACTAAAAGAAGAATACCATCAACCATCATCAGAGATCTTTCAACTTCACCACCGAAGTCGGCGTGGCCTGGGGTATCTAGTAAATTAATTTTTGTATCTTTCCAAACGAATGCACAGTTTTTAGCTGTGATCGTAATTCCGCGTTCTTTTTCAATTTCACCAGAGTCCATCACTCGATCAGTCATCTCTGCGCGAGCTTCGAATGTTCCTGATTGTCTTAGTAGACAGTCAACAAGAGTTGTTTTTCCATGGTCGACGTGAGCGACGACGGCAATGTTTTTTAGCTTAGAGTAGTTCTTAGACATGCAGACGATTCCTTTGTTGAGATCAAGTTCAAAATTTTTAATGAATTTCGGGAGACTTTAGCATAAGATGGCCTTTTTAGCGAGATAACAATGATACAAGCGAAAAATTTATCCAAACATTTCGGCGCACAGGACCTTTTTGATAATGTTAGTTTTCAATTAGGACCGAGAGAGCGGGTTGGGCTTGTTGGAAGAAATGGTTCGGGTAAATCGACACTATTTAAATTAATTCTCAAAGAGTTATCCCCTGATGGAGGGGAAATTTCTATCCCTAAAGGCTATAGACTCGGTGCTCTTGAGCAGCACATCCACTTTACAAAATCAACGGTTTTGGAAGAATGCGTGCAAGTCTTAAATCCCGAAGATTTTAAAGAACATGAAGCAGAAAAAATCCTTTTTGGTTTAGGCTTTTCTGATGAAGATTTGGCCAAAGATCCCAAAAGTTTTTCAGGTGGCTATCAAATCAGGATTAATCTCACGAAAGTCCTTTTGCAAGAGCCAAACTTACTTTTATTAGATGAGCCTACCAACTATCTCGATATTGTCAGTATGCGCTGGCTGAAGAGTTTTTTAAAGAATTTCCCTGGGGAAATTATGCTCATCACCCATGATAGAGAGTTTATGGATGACGTGGTCACGCACACCATGGGGCTTCATAGAAGACAATTAAAAAAGATCAAAGGCGAGACGGCAAAATTTTACGAACAAATTATTCAAGATGAAGAAATGTACGAAAAAACTCGTGGGAATCTCGATAAAAAACGTAAAGAAATGGAAGCTTTTGTTGAGCGTTTTAAGGCAAAAGCTTCTAAAGCTGCTCAAGCTCAATCACGAATGAAAGCTCTCGAAAAAATGAGCACTATGGATAAGCTCGTCGATGTAGATAATCTCGGTTTTAAGTTTCGCTTTATAGAATGCCCAGGTAAACAAATTGCAGAGGTAAGAAACTTAAGTTTTCACTACGAAGATAGAAAAGATGGAGTGCTTTTTCACAATTTAAGTTTTCCAATTAATCGCGAAGATAGAATAGGTATCATTGGAAAAAATGGAAAAGGAAAATCGACACTTCTCAATGTTATTGGTGGTGTTTTAAGTCCTATCCAAGGCAAAGTCAGTTTTCATCCGTCATCACACATGGGACATTTTGGACAAACCAATATTAACCGTCTGACGATGGAAAATACTATCGCTGAAGAAATTCAAGCGGAAAACGCCGACCTGACAATTTCTGGAGTTCGCAATATTTGTGGAACAATGATGTTTGAAGGTGACTTGGCAAAAAAGAAAATTAAAGTTCTTTCAGGGGGAGAGCGCGCCCGAGTTTTACTGGGAAAAATTTTAGCAAAACCGGCAAATCTTTTACTTTTAGATGAGCCAACAAACCACTTAGATATGGAGTCAATTGAATCACTCACTGATGAAATTGGAAGTTTTCCTGGTGCCGTCGTGATTGTCACTCACAGTGAAATTATGTTGAGAAACTTAGCGACGAAGTTAGTTATTTTCCATAACGGAAACGCTGAATTTTTTCATGGTACGTATGATGATTTTCTTGAAAAAATTGGTTGGGAAAGTGAAGAAAATAAGCCCAAAAATAGTGGAAAAAAGAAACTGACTCAAGCTGAAATTAAGCAAAGAAAAGCAGAAATTACCATTGAACGAGCAAAGTTAACGAAACCACTTAAAGAAGAAATCGAACGATTAGAACAAGAGATAACTACGAATGAAAACCTTCTTGTTCGCATTCAAACCGAACTTGAAAAAGCAGCTTCAATGCAAGAAA
Source organism: Bacteriovoracaceae bacterium (assembly GCA_043721975.1). GTDB lineage: Bacteria > Bdellovibrionota > Bacteriovoracia > Bacteriovoracales > Bacteriovoracaceae > Bacteriovorax. The sequence goes on from JAYSPR010000121.1 coordinate 2,834, forward strand.
CTCAAAAGCTGACAGACTTTACACACGCCATCGGAAAACTAAATTCAATTATTGAAAATTTATTTGAAAAACTCACAAATGAGAGTGAAAATCTCACTTACATTGAAACTAAATTTGAAAAGGAATTGCATACTTTGGAATTATAAATGGGACAAATTGTCCTTTTGTAATTCCAATTCAAGTCTTTAGCTTATATTTCAATTGGCCCAAACAATGCAGTAAGAATTTATACTTTGTTTTTACAATGTATAGTTGCATTTAATTGGGAAATATTCATGAAAAATATTAAAAAGATGACATATCCTTTTTCACTTTCACCTTTAAAATTTTCCTATGAAGAACTAATGCCATACATGGATGCGAAGACGGTGGATATTCACTATAACAAGCACCACGCAGGTTATGTTGATCACCTTAATGATGCTATTAAAGAATTTCCAGAGCTCTATCACAAGAGTTTAAAAGAGCTTTTATCTGACCTTTCACTTTTACCTGAAAGCATACGAAGTACAGTTGAAACACAGGGAGGAGGTCATGCAAACCATACTCTTTTTTGGGACATACTTAAGCCTGAACCAATGAGTGAACCCAGCGGAGAATTAGCCTATGCCATCAAAGCTAATTTTAAGTCATTCGAGAATTTTAGGTTAGAGTTTTGTAAAGCTGTTGAAGCTGTATTTGCTTCAGGATGGGTTGTCCTGATCAAAGATTTTGAAGATGGTGGTAAATTGAAAATTCTGACCTTAAAAAATCACGAGAATATTTATACTCTTGGCAGTTTTGGTAAGCATTCAAGTCTTTCGATTTTAATTTGTGATGTGTGGGAACACGCTTACTACCTAAATTACCAAAACCGCCGAAGTGATTATGTCGCTGCTTTTTGGAATTTAGTGGATTGGCACGAAGTTGAAAGTCGATTTAATGAATTATAAGTAAAATTTCAAAGTTAAAGTGAGACCAGCTTAGTAATTCTAATTATATCGCTTATTTCGAAATCAGCTTTCTATAAACGCCAGTGCGCATCGAGTCATTGCGTGGTTTGATTTTAGTCATACTAAGACCTATTGAGTTGTAATCCCCTCTCGTAAATGTTATTAGTTGCCGACATTAATTCAATGTTTTTTGGCGAGATGACACTATGTTAAATGACAATTTTACCTATGCTTTTTCAAGCGATGCTCAAAACGAAATTTACGATTTTATTAAAGGCCTCCACAACTATGAAAAAATTGAGTCAGCAAAAACGTTAGAAAGCGATGACTGTCCAACTTTTTTAAAAGAAGTAGAAGAAATTAGAAATGAATTAGAAAATGGAAAACGAATTGTTATCGTTAGGCCTTTTTCTGATCTTCACAATAAATACACAATTCAGGAACAAAGAACTATTAGTTGGCTTCTTGGAAATGCTCTGGGAGAGCCGCTCGTTCAAAACGAAGCTGGAGATAAAGTCATTTGTGTATTTGATCGCGACCGCACGAACTCAATGACGAAAGGGGCCCGTTATCACCAGACTCGCGAAGGTGGAACAATTCATACTGATAACGTTAACGTTCCTTTTCACTGGGAATATTTAGTTCTTTCTTGTATTTCACCTGCTATGGCCGGTGGAGAAAATATTTTAGTTAATGCTCTTAACGTCTTCAAAGTTTTAAAAGAAAAACACCCAGATGTTATTACTATTCTTGAAAAGAATTTTCTCTGGGAACAACGAGGTGTAGC
>JAYSPR010000122.1:0-3675 GCA_043721975.1 Bacteriovoracaceae bacterium
AAAAAAACCTTTATTCGTAAAGTAGTGACATTCAATTCTTGCAAAGGCATCAGCAAATTCATCTTCACCAAACCTACTAGCTGCTTCAGCATCATAAAGTAGTTTAGATGTTGAGCCTTCCCAAACAGACCATGCGCTGGCCGCTTCTTTTCTTATATTAGCGTTAGGAGAAGTAAGTCGTTTATAGTATGCCGAAACAAAATCGTGACGTTCATTGGCGGGGATAGGCCTAACGTAGCCTTCCCACAAATCTGGAAAAATTTTTGAACAACCTTCTTGGTAGAACCAATCAATTTCTTTTTTTCTTAAAAGAAAAATACCACGTAAAAAAAGCTCTAGGCAATTTTCGGGGTGAGTGATGGCATAAGAAAGTGCAAGGGTAGATCCCCATGAGCCCCCAAAGACTGACCATTTTTTAATCTCTAAGTGATTGCGCAATCTTTCAATATCGCTGACGAGGTCCCAAGTGGTGTTTTCTTTAAGCTCGGCAAAAGGCGTGCTTTGTCCGCATCCTCTTTGATCAAAGAGAATAATTCTCCATTTTTTTGGATCAAAATACCGGCGGTAATTAGCAATAAGTCCTCCGCCAGGTCCACCGTGAAGAAAGACTATGGATTTGCCATTGGGATTGCCGGCCTCTTCATAATAAAGAGTGTGCAAATCCGAAACTTGTAAAAAACCAGTTTTATAGGGTTCAATTATGGGAAACATATCTTTCATGATTATTCCTTTTATTTTGAAAGCGACCAGGAGTATTCTAGCTCAGATGCAAACAAAAATTGAAGCATTTATTCTCACAGGAAGTAGTTTTGATTATGAAAATCGTCAAATTATTAAACTTTATGGCCAGTCAGAGCAAGGCTCATTTTTAGTCACAGTAGATCATTTTCAAAATTATTTTTTTAAAGAAAGTAAGACGAAAACCTCTCTCCAATCCTTAGACGGGGTCTGGGTCGAAAAAGTGCCGACAACTTGTCAGAGTGATTTAAAAAATAAGAAGAAAGATTTTGAGCTCCAAGGGATTCGAACCTTCGAGGCGGATATCAAGCCATTAGACAGATTTTTAATGGATCAGAATCTTTATGCTCGGGTGATCATTGAGGGTGAAGGATTAATGCAAAATGGGCTGCTCACCTACGTCAACCCAAAGCTTTCACCAGGAACATTTTATCCCAGCGTAAAAATCCTGTCTTTTGATATTGAAACGGGAAAGGATGGAACTCTTTTATCACTAGCTTATTCTTTTCGCTCAAAGCTTCTTAATGAGAATCATACTTTCGTCTTAGGAGAAGAGAAAAATACTCCGGAAGTGAGTTTTGTTAAAGATGAAAAAAAATTACTGGAAGGTTTTCAAAAAGCGGTGAAACGCCTTGATCCCGATATTTTTACCGGCTGGAATGTGGTTGGTTTTGATTTTCATTTTTTAGATAAAAAATCTAAAGAATTGAAGTTCCCACTTTATTTAGGGAGAGGAACAAAAGCTTTAAATATGTTTCAAAGTGCGAGAGGAGAGTGGCTGGCAAATTTAGAGGGTCGAGTAATTATTGATGGACCGTGGTCTTTGAAAATGAATTTTTTTAGTTTTGAAAGTTTTAAACTAGGAAGTGTGGCAAAAGAGTTGTTGGGTTCTGGCAAAGATATTGATGAAGATGATGACTATGATAAATGGGATGAAATCGAAAGGCGCTTTAGAGAAGATAAGCACGCTCTGGCCCGCTATAATGTTTTAGACGCTATTTTAGTTTTAGATATTTTTGAAAAAGTTAATTTAATTGATTTATTACTCAATCGTTCATTAATATCGGGAATGCTTTTAGAAAGAGTAGGTGGATCCACAGCATCTTTTGATCATTTCTATCTGCCAGATTTACACCTCGAAGGAGTTGTTGCTCCCAATGTCGATGATATTGGTTGGACTAGGCAAGCCAAAGGGGGATTTGTTTTAAATCCAGTGGTCGGAATTCATCCTAATGTTTTAGTTCTAGATTTTAAAAGTCTTTACCCGACAGTTATCCAAACATTCTTAATTGATCCTTTATCACGTTTTAAAAGATCGATAGAGCCTCATCAAACTCCGGTAGGAATTAGCTTTTCAAGTAGTAAACATATTTTACCAAAAAAAATTGGTGAGCTTTTAGAGCGCAGATCTAAAGCAAAAAAAGAAAAAAATGCCAACCTTTCTCAGGCCATTAAAATTCTCATGAATAGTTTTTATGGTGTTATGGGATCAAATGGCTGTCGTTTTTATCATGAGGATTTGCCTGACGGCATTACGGGAAGTGGGCAATGGATCTTAAAAACTATCATACTTTTTTTAGAAGCAAAAGGACTCAAGGTTCTCTATGGTGATACTGACTCACTTTTTGTTCAGTTACCTACAAGAGAGAATTATCAAAGTGAGGCTAACTGTCTAGTCAGTGCAGTCAATCAATTTTTAGAGAAAAAATTAAAAGAAGATTACAAAGTTGAGTCTAAGCTAGAAATTCAATACGATAAATTTTTTAAAACGCTCCTTTTGACGTCTATCCGCGGATCTGACGAAGGAGCTAAAAAAAGATATGCTGGCCTTGCTCTTAAAGAAGTCGATGGGCATATTAAGGAAGAAATGGTCCTGACTGGAATGGAGTATGTGCGCTCTGATTGGTCACTACTCGCTCGGAATTTTCAATATGAGCTTATCAGAAGAATTTTTTATGAAGAAGATGTGTTGGCTTATATAGAAGAAACAATTAAAAAGCTTGAATCTCGAGAGTTAGATGATCAGCTCGTGCTCAGTAAAAGGTTGAGTAAACCCCTAGGCGAATATGTCAAAACGATACCTCCACACGCAAGAGCCGCTAAAATACTTTTTTTAGAAAAAGGCATTTTAAAAAAGAGACCCCAATTTGTCATGACCTTAAGGGGAGCCATTCCTATTGAACTTCCTCACGATGATATTGATTATGATTATTATCTCGATCGCCAGCTTGCTCCCATCGCTGATAGTATTTTAAGTCTCTTTGGAAAAAGTTTTGAAGAAATGAGAGGACCTCAGCTTTCACTTTTTTGATCTTCTGTTAACATTAGGTAATGAAATTTTTCCACCATTTTTACAGAAATACCAAAGACGGCGCTTTAAACCTCTATCGAGGTGCTCTTTTATTTCATGAAAAAAAAGGGGCTACCCTGGCCTCGTCTTCAACTTTTTTTGCCCTTATTACTGTGGTTCCTTTTTTACTTTTAACCGTCAGAGGGATTGGGTATTTTTTAGGAAATATTAATCAGACCCAAAAATATTTATTTGTTTTAGGAAGCAGATTCTTTCCAGAAGTGGCTCCTCAGTTATTATTGTCACTTCAAGAAATTATTAAAGGACCACTGTTTGCTGGACGACAATTTACAATTTTAAACTTTTTCTTTTTAGCCGTTTCGTCCATCACGTTTTTAAATTCTATTTGGATGGGAATTTATTTTATCACTGAAGATAAAAGTATTTTGTCTTTGTGGCGTATCCTAAAAGGTTTTGTCATTATTGGCATTACACTTTTAATGGTTTTGGCCATTTTTCTACTTCCTCCTGTCATTATTTATGTCATTAAATTTATTCAAACAAATTTAATTACCCAATTTTTTTATGATAATTTTGATTTTTTACGCCCGGTTATTATAACGATTAAAAATATAAATTTAAGAAAA
>JAYSPR010000123.1:0-5657 GCA_043721975.1 Bacteriovoracaceae bacterium
TCAAAATTGATCGTGAGATGAGTGAGAATGGGATGAAATCAAAAATGCTCCTACAGGTCCACGATGAACTTATATTCGAAGTTGAAGAAGATGAATTGGCCACCATGAAAGATATCGTTCGCCGCGGAATGGAAACGGTGGTTGATCTTAAGGTTCCTCTAAAGGTTGATATGGGCATAGGTATCAATTGGTACGATTTAAAGTAATTAATCGCTTGCCGCAGCAGTCTAAAAAATAATTTCAGGACCGAGGCTTGACACTGGTCCAATCACTATCACATTGTATGTATAAATTTTTTACTATCCGGAGGAGATGTTATGCAATTAAAGCCCCTACAAGATCGTGTTGTCGTTCAGCGCTTAGACGAAGAAACTAAAACTGCTGGAGGAATTATTATTCCAGATAACCACACTGAAAAACCTTCTCAAGGAAAAATTCTTGCTGTTGGCGGTGGTTACAGATTAACTGACGGAACTTTAAGAAACCTTGAAGTGAAGGTCGGTGATACAGTTTTATTCGGAAAATATTCTGGAACCTCAGTCAAAGTTGAAGGGAAAGAAGTTCTTGTTATGAAAGAAGACGAAATCCTTGGTGTTTTACACTAAGAAATAAATTATTAAATCTATTTTAGGAGATTAATTATATGGCTAAAGAATTAAAGTACTCAGAAGACGCTAGAACGCTTATTTTAAATGGTGTAAATGCATTAGCAAACGCTGTTAAAGTTACTCTTGGACCAAAAGGTCGTAACGTTGTTATTCAAAAATCTTTCGGTGCTCCTCACATCACAAAAGACGGTGTGACTGTTGCGAAGGAAATCGAATTAGAAAACAACTTCGAAAATATGGGCGCACAAATGGTTAAAGAAGTTGCGCAAAAAACTAATGATGATGCTGGTGACGGTACAACTACTGCTACTGTATTAGCTCAAGCTATCTACAGAGAAGGTGTAAAACTCGTTTCAGCTGGACACAATCCAATGGACCTTAAGCGCGGGATTGATCTTGCCGTAGAAAAAATCGTAGCAAAGTTAAAAACTATGTCTAAAGAAGTAAAAACTTCTGAAGAGATCGCTCAAGTTGGAACAATTTCTGGTAACAACGATGTTGAAATCGGAAAACTTCTTGCTGAAGCAATGTCGAAAGTTGGAAACAATGGTGTTATTACAATTGAAGAATCTAAAACAGCTGAAACAGAACTTACAGTTGTTAAAGGTATGCAATTTGACCGCGGTTACCTTTCTCCATACTTCGTAAACAATCCAGAAAAAATGGAAGTTGCTTTTGATAATTGCAGCATTCTTATTTCAGATAAAAAAATCTCTTCAATGAAAGAACTTTTACCTCTACTAGAAAAAACAGTTCAATCAGGAAGACAACTTTTAATCATCGCTGAGGATATTGACGGTGAAGCTCTTACAACTTTAGTTGTAAACAAGCTTCGCGGAACTCTTCAAGTTGCTGCCGTTAAAGCTCCTGGTTTTGGTGACAGAAGAAAAGAAATGTTAAAAGACATTGCAGTCTTAACAGGTGCAACTGTTATTTCTGAAGAACTTGGAATGAGCTTAGAGACTTCAGGTGTTGAAGTTCTAGGGTCAGCCAAGAGAGTGACTATCGACAAAGAAAACACAACAATCGTCGATGGAAACGGAAATAAAACTGACGTTCAAGCTCGCGTTGTTGCGATTAAAGCACAAATTGCTGAGTCAGGATCTGACTATGATAAAGAAAAACTAAAAGAGCGTTTAGCTAAAATCGACGGCGGAGTAGCTGTGATTAAAGTTGGAGCTCCAACAGAAACAGAAATGAAAGAAAAGAAAGACAGAGTTGAAGATGCTCTTCACGCTACACGTGCCGCTGTTGAAGAAGGTATCGTTGTTGGTGGTGGATCAGCTCTACTTCACGCTTCAGTCGTTCTTGCAGACCTTAAAGGACGTAACGAAGAAGAAAACTTTGGTATCAGAATCATTAAACGTGCTCTTGAAGAACCTTTAAGACAAATCGCTACAAACGCAGGCCTTGAAGGTTCTGTTGTTGTAAACGAAGTTAAAGCTAATAAAGATGCAAGCTTTGGATTCAATGCTCGCGATGAAAAATTCGAAAACCTAGTGACTGCTGGAATTATCGATCCAACTAAAGTTGTTCGTTCAGCACTTCAAAATGCAGCATCAGTAGCAGGCTTAATGCTTACAACTGAAACAATGATTGCAGACCTTCCGAAAAATGACTCTTCTCCAGCAATGGGTGGTGGAATGGGCGGAATGGGTGGAATGGGCGGCATGATGTAATTTGCCCCGTAACGTTAATTAAATCCAATAAAGGGAGTCTTCGGACTCCCTTTTTTATATCTCCCATTTTAGGAGTCATTTTATGCGAGGAAAGAAATCTATGTTTTGGAGTTTATTTTTTATTGCCTTTGGTGTGATGTTGTTTGTTCAGCATATGCTCAATATTAATTTACCTATGCTCAGAATTTTTCTAGGGCTCTTCTTGGTTTATTTAGGAGTCAAGGTTATCTTCGGTTCTTTTGGAATTGAGATCAATAGACAAGGAATCAAGAAGATCGCCACGAGCACAGAATTTGTTTTTGCTAACGGGGACTTTGTTTTTAACGAGGGAACAAGAGTGAATAAGAATTTTTCAACGGTGTTTGGTAACAGCCACCTGGACTTAACTGATGCATCGAAACTGACCGGTGACGATGTTATTTCTATTGATAATGTTTTTGGTAAAACCACTATTAAGACGGCTTCTGATGTTGAACTTAATATTAGATCAAATGTTGCTTTCGGAAGTGTCAAAGTCAGAGGACAAAAATTAGGATCTTTCGGAGACATCGATTATAAGACACCAAACTATAATGCGAGTACGAAAAAATTAAACTTGCAAATAGATTCTGTTTTTGGTGAAGTTGAAATAGAGTAATTTTTTTAACTAGGATCCATTATGAAATTAGCTATTGTTGGTTTGTTGATACTTATTTCTTCCACTGCATTTGCTTGTCCTGATTTATCAGGAGAGTACGTGAACGAAGAGTTTGGGACTTACTATTCAATTTCTCAAAATGGATGTGATCTCGTACAGTTTAACCACGATGAAGGTACTTTAGACGCTGTTACTGACGGTGTAGAGAGACTTGAGTTTGATTATGATGTCGTTGTCACAGAAGGAAGCGTCCTTGCCAATATAAAACTATTTGTGAGTTATCTCTTTAGTCGAGATAGGCTAATTTCAAATCAAAAAGTTGTGACGACCTATACTTCAGATGGCAAGGTAGAAGAAGATAAGTCTCGGTCTGAATTTTTTTTAAATAAAGACAATGACCTCGTAACAGTTACCCACGACGCGTACGGAACAAGTCAAACAGTCGATATTCGTGTTAAATAATTTTCACTCATAACTCTTTACGAATAATTCTAAATAATGCTCTAATGAGGTATTAAGTTTATTGTAAGGAGTCTTTTCTATGAAAATCATGTTAACAATCGCACTTTCTTTATTCACATCCCTTACTTTTGCATGCACCGATTTTACTGGAACTTATAGAGATCAAGAATATAAAGTCTATTCTGTTAATCAAGCTGGTTGTTCATCAATAGTTTTAAATAATGACGAAGGAACTTTTAGCGCAAAGGCCGATGGACAATTTCGTGTATCAAGCGAAGATCAACATGCCAGAGTGTTAACGGCTATTTTATTTTCTGGAAAAGATCTTATCATGGATCACCATGTAGAATTAAAAGTGGCACTACCGCCAGAAGTACCAGTTGAAATCATTCCAGTTCGTATTTATTCTATTTATGGAAAATTAGGAAATGGAGATTTAGGCGTTACGACGACAGTTTACAATGCTAATGGACAGGTTTTGAGTGTTGAAAGCTCTCAACACCAAAAATTATAATGAAAATTTTATACGCATTTTCGCTTCTACTTTTTGTTACAAATTCTTACGCTTGTATGGATTTGCAAGGTTCATTCTATGATGATGAATCGGAGAGTGTGAGGAGTATTCTTCAAGATGGATGTGTGTCGACCACATGGAGTGATGCAGATGGGTCAACAACATTAATTGCCGATGGGATAGAAAGAGAGCTTCAAAGAGAAGGAAAAATGGTTGCTTATGCGACTGTTTATTTTAACTCTCTAGAGTTCATCATTGATATTCGCATGGATTATGGGGGCCCAAACGAGTTTGATTTACCAACGCGTTTTCTTACGGCCTACAGGATTGATAAATACAATAATCTTGTTGAAAGAATTGAGCCTTTTAAAGAGGATGGGACAGAGCTTGGAACTCAATATGTCACTTTTCGCCGGGTGAAATAAAAAGATGAGTGAAAATTTTTATGTTGATCATCGCAACAGAGTTATTGCAGCTTACTTTCCGATAGCGATGCTGATTTTAATAGTTCCAGCTCTGCCCTTAGAGGCCATAAGTTCTATCCATAACCCTATTCTTCCCTTACCTGTCATAATGGGGGTTTCGTATTTAGTATTATTTTCCTTTTTTTTTTACTATGCTCTCTCTTCTCTATTTTTTTGCTTTTAAGAATTATCAAATTAGCGGCTCTAGCATTAATGTTTTTGATCTACTTGAAATTTCAATTTTAGATACCCAAATTCTAACGGTTAGTGGGCAAAGAAGAGTTCGGTGGTTTCTCTTAATTTGTTCAATGATCTTATTGTTCATTTACGTTTACCTCATATATAGATTTTTTATATTCAAAAATCTTGGAAATTCACTAAGTGAATTGGGTCTATTGTTTCATGGTGCCGGATTAATGAATTTTATTTATGCTGCAAAAATGATTCAGGAGCTAATGCAAATCAAAACATCTAAAAATGAGAAAATTGGGATTAAGCAAACATCATATTTAGGACCAAACATAAAATGGACTAAAATTTTAGTTAAGAGTGTATCTTTTTTTCTATTAATTTCGATTGATATTTATTTTCTAGATTATTTTTTAAATGGCAATTTTATCATTTCAAATACCTTATTTCTCATTTTAGGAATTATGGGCATTTCCTTAGGGCACATCTTATTAATTTATTTTATCTTAATTCAATAAATTAGGTATCTGGTGCTCTTAAGTCTTAATCCAGAGTCATTTTTTTGAACCTGACATTTTCTTTTGACACTAACTTAGCCCTTCTCAGTGACTTTTCGTCACTATCTTAATGTAAGACTAATAGGCAATCACAGACTTACTAATATTTTCATTTTGGCACAGACCCTGCAATAGTCAATTACAGGTGATCACGGATGATCCCATGAATGGAATTCAAAACTCACGGATGATAATTTTAAGGAGCTTTAGGATGAAGCAATTTACGAGACTAGGACAGGTCGCAATCATGCTCAGTGTTTTGGTAAATGTGTTTGGTGCAAGGGATGCTTGGGCAACGTCAACATTTAACCTTTCTTGTCCTGAGAAATTTATTGCTACTGTCACAAATGTAGAAGACGTCGAGGTATCCTCTGCTTTTCCTAAAGTCGAAGTTGATTTTCAAATTATTCAAACCCTCAAGGGTGAAAAGTTAATATCCAAAAAAATTCAAGTCGTAAAAGACGGGCCAGTGAAATTCAAGAGTGGAGAAATCTACACGGTTGAATCAAACAATATATGGCTTTGTTCGGCGACACTATTTTCTAAA
>JAYSPR010000124.1:0-61570 GCA_043721975.1 Bacteriovoracaceae bacterium
TGAGAAACTAGAAGCTTCCAATAAAGAAACTTCAATGACTTTAAGTGATAAGGAAGATGTTCTTAACCTACTTAAAGATAGCTTAGGCCAGCTTCTCCTTTCAATGAAAGACAGAGAAGATGAAGTTAAAGATATCACTGCAAAAATGAATAAAAACCAGAGAGAAATCTCTGAGTATGAAGTTAAGCTATCTCAATATGTTATTGAAGAAGAGCAGAACGTAAGAAATATTTTTGAAAAATATCAAATCGATTTGCGTTTAGTTCTTGGAAAATTCCTGTCATACGAAGAAAGTGACTATCAAGAGCTTAAAGACTTAAGTTCAATGTTCTGGATGGAAACGGAAGAAGGTTTAAAGGAAATTGACCGTGTTGATTTTGAGTTTGTTCGTCGCTATGGACAGGATTTAAAAGAATGCGCAGACAAACTTAAAAACTATAAGCTTGAATTCGGTCGCCTTGGAGACATTAACTGGCAAGCGATTGAAGACTACGACAGACAAAAACTTCGTGCAGATTTCCTCAAAATTCAAGAGACAGAACTTAGGTCTTCACTTGAAGATCTTCAAAAAGCAATTGCCCATATTGATGAAAAATCGAAAATACGTTTTCAAGCAGCTTACGATGAAGTTAATTCGCGCTTCCAGAAAGTTTTTCCAATCATCTTCGGTGGTGGTTCGGCAGACCTCAAGGTCGTTGGCGATATTAACGATGCTGAATGCGGTATTGAAATTGTTGCTCAGCCTCCTGGAAAGAAAATGCAAAACATTAACCTCATGTCTGGTGGTGAAAAGGCCATGACTGCCGTGAGTTTAATTTTCTCTATTTTCCTTGTGAAGCCTTCTCCATTTTGTCTTCTTGATGAGGTTGATGCTCCCCTTGATGATGCTAATGTCGGACGTTTTAATGAGCTTTTAAGAGAAATGAGTAGTGATTCTCAGTTCATTTTGATTACTCACAATAAGAAGACCATGGAGCTCAACGACACTCTTTACGGGGTAACGATGCAAGAGCCAGGTGTTTCGAAAGCCGTTTCAGTTCAATTACATTAAAAAATGAAAAGGGCTTCTTATTAAAAGCCCTTTTTTTTATTTTAATTCCAAAAAATGTAATATCATAAACCAATCAGAGATTGTTTATATTAACTCACAAAAAGACTCGGGTGTTCGTGAAAAAACTACTTTTAATGATTCCTGCTTTATTGTCCTTAAATGCTTTCTCTCAAACGGATTTTTCCGCAGAAGTCATAAAAGGATCAAATATACTTTCGATCTCTATTGCTGATGATGGATTAATTCCACCTTTTGAAGGTGGGGAATTTTGGATGGCAATGAAAGGCATGGAACAACATAAGTATATTGAAGCAGAGAATTTTAGTTTGGAGTGTGATGCTTTAAGAAATAATCAAAGAGAAGTATTTGCATCATGCCTGATTAATTTACCAATGAGCTCAATGCAAAAAATAGGTGATATTCTTGTTTTTAAATTAAAAGGCTCCAAAGCCAGAAAACTCAATCAATACTTTAACGATAGTGCTTATGTTTCAATTCAAAGGGCGGGGGTTTATTTATCGTCTTATAATACACGCAGTGAGTTTTATTTTGGTATCAATGAAGGACTAATTAAGAAGTAACTATGAAAAAAAATAAACTATGGTTTAGAAGAAAAACATACGGCTGGGGTTGGACACCGATTACTTGGGAAGGCTGGGCCGTCACACTAATGGTCGTGGTCGTTCCACTTTGTATTAGACTAATAATGAAGAGTTTAGATTTTTCTAAACCAACTCAATATTTTTATACCTATGCTTCAATTCCAATTTTAATCATGATCTTAGTTTTGGTCTGTTTTCGTTATGGTGAAAAACCTAAGTGGCAATGGGGAATTAAGCGAACAAAACTCTCTCATGTAGAACTCAATGTCTCTAACTATGCTCAAAGTATAAAATTTTATGATTTAATACTGCTTAGCTTAGGTTGGGAAAAATTAGTGAGTAGATTGGATCATACTACATATACCGATGGTACATTGAAACTGGTTGTTTGCCCGACAGATGAAGCCTACAAGCAATTTGGCTTTCATCGAAAAAGAATGGGACTAAACCACTTGGCTTTTTATGCTGAAACGAAAGAAGTAGTGGATGATTTTTACCGAGAAGTATTACTTAAAAATAATTTTAAGAGCCTGTATCAAGATGGAGCTTCAGGAGATAATAATTATTATTCAGTGCTTTTTGAAGACCCAGACAGGATTAAATTGGAAGTCGTCTATTCACCATTTTATTGTGATAAAGAATATATGATGAATAATATTGAAAGTAATTTTGATCCCTATAGTGCTTAATTAGTAATTAAAGGAGTTTTGAAATTGAATATTTTAAGATTTCTTTTCCTAGGTCTAATCTTTAATTTTAATACCACTCAGATATTCGCGATTGAACCTGTTTTGAGTATTTTAAAGCCAAATTATGATCAAGATAAAAACACAGCTTCACTAGACCTCGAAAAAAGAAAAAAATGGGCCCTCTTTAAAGAAATAAATTGTACAAACAAGTCAGACAAAGCAAATAAATTGATTAATAAAATTAGCTTAGAGTCTGAAATTATCAAACAGGCCCGTGGGGCAATCACTAAAACCAATCCAAACACTATTGTTTTAAAATTTAAAGGAGGAAGTTCTTTAGAATTTAAAAGTTCAAATGAAAATAAAAAGAGCACAGATGCCAAGCAAGAGCTTTCTAAGATTTTTATTTCTAGTTATTGGAATCAACTTAACTATATAGAAATTGTTCACTTGGATAATGAAGTAAGTTTTTTAGAACTCATTGATATGAATACAGGTATTGGATCAGTACTAGATTTAGGACAATTATTTTGGTCTCCGAATGGTGAGTTTATGGTGAATCTGTCATCTCGAAATGAGCTTAAGGCTCCAAACGATCCAGATAAGATGACGATTTATTCTTGTAAAGATCGTTCAAAATCTTGTCAAAAATTAACCACGGAATTAATGGAAGATATTCCCAATAATATTATTTGGAGTTGCGATAATAAATTTAAAACATCTCTCAATGAGTGTAAGTGTCAGCTAGATGAATGTACTTGTAGGAATTATCAAAAAAAAGAAATAAAAATAAAAACGGGTTGGCCAGTTTGGGCCCAGGGAATGGAAAGCGAACAAAAACCGAGCTCAGTGACAAAAATTATTTCATCAGAAAATCCTTTCATTGTGCTTCCCAATTTAGCCAAGGTTGATTTTTCGAAATTGCCTATTTTATTTGGAAAATCAGTTTCAATCGCCTTAATTTTTGATTCTGAAATTAACAAAAAAGCAAATGATGCTAGTATGATTCTCAGGGCAGATTTAAGTGATCCTAGAATTATTCAAATCATTTTACCCTTAGTTGTAGAGCCTGATACTTTAATACCTATTACCATTTACTCACCAGAGATATCAAGAAAGCACACTGAAGACAGGCAGCCGATGCTATATACATTTAATTCGGGAGAGTTTAAACCCAATTTTGTTGAATTTGATGAAGAGAAAAATACTTACTATGCTTTAATAAAAAATTGTTCAGATCAAGCTGATACAAAAAAATTTGGACAATCAATTTGCTCAATGAAATTAGGTTTAATGAAAGTTATGCAGATACAAAATGACTAATTGAGCGTGTTACAATTAGCGTAAGCTTGTAAATAAACGATAGGGTCATTGATTGGATCAAATGAGTTCACTCGAACCCAAGCTGACATATATTGATAAAGAACTCTATATTCAGAAGTACTAATGTATCCACCTTTTTTAGTTTGCCCACTAATTTGTATTGAGCAGCTTATGTCTTTTCCAGATGTATTATTGAGAGTGCACTCACCACTAAAGGCACTGCACGTTGGGTATAAAAAAACCGGTGTTGAATAAGCATTGAAGCTGGCCATTAAGCTAAGTGCAAAAAGTATTTTTTTCATTATTTATTCCTTTAGAATCCTAAATTGATCCACTAATCATCTAATTATTTTTCATCAATGGCAACGTGATAGTCAAATGTAATGAATAATCTCAAAATCTTTTTCAATTTTATGAGAAAATATATAAGAAGTATTATTCATGACATGGTTAGGGTAGAGGTTTGTATGAAATTTATAGTAGTCTTTTTTCTCATGAGCTTTAGTTTTGCTACAAGTGCAAATTCATGGATTCGAGGAGAAACCTCAGTTTCAAGAATTTATAAGGCCTCTGGTAATAATCTTTTTGGTAATAAGCTGGTCACTCCAGAAGGAACTTTAAAATATTCAGCCAATTTACAAAGTAAAGATAAGTGGGATTGGCGTGATGTCGACGGACAAAATTGGTTAACGCCAGTAGGTGATCAGGGAAATTGTGGATCTTGTGTCGCGTTTGCTTCTATTGCAGTTCTTGAAGCACAACTCGTGATTGAAAGTAAGTTGCCATGGTTAAAAAATCAATTATCGCAGCAAGCACTGTTTGATTGTGGACAAGGAAGTTGTAATGTCGGATGGCTTCCAGAGTGGGCAACTTATCAATTAAAATCAGTCGGAACTGTTGATTTGTCCTGTGCACCTTACCGCTCTGGCGGCACTGGAGAAAATGGCCGGTGTGAAGAAAATTTTTGTTCTAACCAACTCGATCGAACGATAAAAATTCTCTCAAGCTCAACTCCCAGCACAAGATATAATGGAAACGATAAAAAAGTTAAAGAAGCCCTTAAGCACGGGCCACTCTTAACAACAATGAATGCACGAGAAGATTTCCTTTACTATAAAGGGGGAATTTACAAAACGGCCAATAGTAAAAAAGCAGGAGGCCATGCCGTTGCAATTGTCGGATTTGATGACGAGAAAAAAGCTTGGCTCATTAAAAATTCCTGGGGCTTAGACTGGGGAGAAAATGGTTATGCTTGGATCTCATATAGTGATCCTTCGGGCATTGGTAACTTAACCTGGAAATATGAAGTGGGAGCACCCAAGAATCAACTGGTCTTTAGTGAGCTTACTAATGGTTCTTATTTAAGTGGTAGTGAAATGATAAAATTTGAGAGTCAAATTAGTTCAAATATAAATTTAGAACTTAAATCTAAAACTGCCAATTCTCTTTTAATTCCTTGTCTCCTTGGCGCTAAGACCTGTGCATTAGATACAAGTGCATTTCCAGATGGCGAGTATGAACTCTCATTAGTTACAGATACAATGAAAAGCACACCTCTAACTATTTATATTGTAAATTCATTACCAGATATTTCAATTGAATGGGGAAATTTAGGGATTGATACAAGCCAGGCGATTAGCGGCAGAATTGTTATGCCTATCATTGTAAAAAAAGATTTAAGTCATATTCCACCACGGAGTCTAACTTTTTATGTTGAAAACGATAGTGGAGATATTTTATATCGCACAAAAATGAAAGTGACTGCAGATACAATGAAGGTTGGTTTTAGAACCAGTCATGTGAAGAATGGTCAATACTCATTTTATTTCAATGCAGAAGTGCCAGATGGTAAAGGAATAAAAGTTATTTCAACCGAAGCAAAAAAATTTATTATAAAAAATTAAATTAATTCGTTTTTGTTACTTTTGATAGATGTTTGGGCTCATCAGGATTTAGTCCTCGAGCAATAGAGAGAGCTTCAATCATTAAATAGAAAGATTGAGCGGCACTAATAATGTCGAGTTCTAAAGCGTGAGTTGTATGAATCGTAAGATTTCTTTCAGTGACAAAATTAGGTGCTGCTAAAATAACATTGGCACCACGATTTTTCATATCTAAGGCAAGTTCAAGCATACTTGTAAGCGTCGGACCCTGTGTTGCAAATATAAGTAGAGGATAGCCTGCTTCAATGAGGGCCTGAGGGCCGTGCTTTATTTCAGCTGCACTAAAAGCTTCAGCTTGAATTGCACATGTTTCTTTAAATTTTAAAGCAACTTCTAAGGCCAAAGGCAGGCCGTAACCACGGCCTACAACCATAATTCTTTTTGCGTCGACTAGTTTAGGGATGGCATTTGTCCAATCACATGATTGTGCTATTTTTAAATCATCGCTTAAATAATCGAGAGCATTAATTAAATTTTTATCTTTACTCCATGTTGCAATCAGATGAGCAGAGGCACTTAATGAGGCAATGAAACTTTTTGTTGCTGCAACAGATTTTTCGGATCCAGCTAAAAGTGGAATTGTCCATTGGCTTGTTTTGGCAAGCGGTGATTGGGTATCATTGACCAAGGCAATGCTTCCCAAACTATTTTTAGCAAAATAACTTAAAGGATTAACAACGTCAGGACTCTGACCTGATTGAGAAATCGCAATCCCCAATGAACGAGAGACTTTAAGTTCAGTTTTATAAAGAGTCAAAATTGACATTGATAAGGAAGTTGGTAATAGGCCAAGTTTCGCCATAGTCAAATAATTTAAGTATTGAGCAGCATGGTCAGAACTCCCACGGGCGATACTCACAATAGAATAAGGATCTAGTTTAATAATTTGCTCAGAAAGATCGCTAACGAGCTTTTTATTTGATGTTAGTTGGTGAGCAACAACTTCACTGGCCTCGAGGGCCTCGCTTCTCATTTTAGTGCTCACAGAGATCTCCTTCAATCGTGACGGAAAGTATTTCGTCTTGGTCATCAAGTAAAATAAAGTCAGCAAAGTAATTTTCCTTTATCTGACCTCGATCACTTAAAGATAAAAGAGATGCTTGAATTTCAGAAAATTTTAAATGCAGTTGGTATGGATCTAATCCCATTTGTTTCATGTTTTTGTAAGCTTGAATCATGGTAAGAGCACTACCAGCTAATGTTCCATCGGGAAGACGAACACCACCGAGACATTTATGAACAATATTTGATCCTAGTTTGTAATCACCGTCTGGCATACCAGTCGCTGCAGTTGAATCTGTCACGAAATAAATGTGGGGTATACAACGTAATGCTGTTTTAATTGCACCAGGGTGAACATGTTCTAAATCTGGAATGAGCTCAGCAAAATGTCCGTGAGCTAACGCAGCTCCTACCATTCCTGGTGCTCGGTGGTGAAAACCAGACATGGCATTAAAGAGATGAGTGAAACTTTTTGCACCTTGACTGAGAGCTTGTACACCTTCTTCATATGTTCCATTAGTGTGACCAATTTGAACAATGATTCCCATTTTTGTAATGGCAGCAATGAGGCCTTGATGATTAAAAACTTCTGGAGCAAGAGTGATAATTTTAATGGGAACAATTTTATTTAATTCTTCAATTTCTTTTAATGTCGCTTCCCGTGCAAAATTTGGTTGCGCCCCTAATTTTTTATCACTGATAAAAGGTCCTTCTAGGTGGACACCAAGAATACGTGAAGAATTTTTAGATCGCTTTTCAAATTGATCTTTCATATGCAAAAAAGAATTTTTAAGTTCAGGATAGGGAGCGGTCATTGTTGTGGCTAAAAATGAAGTTGTCCCAAATTTCGCATGAGTTGTAGCGACAACTTCAGAGGATTTTCCTCCTTCCATAATATCAGATCCACCACCGCCATGGACGTGCAAATCAATAAATCCAGGAATCAAATATGGTAGAGCTTTATTAGCCTCGCCGTGAATTTGGATTGATTGAAATTTGTCTGAGTAAGTAAGAGTGGCCTCTACCAATTTTTCATTTTTTAAAATATTAGCTTTGATCGTTCTCATTTTAAGGCGCTCTGGTTAGGAGCAGTAATGCACCAATGGTTGAATCTCCATCGGGAGTGCGATGTCTTTTTTGTAGAGTCTCAGGCATAAAAGAAATTAAAGCCTCTCCTAGTCTGCCGCAAATAGAAAATGGATATTCAGCATTAGGATCAAGGGCCGATGTCATTAATTCAATTTCAATTCCCGCGTTGAGCAGTAATGCCCGTGCTTCGGAATCAGTGCTTTCAGATTGAAAAACGAGAGGAGCCAATTGAGCAAAACTATTTTGCCCAGCATTTCCTAACCAGTTTAAAAATTGAGCAGGATCTTTTCCACAATAATTTAATACGGCTTCACTAAGTGTTGAAGAAGGTCTTCTGCCATCAAGAGTTTTTTGTGCAAGGGCAGCAGCTTTGAGTCCAAGCCACGCACCACTCGCTTCATCACCAGCAGGAAATCCCCACCCAGAAACATCTTTTCTATTTAATTTTAAATCCAGAAGCATTCCAACACTTCCAGTTCCAACAGCAACGATGACACCAGGTTTTCCTCCATGGGCACCAAGTAAAGTTGTAAAGCCATCAGTGTCGAGAATAATATTTTTAAATCCAGGGTTTCGCAGATAAAATTCATTTTTCCAAATGATATTGTTGGCACCAGAAAGTCCGAGTCCAATAGCGCATTCTGAAAGCATGGGCACAGGGAGGTTTCCGTAGTGAAAAGCTCGAGCCAATGTATCCAAAATAGATCTCCACGCTTTTTCTATTCCTTGCCCGAGAGCAGATGGATCACCAGTGGCACTGGCTAAAATTTTTAATTTTTTATCAGTGACAATAATGCGAGTTCCGCTTCCGCCACCATCGACTCCAACGAGATATTTAATAGTATAGTCTTCAAGGATTTCATTTTGTTTGGATTTGATTGTCATCAGACAATTTTATGAGGAGATCGTATGGGAGTCAATTAGTTGAGCCTGAGACTCAGATAAAGAAAGCGAAAGAAAGGAGATAGAGTTTTTAAACTCTATCTCCGGGAAAAA
This sequence comes from Bacteriovoracaceae bacterium, assembly GCA_043721975.1. Classification (GTDB taxonomy): domain Bacteria; phylum Bdellovibrionota; class Bacteriovoracia; order Bacteriovoracales; family Bacteriovoracaceae; genus Bacteriovorax. The sequence goes on from JAYSPR010000124.1 coordinate 8,696, forward strand.
AATAATTATTGATTAACTGTAATGCTTTCTGAAGCTGATAAAGCAGGAAGATTTCTGTTTAAAGCAGAAGATGTATCTACTAATACCTTTAAATCAGCTTTAATAACATGTTTCTTGTTTGATTTAACACCACCGATAAGTTTATTAAGATCAACTTTTACTAAACCATTTTCTTCAGACGTTTTTTCAAAAGAATATTCACTTGGAGCAAGAGCACGATCAATAAGTGACTCATCTTTCTTTAAAAGATTTCTTCTTTCAATGAATAATTTTAAAGAGAAATTAGAATTTTTTGTTAAGTCACCAGTTCTAAAAATAAGTGTCTGACCTTCAAGTCTCATTTCCTTAATTCCACTGCTTGTTGGAGCTGAAACAATTTTTGAATCTAAAAGAGTTAATTCAAGAGAACGGTTTTGAACGACAGTAGCTCCTTCACGGAATTCATCAGCTTTAGTTTTTGATAAGACGATGAATTCAGCACAGTTTGCAGCAGCTCTAAAAGCATTTCCTTCAAGAGAGAAATCAAGCAAACATGTGTTGTGTGGTGCTGTTACAGTTCCTGGAACAGAAGCAACAACTACATTAACGTTAGCTTTTGAATTATTGCTAAAAACTTCGTATGGAACAGAGACTGTTGCATAACAAGTATAGGCTTCTTGTCTGTAACGAATTTCATTTCTACAACGATTGACATATCTCACACCACAAATACGTCTTGATTGACTGTCTTCATAGCAGTAATTTTCTGGTTCTTGGCGACAAATTGTTTCATAACCATCAGCAACCGTTCTAAAACAAGTTCTAGAAACTGTTTCACTTCTGTATTCAGTTCTGGTTTGAACAGCATTCATTGTAAAATTTTGTTCAGTTGTCTCTCCTGTTAGTGGAAGAGTGTAACCATCAATTGTAGAAGCATGAACATTAAGTCCCGCAAATAAACTCAAAGCAAGTAATAGTGATTTCATTTTGTCTCCTTTGGCTAATATAGCTGGCTCCTTATATGTAAAAATGATGAATCAAGTCAATCGTTTGATATTCGCTGTGAGTTTTTTTCATGTTCAGACGATGAGTTTTTATTTTTTAGGGCCATTTTGCTCTCAAACGATTTGAGCTTTGATGCGAACTCAGGCATGATACTTCATGAATTCAAATCCTTGGAGAGATTGTATGAAAGTTTCCTTAAGTTTAATTTTGATGAGTACTTTTCTTGCGACTAAGGCCTATGCTGCTTTTTTGCCTTCTTCATTTACTTCGAAATTTGAACAAGAGTATGTCAGCACTTTGAAAGGTAAAGTCAAAAAAGGTGAAGGCAGTATTGATTATAAATATCCAGGTCAAATTAGATTAGAGACCAATCTTCCAAGCACAGTGGTCTTCACTAGTAATGGATCACGGGCCTGGTATTATCGAGCTCCATTCATAGAGGGTGAGCAAGGGGAAGTCACTGAAACATCGGCACAAGATGGCTCGATGGCCTTCATTAAATTCTTTGATTCATTAAAAGAAGGTTTGGTCTCTAATGCACTTTATGAAGTTAAGGCTGGAGATCCAACAATTATTAATTTTACTGATAAATCTAAAAAAGCTCTAGGAATTAATCAATCCATAATTACTTTTAAGAATAAAGTAAGTAAGTCATTTTCTGATATTGAAACAATTGAATTAGTTTTAGCTGATGGAAAAAAATCTAAATTAAAATTTAAAGATTTAAAATCAGAAATTACTTTTTCAAGTAATCATTTTATTTTCACCGCACCAGCAAATACTAAAAAGGTGAACTAAAAAAATCTTTTGGAATAACCTCATCTTCAGTATTTAAAATTCTTTTATAAGTCATGAAGTTTCTAAAAACTAATTTGATATAATTGCGGGTTTCTTCATAAGGAATCATCTCGACAAACTCAACATAATTACCATTGAATCTTTCTTTTTCCCAAGTGGCAATGGCGCTACTACTAGCGTTGTATGAAGCAGTCGTTTGAATAAAGTGGCCGCTATATTTAGATCGCAATCGATTAAGTAAAGCGACACCCATTTGAATATTAGTTTCAGGGTCATAAAGATCATTAAAATCTTTATAAGGAATTGAAAATTCTTTGGATAGTTCGGTTGCTTTTTCTGGAATCATTTGCATAAGCCCAAAGGCATCGGCCCACGAGCGTACAGAAGGATTAAATCCAGACTCTTGTCTTGTGATGGCCAAAGAGTAGGCCAGAGGAACACTGTATCTTTTTGAATATTTACTAAAAATATTTTCATAAACTTGAGGATAAACGACATCAATATACTTCGTTGTAATTTCATCACGCTTAGCAGGAGGAAAATTTAAAACTTGGCTCATTCCTCCCTGAAACCATTGGGTTGCTAAATACAAACTAAAAGCTTTCTCTCTTTCTTTATAGGTTTTAAATTTTGAATTTAGTGTTTTTAATAATTTCACTCCATACAAACTCTCATTAAATCCCATGAGCCAATCAAGCTCATTAAATCCAGAACTCTCATAGGACATTTCTGATTTTTTAATTGGAGTTAGAGGCGTCTGAGTTTCCATGCTCGCCAGAAGACCATAGTAGCCGTACTGATCTTTTTCAGTGAGTTCAATAAAAGCTGAGGAAGCTTCAGATTTTTTCTTTAGAGCTTGAAGTGACTTTGCTCTCCAGAATTGCAACTTAGCAATAAAATTGGGGTTAACTGATTTTTTAATAAAATCTTCAGAGACAGAGATCATTTTTTTATGAGCTTTAGATAAATAATAATTCCAAACAAGTGACCATTCGATAGTTTCTTGAAGATCTAAATTGGTAATTTTTAATTTGGAAGCTTTCTCGTATTGCTTAATGGCTTCTTTATTTTCTTTGCTTTCTAAATGAAGCCCTCCATAGATAGATAAAGCCAGGGCCTTTTGATTATCTGTCCCCAGATTTTTCAATAAAAGCTCTTCTATTATTTTTCTAGCATCTGCATTTAAATGCTCAGTCCAAATAGCTCTTGCATAATTAATTTTAGTGTCAACCCAGGCCTCTGCAATTTCTTGATCTTCAGGTAATTTTTCTTGAAGTTCTTTTAAGAAAACTTCCATTTCATTTGTTTTTTCTAAAAAGGTTTTTAAATCCCGAGCGACTTTAAAGGATATTCGATAAGCATTAAAAGCTTTTACTTTTTCATTAATTTTAAAGTCTCCATTAATAATTTGAAGATAAAGGGTGCGCGCATTTTCAAACTGTCTGTTTTGCTCAAAATCCTTAGCGATACTATAAATATTTTGTGAATTAATTTGGGTATTATGTCTGGGAGAAATCTCGATGAGTTTAAGATTGAGAGAACTTTGATAATTGTCATTTTTTAGGCGTTTTGCGGATTCAGTTGCCAAATTTAAAAGCTTAATTTTTTCGTTCTGCGATGATTTTGTATCGATTGATGAAAAAGCAATTTGATAAATTAAATCATCATTTTGGTATTTAATAGCAAGGTTTAAAAGTGATTCCAAAAAAGATTCTTTTAAATAAGGTTTAATGACAGTCTCTTTCCAAATATTTTTAAGCTCTCTTTCTGACATTGAGCAGAGGGAAAGCGTTTTTAAAAGTGCAACTTGAAAAAGGGGAAATTCGTCTTTTGAAGACAGATCTTTGTAGAGTTGGCAGGCTTTACTTTGGTTTTGTCCTTCTTCACTCGATTTTGCCTGAATGTATTTGATGGCAAATTCCTCTCCGGGACTTAAAGATTCGAGCTTCGAATTTGTCTCTAATTGACCTTTTAGTTGCCTTAAACGCTTAAAACTTGGTGCGTTCATCTCTTTAATCTGTTTAGTGCTACAGCCGTACAGACTGAGAACTAGCAGTGAAAAGGTGAGGAGTATTTTTTTCATATGGCCCTTTAAGCTTTGATTATTTAATCAATTTGTACTATCAAGTCCTAACTTTTATTAAATTAAAAATTTTAGGACTACAGTGGAACTTTCAACAAGACTTTTTAGCAGCAAAACAGTTTTCTTTACATCTCTTGGTTGCTCAAAAAATCTAGTGGATTCACAAGTTATGTTAGGATACTTGGGGCTAGATGGATATTCAATTGCAGAAACACCAGATAGTGCAGAAGTTATTATTGTTAATACTTGTTCTTTTATTGAAGCTTCAAAAAAAGAGTCTGTTGACACGATTTTAGAAATGGCCGATTTCAAAAATCCAGAACTAGGTCAATGTAAGGCGCTTGTTATCTCTGGTTGCATGGCCCAAAGGTACGCAGAACAACTGGAAACAGAAATTCCAGAAGCCGATTTGATTATCGGAACAGGCGAGTACAATAAAATCACTCTTCTCCTGCGTGCAATGGAAGAAGGAAAATTAGAAAAGAAATCTTTTGTTGAAATTCCAAAATTTATTCATACTGAATACGATCCACGTTTAAACACATCACCATTTTATACTGCTTGGTTAAAAATTTCTGAAGGGTGTAACCGCAATTGCACTTTTTGTATTATTCCAAAACTTAGAGGAAAACTGAGATCAAGATCTGTTGAGTCTCTTGTAAATGAAGCTAAGAATTTAGCTTCATCAGGGGTACGAGAGCTCAACCTTATCTCTCAGGATTTATCAGACTACGGTGTTGATTTGGATGAAAATAACAAACTTGCCAACCTTCTGTCTGGTTTAGAAACCGTAGAGGGAATTGATTGGGTAAGACTTTTTTATTTTTATCCAGATGAACTCACCGATGAAGTTATTGAGAAGATGGCGACATCAGAAAAAATTTGTAAATATCTCGACATGCCAGTACAGCATTTTTCGACCAATGTTTTAAAACGTATGAATCGTAAAATAACTGGTGAAAAGATTCATGAAAGAATTGAAAAAATTCGTTCAAGGATTCCGGGGGTTGTTTTAAGAACGTCGATTATTGTTGGTTTTCCAGGTGAAACGGAAGAAGATTTTGAATTACTTTTAGAAGGAATTAAAAAAGCTCGCTTTAACCATTTAGGGATTTTCAGATACTCTGACGAAGAAGGAACATCTGCTTTTAAATTGCAACCAAAAATCCCACAAGATGTTATCGATGAGCGCTTTGATAGACTCTATGAAGCTCAAAGAGAAATTGTTAGAGAGCTAAATAGTGAGTTTTTAGGACGAGTTATTCCAGTTCTTATCGAAGGTGAACACGAAGAAACAGAACTCCTTATTGAAGGAAGACATTTTGGTCAAGCTCCAGACATTGATGGAAAAGTTATAATTAACGATTTAAATGATATGAATGTAGAAATCGGTGACCTGGTTATGGTCGAGATCACCGATGTTCTAGATTATGACTTAGTCGGAAGAGTTCAAAAAATTCAGTAAGCTTATTTCCCTAACAAACTTTCAGGAAATTTATAATACTCTGGACCTGTCCAAGTACCACCGTAGTGAGTACATTGGTTTTGATTTGTGAATAAACAAGTCGGAGGAGTCCAAGTTCTAAATGTCCATGTGGCTGGGACTTTTGCACATGAGCCGGGATCTGTTTTAGTTACATCCGAACAAGTTCCGCTAGATTCACACGAATATTCATCAGTAAAACCACCAGCCGAGCAAGAGCCAGCAACACCAACACTTCCACCTGCGCCAGCACATTGAGCATTCGATCTAAATAATCCCGCAATAGGTGTACATGATCCAGCAGCTTGCGTTCCACATGAACTATAAACTGGAGGGCTTCCAGCGTATGAATCATCCCAATCGTCAACGTCGTTATATGGCTTGTTAAAAATTGGATCAGGATTATTATTGTTCATGTTAGTGGCAGGAACTGTGACACTTTGATTAAAAATGTCTGAATCTATTCTAAATGTTTTATCCCAATCTCTTACAATAATACGAATTCTTGCCTTGATATCATAAGCAGCATCAAGACAAGTGACTGTGTAGTATGGGTTTGAATCATAACTTAACGGCGAAGCAAGTAAGCTTGTGGCCGTAGTTGCGTTTTTCCAATTCAATGTATTGGCCGCAGATGAATTACATTGATTAGCAATTGATCCATTGGCAGTTCTTACGTTGATATAATTATCACCAAATCTAATCGGAGCCTTGTGCTCATTTTCTTTATTTATCCCAGCAGCAGATGGATATATAATAACACGCTTTCCGAGTGCTAAATTTGTTTTGTCGATAACATCTGTAACGGGACCAGCAATACAATTTGCTCTTGCGCCACCACAATTTAATCGTTTTTGAATTGTAGAAGTTCTAGTGCAAGTTCCGGTTGTAGTATCTTGAGTATAAGTTTCATCATAATAAGTGAGGTATCCTTCATCGCAATTTGGATACGCAGTATTGTAATAACTATAATTACTTTCGCAAAGATCAACGGTTGGAGCTGGACCTGTAGAATCTAAAGCTGTACATCCACTTCTGAGTGTAATTGGATTAGTGTATCTAGATGAAGAACCTGCTGATGAATGAGGACTCCAAGAGTTAAAATAATAAGGTGAATATTCAATATATTGACAGATACTAGGTCCAGTAAAAAGATTTAACTTAATATTTGTCTCAAAAATATCTTGCTCTTCCATATCAAGAAAACATCTTATGTCGAGTGATTTACCATTGGTAAGTAACGCAATATCTGTAGCATCAATTCGACATTTTCTATTATTTTGATAATCACCAACTTTATGTAGTAAAGCTGACGAGGCACCAGTTTTTTCTATAACTTCAAAAAAGTCTTTTACTTCAAGAGAGAAGGCAAATGAAGTCGTCCCGATAAAGTTAGTGGCGTATAAAACATAATCTTTTTTAATAGAAGATGATGTGGCAGTACCCGAAATTGATCCATTTGTAGTATTTAAAACTAATCCACTAGGTAAAGGTGGAGAAATTGAATATAAAATTCCATTACCATTAGAAAGTAATGTATTGATAAACATCTTTTTTCCACGTTCAAAAATAAGATAGTTTTCAAATGTAACAGCGGCAGCAACCGCAGTATTTGTTTGAAGGGCCTGAGTTTCATGGTTGTAAAAAGTTTGGCCTTTTTTGAAAAAGATACCACCACTTGCTCTAGAAATGTCACTAATTGAAAGGTAAGCACCGCTAACTTCTGAAGTATAACCAGAACTAAGGGCACTTGTGACTACGTCTGACCCTTTAGTAAAACCTGTCACACTAGAAAGTAAAACTTTCATTGCACTATTTTCAATTTGATAAACACTCACTCCAGTATTCAGGATGTCATCTTCATTGAATGTTTTCGCCGAAAGAGTTGTAAGCGCAGTACCTGTCAAGTATTGAACATAGAGAGTGTCTCTTCCCCCACTAACGGAAATATAAGCAACTCGCCCAAGGGCACCGACACCAACTCCAGCTGTTGAAGAAATACTATCACCTTCTGCATACCCACTCGGAGTTGAGGCAGTTGTAACCATAACATTAAAGTGAACGGCATCACTTGGAGACCATACTTCCCCACCAGCAATACATGTTGCCTTGGTAGTGTAGATTGTATTAGTACAAGTAGAGTAAGGAATAATAAATGCTTTTTCTGACTGATAAGCACTATTGTTATTATCTAAACTGACACCGGGATTAAAAATACCATTAAATGTCTCTATTGCTAATTGCTTTGAATTTATAACTTTAATAATTCTAGCTCTGAGTGCATCAGCAGCAGTTCCTGGAGCTTGAATTGGTTGAAAGAGTGTTTCTCCTTCTTTAAATGCAGCCGTACTTGAAACAGTGATGATTTGTTTTGTAGTCATGGACAAATTGCTAGGGCCATAAATAGCACTTAAATTAATGACAGAACTAATACTGCTGATAGGGTTTGAAGCAGTAAGTGTAAATTCAGTATTATTTAAAGAAGCACTGAATGTTCCAGAAATAGATCCAGTATTTGTATCTAGGTATAAACACTTTGTAATATCTGTCGGGTCTTCGCAAGGTAGTGCTGGAGAAATTGAAAATGTAATTCCGTTATTTGCACTAATTGAACTAGATGCAACTGGAAGAAGAGGATTAATTTGTGCCCCAACTTCAAAAACATTTATAGGTGTTTGAAGTGTGAATCTACCAGTAAAAAATTGCTTGTCGTTATCTATGAGATCAGATTTTTTAAATAAATAAGAGTCGTCAATCGATGCAATTGTGTAAGTTGTTCCACATGTGCCTGTACATATAGATTCATTTTTTAAAAAATATCTATTGGCCGTAGAAATATTTTCTACATAGAGAGTTCTTGTCGTTGTATCTATTTTATAAATTTTAGCAATTTTAGAAGGAGTCCATGTCCCACCACCTGTTATACAGCTTGGTTTTGATGTGAAAGCCCCTGCGGTACAAATTCCAGTAATAGATTCAATAAAAGTATTAATGGTAAAAGGAGTGACAGAGTTTAATTTTATTGGAACAAGACGTGCAACTCCAACGTATTTTACAGTTTCATCAACAAATTTTGCAATACCAGCTACGTCACCTCGATTGTTAATCATAACGTTGGCTCTTGCATAAGCTCCGGCCGAAGCAGACGTTGTGATAACAGGTACTATGTCCTTCAAATAAGTTCCAGATGCTGTCACACTCAAGAGAATTCTCTCTGACTGAGTATAGCCAAGTGATGTTAATTTTGTGTACACACCAACAGTAAGAGTTGTGTAATAATATTTTTGAAGTCCAGTAGAATCATGATATGTCATTCGAATGCGGTAAGGAATTGGTTGGCCAACGGCATACCACTTATGAGCACCAGCTAGACAAGCAGACTGAGTTGCATACTGTACATCTGGCAAGCTACAAGTTCCGGTCGAGGCATTCCAAGATAAAGGAGTAGACTCACAAGTTACTTTGTCAGTTGAAAATGCATCACTGCAAAAAGGAGATGTAATAGATTTTGCGGAAGTTGCTGCTCCAACCATTTTACAATCAGCAGAATTAAAACTAATTCCGGCAGGAAGTGAAGAAGCCTGAGAGTTCACACCTGTTGTCATTAAATCACAACGTTCAAAAAACTTTGGAGCCTTAATACTATCTCCCAAAGATCCATCGATATATTTTTTTGGATTAAAAGATTGCCCTACTTCAGCATATTGGCTTTCGTTATCAGGACTTCCGTAACCCCAATAAGTCGCTTGATCAAAAGGAACAGGTGCTCCTGTTTCATCAACGACAGGTCCACTACCAACGGGAGTGGTCACTACCGGTTTTTTGGGAGGATCCTTTTTGAACTTGGTTAAGCTATCGGGCATACAACCAGTCAAAACTAAGGTGATAAATAAGGGAACAATGAGTGTTGTATTAAACGTTTTCATATCTCTATTATCGTTAAAATCTGACAAATATTTAGGAATGATCTCATTTAGTGTGATTTCAATTGCTTAAATAAAAATGACTAAAAAGTTCTGGTAAAGGGTTGGCAAAAAAGTGTGGCAGTTGGGGAAAATTTATAGGGGTGCCTAAGATTTATTGAGATCAATCCATTTTATCTCTATGATTTTGAATATGAAAACGAAGCTAAATATTTTATTAGTCGAAGACGATTTGCTTTCAAGATTGACCTTAAAATCTAGACTTGAATCATACGGCCATGTTTTTGAGGCAGAAAATTCAAATGCAGCTTTTACACATATTCATTCACAGTCAATTGACATTGCTTTTGTTGATCTTGATTTAGAAAAAAAGTTAGTTGGGTTGGAAATATTAAAAGAGCTAGTGGCAAAAGATATTCATTCCATTGTTTTAAGTGGAAGAGAAGATAATACGGTTATCGAAAATGCCTATTCAATTGGGTGTACTGATTTTCTTTCAAAGCCCTTTACGATTGATTCAATTCAAGAAGTACTCATAAAATACAAAAATAAAAAAGAAGATATCTTGAGTCGACTACAAGATGTTTTGATGACTAAAGACGAAAGCCTCATTCAAGAAATTAAGATTCTTAAAATGGCTTTAGGGGGCCACCAGCCTCTCCTTTTAACTGGAGAAAGCGGAACTGGGAAAACATTTATTGCAAAATTTTTTCATGAATTAGTTGGATCTGAAAAGCCGTTTATTCATGTTAACTGTTCTGAAATTGCAGAAAGTCTTATTGAGTCTGAATTATTTGGTCATGAAAAAGGCTCTTTTACTGGAGCACATAAAAGTAAAAAGGGCCTACTAGAGCTTGCCCATGAAGGCGTTTTGTTTTTGGATGAAATAGCAACATTACCTTTAGGGTCTCAGTCTAAGCTACTTAAAGCGATTGAAGAAAAATCTTTTTACCCAATAGGTTCAGAAAAACCAGTAAGTTCAAACTTCAGACTAGTAAGTGCAACTTGTGAAGATTTGAAAACTAAAATTGCATTGGGAGAGTTCAGAGAAGATCTTTATTTTCGTTTGGAAGGGTATAACATTCGCTTGAAGCCTTTAAGAGAACGAAAACTAGATTTGACTAAGATAATTACGTTTTTTCTTAAGCAGCATAAAAGAAGAATAATTCTCTCTGAAGAAGCACAGCTTTCCTTGATGAATTATTCGTGGCCGGGTAATATTCGAGAGCTTCAAAAAATTATTGCCCTTTTAAATACCAATGAAAAAGGTGTCATTTTAAAAAGTGATGTTGAAAACTTACTTTTAAATAAAAGCGAGAAAAATTCGGCAATAAATTTTGACATGGAGACCATAAAAGCCATTGGTCTACCGCTTTACTTGGAAAAATTAGAATCACAAATATTGCAGCAAGCTCTCGCAACCAACAATGATAAAGTCAGAAAAACAATGAATGATTTAAAACTCTCAAATAATTCATTCTATCGAATCATGACGAATGTAAAGTCATCAGAGATTTCAGATGTTAAATAACGATAAAGAAAAAGATTTACATCACGACATCAATGCAACTTTGTCGTCACTTCTAACTGCACTGGAGTTGATTAATGACGAATGGAAAAGTAGCCCCGAATTAGTTGATAGAATTATTCCACTAACTGTCGACAAAATTGAGCTACTTTCTTTGCAGGTCAAAGAATATCGCAAAATCCGTTAAACTTATTTGAGTAATCAAGACCAGAAATTTCCATCTATGATTTCAAAAAATCCTCGTTAAAATAAAAATATCTAATATAACGACTGGAGGATTCTTTGAGATTAGTTATTATTTTTACCTTGGCATTAACTATTCATATGCTTCAGGCCCAAGATAAAAATCCGCCCCAAGAAAAATCCTTCATCGAAAAAATGCGTCCAGCTTTTGCCAATATATTAGGTGCCGAATTAACCAATAAACTTATTGGAAATGAAGTTATTGCTGTTCCAAATGAAATTGCTATGCCAGCTTTACCTAAAATTATTGATGATGCTAAATCAACTGCTGTTTATAACAAAAAAGCAGATAAAGTTATTCTCGATTTAAAACTCGAAGAGAAATTTCACTATGCATACATTCGAGAAGTTTACGAAGTTACCAGACAAGCAAAGCCCACTGATGAAGAAGTTGCGAAGTACATGAACATTCTCGCGCAGGGTGGAACACGTGAAGGGATCTATAGATCACTGGTGCTTGACTCTGTTTATGGTGGAATGGAAAATTGGGATAAACCAGTGAAGAGTACAACGGCAGATTTTGCAGTTTATTTTTATCAAAAATATCTTGGACGAAAAGTTGCTAAGAAAAATTTTGAGGGGATGAGTATTTATACTCTCAAAAGATTAGTTGCCGATAAAACCCTCGATATGCTTGATGCCTTTGGGGACGATAGAGAGAATTTAGAAAATTGGTACGCTCTCATGTCTGCTGAACTGGCTAATAAGTTTCCCATGATCTGGCAAAATCCAATGCGAAAGAAAACCTCAGCACTGGAACATAAAGCTTGGGCCGGCAAGGTCCCACTTCAGCATATGAAGAGTGAAGTTGTTATTAAACTACATTCGGCTTTTAATTCGATGATTTAATTTAATTCCAAAATGGATTTTGTGTTCCCGTTAAAACTTTAAGTAGTCTCTCCACTCCCATGGCAATACCACTAGACATTGGAAGTCCTCTTTCTAAAGCTTCATACAAAACATTCGGTGTTGGCAAAGTGTAGCCATAAAGTTGTTCTTTTTCTCGGGCCTGTTCTAAAAACCGCTTTTTTTGAATAGTAAGATCGCGAAGTTCGTTAAAACAATTACAGAGTTCAATTCCATGAGAGTAAATTTCAAAACGCTCACATACTCGAGGGTCTTCAAGCTTTAAAGTTGAAAGCGCTGCCAGGTGGCGAGGAAATTCATCGACCAATAAAAAAGGGTAATGAGCAATGTGAGGCTCGATTTTATTAAGAAACAAGAGAAAATAGTAATCATCCCATGAGAGAATCTCACCTTTTACAGGAAGTGGAACATCTTTAAAGTTTTTTTCAATGAGCTCTTTAAGATCTTTTGTTTCAAGGAAATTGAGAATGTCTATATTGAGAAATTCTAAAAATAAATCTTGGACCGTTACTCGAACCATTGGAGCTTTAAGGAGTGAAGACTCAATCGCTATATTCTTACATTGCAAGGATTCAAGAGAATATTGAAAGAGAGCTTCGCAGTCTTTCATAATTTTTGTGTAATGTGATTTAGTTCTATACCACTCAAGCATTAAAAATTGTGGGCGGTGATTAGGAGCCTCTGGCTCATCTCGAAAAGAATATCCAATGGTGAAAATATTTTCAAAACCTAAAGAGAGCAATTCTTTCATGTGAAATTCTGGAGAAGTATGTAGATACCAAGGAGAAAAGGTCGATGTGCGTGTATGTCCCACACTGAAAGGATGGATATGGGTTTCCATTCCCGGATTTGTCACCATCGGAGGTGTCATAACATCAGTGAATCCTTCCTTGATAAAAAATTCACGTATCGCCGAGATCAATTGAAATTGTGCAGCCAGGTTTAATTTTCGCATAACTCGTTTATATCTGAAAAATCCCTTGCTCTGCAAGTTGAATTAGATAAGAAATTCATTTATCTTCTCATGACTCATGTTCAGACCATGAAAGTTAATCTTAAAGACTAAGGACCCTATGGAAACAACCTATATAATTATTCTAGCCGTACTTGTTGGTAGCGCTGGAGCAGCTTTCTTTTTATTGAATAAAAAAAAGAAACTAGAAAATAAACCAGAAAAGAAGCTAGAAGATAAAATTTCTCCTCAAAATTTAGCTCCAGAAACTAAGCCGGAAATAATTACTGCACCCAAAAAAGAAATCGCCTTTAGTGAACGATTGAAACTTGGACTTTCGAGATCAAGACAAGAAGTGTGGGGAAAACTTGGAGCCCTTTTTAGTGGAAATTCCCTCGATGAAGGAACTCTCGATTCTATCGAAGAACTTCTTTATAGTGCCGATATCGGAACTGCGACCGTGGGAGAACTAATAGAAGAAGTAAAAAGAAAATCAAAAGATGGAAGCTTAAATGCTAATGAGTTTAAAACTTTTCTTTTTGATTTTTTAAAAAATAAAATGGCCCCAATTCAAAATCATGTGGATCAAAGTCTTTATCAATTTGATTTAAAAAATAAAGGACAGACTAAAGTTATCATGGTGGTCGGAGTCAACGGTGCCGGCAAAACAACGACGATTGGAAAACTGGCCACGAAGCTTCGTGCTCAAGGGGCCAATGTTGTAGTTGGTGCTTGTGATACTTTTAGAGCAGCAGCAGTTGATCAACTTCAAGTTTGGTGCGACAGGTCAGGTGCAACAATGATTAGAGCGAAAGAAGGGGCTAATCCTTCTGGAGTCGGTTATGACGCTCTTCAAGCAGCAATTAACCTGAAAGCTGATTACTGTATTTTGGATACAGCAGGTCGGCTTCACACGAAAGAAAACCTCATGGACGAACTTCAAAAGAGTAAAAATGTTCTCGCTAAACTTGACCCCACTGCTCCTCATCAAATTCTTTTAGTCATCGATGCTATCACTGGGCAAAATGCTCTACGCCAGGCCGAAGAATTTCATAAAACCTTAGGTCTTACTGGGCTTATATTTACCAAGTGCGATGGCTCATCAAAAGCCGGAAGCGCTGTCACGATTGTCGAGCAATTGAAATTGCCTATTGCATACATCGGCGTTGGCGAAACGGCCGAAGATTTGGACATCTTTCACGTCGATGATTATCTTAACGCTCTTTTAGGTAATTAGTCTGAGGAGGCTCTCATCATGCGGGGCATTTTCATTGACGAAAATTCGGCCATAGATTAGTCTTATATCAATGAATAACGAGAGAGAAACTCAAGAAAATTTTGAAGTGTTAGGCTATAAAATCAAGCTCAAGAAAGATGAGACACTTGAAGGTATAAGCCCAACTGATATTGTCGGTTTTGTTCAAGCTGAGGCTCAAAAAATGTTTAAGCAATCACCACACTTAGCACCTCATCAGGTCGCGGTGTTGTGTGCCCTGAAATTTGCTGGTGAAAAGTTGGCCCTTGAAAAAGAGTATCGCGAAAATATCAATCAGCTGCGTGCAACTGCCGTAGATGCCCTTCAGTATATCGAAGAGGTTTCTCCGACGACTCGTTAAGGGTTGTTTCATGACAAAGAATGAGCTGAGAAAAAGTCTAAAGCTAAAACTGACTGAACTCACTCAAGACAAGAGATTAGAAAGTAGCCAAAAGCTTTCTTTGAATCTGAGTCAACTTCTTAGTGATCTAAACGTTATTCAAAAAAAATTATTGTTAGGTGTTTTTTCACCTATTCAAATGGAACCTTTGTGGTCTTTGGAATGTGAAAAAAATCTGGAAGGACTTACGTCTTATCCTGGTTTTGAAAAAAAAATTGATGAAGAGAAAATGATTTTTCGAAAGACTAATCACCAAGGACTCATCAAAAGCCTAGACTTTAGCATTGAGCTTCTAACTCCACCAAGCTCATGTGAGCTAGTGAATCCAGAGATCCTGATTATACCGGGATTGGGTTTTACAAAAGAAGGTGTGAGGTTAGGAAGAGGAAAAGGGCACTACGATAAATATCTCTCAAAGCATTCTGTTGTAAAAATCGGAGTGGCCTTTGAAGAACAAGTTGTGGAGTTTATACCTAGTGAAGCTCACGATGAAAAAATGAACTACTTGGTCACTGACCAAAATATATATGTAATAAGTCTTTAAGGAGTTAATAATGAATATAGCCATCATATCAGCAGCACTAGCTGCCGTCGTGTTTGCCATCGTAGGAGCCTTTGTTGGTTTTTCGATGAAAGACAAACAAGTTAAAAAAGAAAATGCCGAAAAAGAAGGCAAGGGTAACGAGATCATTGAAAAAGCTAAGAAGCTTGCTGATGAATTAAGATACAAAGCTCGCCAAGAGGCAAAAGAAATTGCCCGCGAAGAAAAAGAAAAATCAGATCGTGAAATCGCCAATCGCACTAACGAAATTAAAAACCTTGAAAGAGAGTTAGTTAAAAAAGACGCCACGCTTGATCGCAAACTTGAAGAACACGACAAAGAAGTTAAGGTTTTAAAAGAAAAAGAAATCCAATTTGAAGTCGCAAGAAAGATTCACGAAGATGAATCTCAACGCATGAAAAATAAGCAAAATGAATTTAATGATAAGCTGGCTCAAGTCGCTCAATTAACCAAAGAAGAAGCGAAACAAGAACTACTACGTGCTATGGAAGAAGAAGCCCGTGTAGATTTCGGAAAAATATTAAGAAGAATTGAAGAAGAAACAAAAGAAGAAGCTGAAGCTAAATCAAAACGAATTGTAGGTATTGCGATTCAAAGATTTGCTGGAGAATATGTTGGTGAAAAAACCATTGGTTCAGTTGAGCTTCCAAGTGATGATGTTAAAGGTCGCTTAATCGGTCGTGAAGGTCGTAACATTCGTGCCTTCGAACAAATTTGCGGTGTGGATTTAATTATTGATGACACTCCTGAGGTTGTTGTTATATCGAGCTTCAATGTTGTAAGAAAAGAAATCGCGAGAATGGTTATTCAAAAGCTTATTGCCGATGGACGAATTCACCCAGCAAAAATTGAAGAATTTCATGATAAATCAAAAGCCGAAATGGAAAGACAATTAAGAGACCTCGGTGAAAAAGCTCAAATGGAAATTGGAGTTCACGGTATTCACCCAGAAGTTTTAAAATTAGTAGGAGCTCTTCAGTGGAGAACTTCTTATACACAAAATCAATACCAACATGCGATTGAAGCCGCTTTCGTTTGTGGCGCAATGGCCGCAGAGCTTGGTTTAAATGTTAAGCAAGCAAGAAGAGCAGCGCTTCTTCATGATGTAGGTAAAGTTATCGATGCTTCAGCAGAAGGATCCCACGCTGTGGTTGGTGCAGACTTCTTGAAAAAATATGGAGAGTCTCCTGATATTGTTCATGCTGTCCGTGCTCACCATGATGATGAAAAACCAGAATCAGTTCTCGCTCACCTTGTAGCGGCATCAGATGCACTTTCAGGTGCTCGTCCAGGTGCTCGTAAGGCCATGATGGAGTCTTATGTTTCACGCTTAACAGACATCGAAGATATCGTTAATTCATTTGAAGGTGTTTCTAAATCGTACGCTATTTCTGGTGGACGAGAAGTGAGAGTCTTTGTTGAAAACGATAGAGTCACAGATGAAGAAACAGTTATGCTTTCTCGCGATATCGCTAAGAAAATCGAAGAAGAAATGTCTTATCCTGGAACAATTAAAATTACGGTTTTAAGAGAGACAAAAGCTGTCGGGATAGCAAAGTAAGCTAAAAAAGGTTGTAATGGAAGACAATCAATTTGCACTTATAACCGGGACCTCTCGCGGTCTCGGTCTTGAAATGGCCCAGTACCTTCTTGATGAAGGATGCAACGTCATTGGCCTTTCAAGAAGTGGCAGTCCTATCGAACACCCTCAATACATCGACATTATTTGTGACATTAGAGATGAGTCTTCTGTGATGGAAGTTTTTGATCTCGTTAGCGAGAGCACGGGAAGCCTTAACTTAATTATTCTCAATGCCGGCATTTTTGAAATGTCTCCCTTAGTTGAAACCTCTAGCTTGGAATTCACCAATCATCTAACGAGTAATGTGCTTGGAGCTTTTCATATCTTAAAGCATGGGAGAGATTTTCTTATCGAAAATGAAACCCACATCATAACTATTTCATCCATTGCTTCAAAAAAAGGACTGGCCAATATCTCAGCTTACAGTGCCTCTAAATTCGCCCTTAACGGTATGATCGATTCAGTGAAAGAGGAATGGAGCCATTTAGGAGTTCGCTTCTCGACACTCATGCCGGGAGCAATCTCTACTGAAATTTGGGACAATGAAGCGAATGATTTACCACGCGAACAAATGATGTCGGCTTCAGATTTTATGCATGTTTTTAAAATGATTGTGACAAGCCCGGCTTCCATACAATTTCCAGAATTAGTTTTTCTTCACGCGCGGGGACCTAGTCATGAAGTTTAGCCAATTAACGGAAGTCTCAAAATATTACCTAGTATTTCTTGTGACAGTGATTTTATCGTGGGGCTTACTTTCCCTTTTTAACATAGAATTTCTCAATCAAATCTTTTTTCTCATGGCCTTTGTTTGGCATTTTGCTTTGATGACACCTAGCCTGAAGCAAAAAGTACTGACGAGCTATCACCGTTTATCTTTTTTAGCAGTGGTGGTTAGAATTGATCATTATCTTCACCTTTTTATAAAACTTAAAAAAGTTCCTTTTGAAGCTTCTTTCATTAGAAGCTTTTCACCTTTGTTTTTTACTTTTATTTTGTTTGTACTCGGTGGGAATGGAAATCTTTTATTTACCTTATTAGGTTCACTGCTTTTTGAAGTGATTTATCTTTCACTCTATAAAAAATGGACTAGCCCTTTAGTGAGTAAAGATGATTTAGAAATTCCCCCAGCGATTCCGAGCGAAGAAATAAACCACGAATAGCTTCAAAGTCTTCATAGTCATCAAAAAGATTTCTAGAAAATGATTTAAACCGCTTGAGAATTAAATTCTCATGCCAATCGAGTGCCTTATATTCAAAAAGGAGAGACTCAAAATAAAGCTCGAGATATTTTTTTCTTTCATAAAGAAGAAAAGTTTCGTCGATAAACCCACCATCGTGAAGATAGTCTTTATAAATTTTAGCAAGCCAAGGTGTTTTAAGAGCACTTCTTCCAAACATGACGGAGTGGCACTTTGTTTCTTTGAAAACTGATTCAATGTCATCGGCAATCCAAATATCACCATTGCCTATAAGTGGAATGCCTACGCTGTTAACAGCCTCCTTAATATAGCTCCAATCAGCCACACCTTTATAAAGTTGATCTCTAGTGCGAGCGTGAAGTGTAATGGCCTCAACTCCACAGTCTTCAATAAGTTTTAAGGTTTCATGAAAAGTTTTATCATCCCTGTAACCGATGCGCATTTTCACACTAAAGTGACCAGTAAATCTTGATCTTATTGTCTCTAAAATTTTTTTTAATTCAGCATGGTTGGAAAGTAAGTAGGCACCACCAAAATGTGAATTTACTTTTTTTGATGGGCAGCCAAGGTTTAAATCAAGGTGATCAAATTTTAAAGATTCAAGTATGTCAATGACGGCTTCTGTTTGAGCTCTGGCCGTGGTGAGAATTTGAAAAGTATTTTTTTCTCTCCATAAAGGATTGTTATAAATGCGTTCGCCATAATGCTCAAGAATTAATTTTTCATTAACTTTGCCAACTGTTGGAACACGTAAAAAATCTGTGAAAAAATGATCCCATTCTGGAAATGTTTTCATCATGGCGATACGGTAAGGCTCGTCAGTGATGCCCTCCATAGGAGCAAACAGCAAGGATTTTTTTGGAAACACATCGAAATTGTTCATTGAACATGTTAGTATCAAGTTCCATTACAAAGGAAAAGACTTTGAAGAAAAATCTTATCGTTTCAGTCGCTATTTTTATTAAAGATATTGATGATCAAGGCTTTAAGGTCTGGACTCAGGTGCGAGACGAGGAAGGTGCACTTTACGGTAAATGGGAGTTTCCGGGCGGAAAAATCGAGGCAGGAGAGACACCTGAGGAGGCTTGCATTCGAGAAGTTCATGAAGAAGTTGGCTTTTTGCTTCCAAGTAATGAAAAACTGGTTTTGTTTAAGTATCAAGATTATTTTGCTCTACATAAGAATATTTGCCTCTATACTTTTATTTTAAATTTCAAAAACTTGCCCATAGATAAAGGTCAATGGATTGATATTCGCTTTGATACAAAATCCCTTCCTTACGAGGGAAAAATTCCTCCTATAAATCATGTTATTATCGATGATTTAGCGGTATATCTACAAAAACAACAGGAAGCCGGACTTGCGAGTTCCATATGGCAGATATGACAAATGTAAATTTTGTAAAAACAATTTCTGATTTTTTTCTTTTATCAGTTGCATGGTCTCTGGTTCTTTTTTCTATTATTGCTAACTCTCAGCTGACTGGTGCAGGCTTCATAAAACTTTTAACTAATACGGCTATTGGTGCGCTTGTTATTTCACTTGTCGTTACTATTATTTCTGATGGTTTCGAATTTAATACCTTTTTAGGTTTGAAGCTTTTGTCCCTGATTGGACTTATTTTCATTACAGTTTTTCATCAAGATGAAAAATCTCGTTTAATGTGTGTTCTTTACTCTCTTTTAAGTTCAGTCTTTGCTTATCTCATTTGTGGATTAGTTAATTTTCAATTTCCTCAAAGCCTATTTTTGCTTTCAGCGGGTCTATTGATAGGAATTATTACTTACTCAATGCTATTGGGTCATTGGTATTTAGTTGTGCCAAAACTTTCAGCACATCCTCTCAAGATTGCTGCGGTCATTATGTGGATTATCTTAGTCATTAAAATTTCCTGGAGTTCTTTTTCTCTTCATCAAAATTATAGTTTCTTTGAAGTAGAAACACAGTTGGGGGCCGGTTATGCTTTTAACTGGCTACTGCTTTTAATGAGAGTCTCTTTTGGATATGTCGTGATCGTAGGGATGAGCTTTTTTAATTGGAAACTTTTGAAACTAAGATCGATTCAAAGTTCTACTGGTATACTTTATGCGATGACTTTTTTCGTCTTTATAGGCGAGCTTGTTTCAACATATATGTTTTTTAATTATGGATTATACATATGATGACAGTTCAATTTACTTGTAAGAATTGTGGATCGGGAGTTCACGTTTACCCCTCAGTTGAAGCTCACAAGATTGCTTGTGATGTGTGTGGGGCTGAACAAAATGTAAAATTTGAGCGCTGCCATGAAGAAAGCCATTTAAAAGATTGTCCAGGTTGCGAGCGCAAAGATTTTTACTCTCAAAAGGATTTTAATCGCAAATTAGGCGTCCTTCTTTTTGTCTCAGCTGTAGTGATCTCAACGGTACTTTTATATTTTGGAATTAACCCACTATGGTACTTAAGTACTTTCATTTTTCTCTATCTTTTAGACTTTATCTTATTTAGGCGTTTAAACGTCATTGCTATCTGCTATAAGTGCCAAGCCATTTTTCGCCAAGTAAAAAACATTGAAGAAATTCAAGGGTTTAATCATGAGATGAATGACCGCATTGTTTACTCGGATCACAACTTTCATGGCAAGCCTCTAGATCATTGATAGTAGGGCGCCGTTGGACTAAAGTCTTAGATTAAAGTATAATAGTTGAATTGCACTAAGCTTGAAATTTTATTAACTTAACCAGGACTTTTCCATCGAACCCCCGCTTGAATCCTTTCTCTTCTCATTTGATATTTTAGCCTTATTACTCTGCTTTATCTCTTCAGCCTTTTTTTCTGCTGCTGAAGCCGCACTCTTGTCTATTGGTGTAGATCGAGCTCGCCAATTGATTGAAGAAGGTGGGACCAAGGGAAAGGCCATGGCCTTCATGATCCTGCGTCCTTCTGAACTGCTCACAACTATTCTTATTGGTAACAACGTCGCAAATATTTTAGCTGGTGCTATTACAACGAATGTCGCTTCTCGTATGACGGGAAGTAGTATCGTCGGGATCGCTCTCGGGATGACGACTGTTATTACTATTTTATTTGGTGAATTAATTCCTAAGACCTTTGCACGAAATCATGCTGAAAGGTTTTCCGTTATAGTTATTCGCTCGCTTCAAGTTCTTTTTTATCTTCTCTACCCAGTTGTTAAATCAGTTGTCTGGTTTATTAATACCATTTTAGGAGATAGTGCTGAAGTCACAGGAAGAATGGTCACGAAAGATGATATTGAATTTATGATTTCTAAAGCAGAAAAAGAAAGAACAATGGATTCAAAGCAAATTGATTTGCTTTCTTCGATTTTAGAATTTCCCATGATTAAAGTGAAAGACATTATGATTTCACGTGTACGAGTCAATTACGGACAGGTTAGTTGGACTTTTGATGAGATGATGAATTATGTTCGAGAAACAGGTAACTCTCGCTATCCTGTTTGTGATGGAGAGCTTGAAAGTATTGTTGGATTTCTCCACGTAAAAGACTTGGCCTTTGTGACGGATGAAGAAAAAAAGAAATTTCAATTATCAAAACTTTTAAAACCACCATTTTTTGTCTATGAGCATATGAAGATCCAGTCAGTCTTTGATCATATGAATCGAAAAAAAGTTCATTTGGCCCTCGTTAAAGATGAAAATGGAACAGTGGTTGGTATAGTGACA
This sequence comes from Bacteriovoracaceae bacterium, assembly GCA_043721975.1. Taxonomy (GTDB): domain Bacteria; phylum Bdellovibrionota; class Bacteriovoracia; order Bacteriovoracales; family Bacteriovoracaceae; genus Bacteriovorax. The sequence goes on from JAYSPR010000124.1 coordinate 30,241, forward strand.
TTGGAAGATATTATTGAAGAGATCTTCGGTGAAATTCATGACGAGCATGACGATGTTGAGGAAATTGAAAAAGGTCTCGAGCAAGCTAATTTAGAAGATGGAATCGTTGTCGATGGTGATATTTCTCTTAGAGAAGTTTATAATGATTATGATATTAAAATTCCTTTGAATGACAATTACTCAACTCTGGCAGGTTTCTTATTAGATATGTTAGGAAATACTTTTCCCGAGCAAGATCAAATTATTGTTTGGGAAGGTTTATCTTTTGACTTGGAAGTTGTTTCAGATCATGTGATTAAACAAGTACGGATTAAAGATTTAGATGGTGAAAAGCATATTTTTTCTAAAAAAGAACACGCTGAACGTGTAGAAAAAAATGACATTGAAGCCTCTCTCAACTTACACGAAAAAGAATAGGCAAAATTCAATGAAAATTTATGATGTGGCAGTAATTGGTGGTGGTTCCGCTGGAGCAATGGCGGCTATGAGAGTTGTTCTTAACAATGATGAATGCCTTTTCTTTCCAGGATCTCCTAAAGATAAAAAGAAGTCTCGGGCTTTTTGGGTAACGAAAGTTGAAAATATGCCGGCCCATTTAAATTACAAAAAAGGTATTGAAGAACCCAATAAAGAATCTTTTGAATGGTTATCAAAAGGTCCATTTAGTGAAAAATTTATTTGGAAAAAAAATTGTGGGATTACTTCCATTTCAAAAGATAGCGAAGGTCTCTTTCATTTAACAGATAACAAAAATGAAACTTACCTTGCTCGATATGTCATTCTTTGTACTGGTGTAATGGATGTCCAGCCAGAGATACAAGGTACTATAGAACCTATCTATCCTTACGCTAATATTCAACTTGCAGACTATTGTCTTCGTTGTGATGGACATCACGTTTTAAATAAAAAGATTGCTGTCATCGGGCACACAACGAGTGCAGCTTGGGTCGCAGTTATGCTTTATGAAAGATATCAATGTCCGGAAGTGACTATTGTGACCAATGGGAAAAATCCGGAATTCGATGAAGAAAGTAAGGGACTGATTGCCAAGTATAATTTTAAAGTTGTGACAGAGGCGATTACAGAAATTAATGGTGATCCCAAAGCACAAAAGCTCTATGGATTTGTTTGTGAAGATAAAACCGTTAATGCAGATTTTACTTTTATTGCTCTTGGCATGATTGTTTATAATGAACTGGCAAAAATGCTTAGTGCCAATCTTGACCAAAGAGGTTTTGTCATCGGAGACTCCAAGGGAAAAACATCAGTCGATGGACTTTACGTGGCCGGAGATCTACGCGCCAACACAAAAAAACAGATATATACAGCTTGGGATACGGCCGTTGATTCAGCAGATGAAATTAACGTGCTGATTCGTCGAAAAAAGCGAATCACTACCTAGTTATTATCAAAGATCTTTCACAACACTTCAGGCGTAAAATATATTCATAAGGCCAGAGAGTATCTCTCTTCGGGCCACGTCAAACCACGGAGGATGACACATGAAAAAATTGAACGCGACAGACATGATTGATGAAGCAACAGTAGAATTAGAGAAATTCGCCCCTAGGAATTCTCATGTTGAAATTGATGTTAAAGAAGATCCTATAGGGCACTTTAGCACGAACATCAAGCTGCAGACAAAGTATAGAACTTACTTTGCTAAGAAAGAGGATATCTTTCTTTATAAAAGTTTTTCTAAAGCGATTAAGGCTATTAAAGCTCAGTTGGAGAAAAAACGGACTCATCATATTCATGGGCATACGAGTTTAAAAAATTCACACTAATATTTTACGACTGTAAAGTTCGATGATCCATCTTGATCATCGAACTTTACAAGGTGAAGTCTGCGCAGGCTTCTTGCGAATCAGCCTTCTTTTTTTCTTGATATTGCTTATTATACATTTGACTAACAAGCTCCTGGACTTTGGTGGCTTTTTCCCAAATTACGGCGTATTTTTTGGGTAGGCCTGAATAGAGCTCTTTTACTTTAAGTAAGTTGGGATTTTCGGCGATTACTTTTTTTCTAGCTGCATCGATTTTTTCAAATTTTTCTATAACAAATTCTATTCGATCAATTTCGCTTTGATTTATGGGCTTCTTTTTTCTTTCTAATTCCAAATCTGCTTTGTAAAGAGGTATATCTTTGGGGAGATATAGTCTAAATAGAGCTTCAATTTGTAGTTTCTCAAATTTTTTCAATGGTTTTTTGACACCATTACTGCCACGTGAATATTCTAAATATTCAATACTAATTGTCTCTTCGAGCTTCATATGATTGAAGTTATGTAAATCAGCTATTAATTTGTCTTGAAATTGCTTGTAATCTTTAAGTGCTTCAACTAAATCACTTAAGCCAGAAGTTTGGTTGGTCAATTTCCCATTTATATCAACGAATGCTTGGATTTGTTTCATCAAAACATTAAAATCGTTTTCTCTCGTGCACATTCCAACTTGATTCGCCACAGAGTTTAGGAGTGGGCTTAGCTTATCAGCTTTACTATCTTCAGTGATAATATTTAAATATGGACTAATGAGTGAGTATAAATCTTGATTCAAAGCTAAACCAGCCTTAGTAGAAATCATGGGAAAAGCGGGCTGTGTGTAATTTTTTTGAGTTTTTAAAAAAACATTCTCTAGCGACATACCAGGTTCCATTTGTGAATAAAATTTCTTAGCAAAATCGGAATAGGCAAAATGATTTGGCCCAGAAGCAGCAATTACACAGGTATTTTTATTAGCTAATATAAGACTGTTTCCCGAGTGACAACTAAAATCTAAAATTCCCAGCTTTATTCCTTTTGATAATGCAAGATCTGATAGAACTTTTAACTTATCAATTGAATCTGACTTGGGACCTTCAATTTTTGTTAGGTCTTCTAAATTTGCTCCTGTCATAGCAATAGAATGAGTTTGATATTTTTCAGTCTTAACACCGCCATGAGTTTCAATTATAATTAAAAGTGATTCACCGGCTTGGATCTTTCCAGATTTAATTTTGTTAACATAATCTTGAATTACCAAGTCATAGTTTTGCGATGTAAAGCTACTATTTTCAACCTTTAATTCATCTTTTAAAATGGTCTCTGTTTCGCTGTGGCCTGAGTTAAATACAGATTTAATATTTAAATTCAGATCACTTTTCTTTTTTGCAAGTTCTCTAAGATTTGGATCAAAGATAGTATTATTCTTTTTTCCTTCTCCACCTCCTCCGAACAAGATGACTTCCAGAGAGTAACTAGGCAAGGACTTGCACATTAATAAAAATAATATAATTTTTTTCATTGGGTACAGCCTATTTTTTTTAGAAATTTAAAATTTTCATTTTTGTTTATTACTAATGGATCTGGCAAAATTAATTTAATTTCAGTGACGTTTGAAGCTTCACCTTTATATCCATCAAAATTTTTTGCAGTAATGTTAGCACTTATGTAAAGGTCTCTATATCCTATCAAAGAAGCTTGGCTTGTTTTTGATATTTCTAATTCAATTTCTGATTGAGTTTTTGCATTTACTATTAGGTTAAGTTTATTACCTATGGCTTTTTTAACATAAGCCTTTACTTCAAATTGATCGCAATTCAAGACAGTTGAAGCATGGAGGCTAAGGGAGGTAATTGATAAAATAGAGAATATAATTTTTTTCATATGTACTTTTAAAATATTATCATTCTTCGGTTTTTTATTTAAGTAAGAATTTAATGCCATAGCCTGGTAGTTGAAACATTCAACGTCAATTCAATCAAGATTTATACCCCATCAAAATAGTAGAGCATTTAGCATGGCTAAAGTCTTAGAATGCTAATCCGAATATAAGTCGATATTAGCTCACTTAAATATAAAAATAATAATGGTATACTCACTACTGGGTGCGCATGAAAAATTTAATATATCTTATGATTCTTTTATTTCCACTTTATGCGTATTCTGAACGCGTAAAAAAATGTGATCTTTACCATGTCGTCGGTTATGTTAAAAAAGACGCTAAGAGTATTCTTAAGCTTGTCATTAATGAAAAATCTAAATCTGAAATTCAGTTATTCATCAGCACCTCAAACATTTCAAAATTCTCAGCCTATTTAGATACTTTTATTTCAGCTGAGGTTAGCGTTAATCAATTTGATGGTTTTACTGGAGTAGCCTCTGATCCAATCAATATAAAGCTCTCTGTTCCCGATCCACTTCTAATCAAGAATGACGATTCCTTTAAGCTGGTATCGAAAAAAGGCTGCGCTAAATGAAAATTATAATTTTTGCATTTATTATTTTTACTTCTACAAATTCCTATTGCCTCGAAACAATACTCTTGGGTGGTGGAGGAGAACCAAAAAAGCAATCGACAATATTTGATGAATCTTTAAAGATCCTGGCTTCCAAAAAAGAAGCTTTGGGTTTGAAGGTTCATTCTGTATTTAATTCTGGTCATGCAGATACTGAGCTTATCTTGAGCACTCAATTAAAAGCAACCAATACCAGTTTTACTTCAGAAAATTTTGACAAAACTATTGAGAATTTTGTGGCAAAGATTGAGTCTGGAGAAATTGCAGAGGGCGAGAAGCTTTTAATCATCGTCGACAGTCACGGCGGAGCAAAACAGAAAAATCAGCAAACACACTCCATCGCCATGGTTGGATCTAACTTAACAGATCTCTCAAAAGTTGAAGGTGAGCACACGGAATCTATGGATAAATTGAAAGCACTATCTGACATTGCCCTGGCTAAAGGAATTAAGCTAGGGATACTTGATTTCAGCTGCCACTCTGGAAACTCGCTTTCACTGGCAAATAAAAATACATGTGTCATCACTGCTTCAGGGCCTAACCATTTTGCTTTTGCTAGTTTTCCATCTCAATTCTACAATGAAATGAAGCCCGGATTATCTCTAGAAGATGTTTTCCTCAATACCAGAAAAGTTTTTACATCCCCATCTTTTCCCATGATCTCAACCTCGGCCGGTTTAAGTTTGAATGATGAGTTGTATTCTTTGTTTTCTGCTTATTTAAATACAACATCAAAAGATGGCATAGCTGATAAGCTTAGTCCCTACATAAGTAAGATCGCCACTCCAATTGGTATATGCCAAAGAGAGGATGAGTACCAAATTCTCTTGAAAAAAGTTCAAGATTTTGTGGCTATTAATGGAAAGTTAACCAGTCAGTTTGGTGCAACTGAAGATTTAGTTGAAGCTCTTGCTAATTATAAAAAATACCAGGATGACTTAATTCAAGAGATCAGCCCTATTAATGCTAAATTAAAAGAGTCTATAGAATTGGAGTATTATGTGTATGTAAATCGCCCAGGGCTGAGGCTCAAAGTTCCGAAAACTGAAAAAATTCAGATTGAAGACCTCTTCAAAATTTACAAGAAATCTAATATTCCATCATTAGAAGCACTACTAGAAGAGGAACTAAAAAAGATTCCAACAAATCAGACAGCTATCGATGAATTAGAGGTGAGTGTTTTTAAATATAAAAAAATTGATGAACTAAGAAAAAAAGTTCTAGAACAAAATACTGGTCTTATTACACGTGTAGAAAATATTTATGATAGTTTACCTGCTAAATATGATGAACTATGGCAAAGAGCTGTGAAAATTTCTGAGCTTGCTAATCATATGTACATGAAAGGTTATAAAGATAAAAAAATATTAGAATCAGCAAGTGACGCCTGTTCTGATTTTAAGCTTTAATTAGAAAAAATATCCTCATTTTCTAGGCATAGATAGTTCCGATTATTTATATTTACTTAATTGGAATAATTTCGACATCTCCCAGGACTTTCGCTCGACATGAAAGCCTAACCGTTTTTCCCGGGTAAAGATCCTTTATCGAGTTCACTGTATCCGTTTCCACAGCTCCCATGGGAGAGAGATTTTCTATTCCCTTAATCACATGAATGCGACAAGAGCCACATGATCCTGCCAAGCAGCCATGAGGTAATGAGAGCGCTTGCCTTTCGAGCTCGTCATATAAAACAGCACTTAAATTAACTTTATAGTTACGTGGAGCCTTGGATTCTTTTTCTTCAGCAGGGTCAAGATGTACTAACACGGTGGGCATATTTATTTTATCCTTCAAAGAATATTATCTTTCAATTGTAAAACACGATGCAAAATTTATCCAACTTTAAAAGTGAGGACTTGAGATGTTTACCTTTGAAAAATTATATTCTATGGGCCACGAAGAAGTCGTTTTTTTCTCCGACTCTTCTTGTAACCTAAAAGCAATCGTTGCTATTCATAACACAACTTTAGGACCTGCTTTAGGTGGGACAAGAATGTGGAATTATAATTCAATCGATGAAGCTATCGAAGATGCTCTTAGGCTTTCTCGAGGGATGACTTATAAAAATTCAATCTCTGGATTAAATCTTGGCGGCGGTAAAGCCGTTATCATGGGAGATCCTACAAAAGATAAATCAGAAGCACTTTTTAGATCATATGGACGATTTGTTGAATCTCTCAATGGTCGTTATATCACTGCTGAAGATGTGAATACGACAGTTGAAGACATGGAATTTATTTTTACTGAAACGAGTAACGTCACAGGTGTTGCTGAAATTAATGGTGGTTCAGGTAACCCAAGCCCGTGGACGGCTCGCGGTGTCTTTCGTGGAATGGAAGCAAGTTGTTTAAAGGTTTTCGGCGATAAATCACTTAAAGGAAAAGTCGTAGCACTTCAAGGAGCTGGTTCAGTAGGGACTCATTTAGGAAGACATTTATTTGAAGCCGGCGCAAAAGTTATTTTTACCGATATGAATGAAACGAACATTGCTCGATTTAAAGAAACTGTACCAAATGCAGAATTCGTTGCTCTCAACGATATCTACGATGTGAAAGCTGATGTCTACGCACCATGTGCTCTTGGAGCAACTGTTAATGATCAAACTATTGATAGATTAAAAGTAAAAATTATCTGTGGTGCTGCTAATAACCAACTTGCAGAAAATCGTCACGGAGATATGTTAAAAGAAAAAGGCATACTTTATGCTCCAGACTACCTCATCAATGCAGGTGGAGTTATGAACGTGTCGATTGAGTTTGAAGGCTGGTCGGCAGAAAAAGCCACAAAGATGGTTGATAAAATTTATGATACAACTCTTAAAATCTTTAAACTTTCTGATGAGCAAAATATTCCTGTTTATAAAGCCACTGACTTAATGGCCGAACAAAGAATTGCCTCAATCAAAAATATTAGAGGTAAGTACCTAGGAAACTTAAGCCACCGTTTCCCTGGTCGCAAGTCACGTCAATAAAATGCTATTCGCCAGTACGGCTTTAATGCAGTACTGGTGTTTTCTTCTCGGTTAATGAGGACTTCTTTACCTTCCTATCTTTAAGTGTCAAAAAAAATTAAAATATACCTATTATGATGAAGTGGATTTTTACATTCATATTTTCATTTCTTTTTACTATCAATGCCTGGGCCATTGATTTTGAAGATGCTATTTTTCCAGAGTTAGCAACAAGCGGCCGAGCGCTTGCTATGGGAAATGCATTCATTTCAAAAGTAGATGATGCTTCAGCTGCTTTTTATAACCCTGCCGGTCTCGGCAGTGTACGTTTTCCACATCTACATTTATCAAATTTTCATCTGGAAGTGAACAAAGGATTTCTTTCAGCAGGTACAGGTGGAGCTCTGAGCGATGCCATCTCAAATTCGACAAAAATGTTTTCTCTCGATGGTACTCGTGGTGTCCTCGTTAATAATGTAGGGGCCATTGCTCACTCACGTTTTCATTTACTTCCCAATTTCACTTCACGTTTTTTTAGTGCGGGATATTTACTTGCTAAAAGAACGAGAGCTGTTGTGACGAATGGAACTTCTGCTACCGGTTTTGAATACGCAGATAGACTCGATCATGGGCCATATGCTGCTTTAAATATTTCACTTTTTGGAGGTGTTTTTAAAGCTGGTGTCTCTGCCATTTTTCTCAATAGAAAAGAACTTATCGGAACAGCAGACCCAAGGAATACATTGAATGTTGATAGTTCTTATAAAAAAGGAAATGGATTTATTGTCACGACTGGAGTGAAACTGACTGTACCTATTATTTTCTTACCTATTTTTTCCGCAACCATTCATAATTCAACTGCCCAAAAATTTCAAAATCCAAGTGGAGCCGGTGCACCCGATACAATTAAATCAAGTGTGGATGTTGGCTTTTCTTTAACACCACAAATTTCTAACAATAGTCGAGTTCACCTTGAAGTGAATTATAAAGATTTAGGCTCAGCCTATTCTGGAGTCACCATGGCCAGAAAAATATTAGTCGGGATGGAGCTAGATTTTTCTCGCGTTTTCTTTTTCAGGCTTGGCTATGGAGATGGTTTTGGATCAGCAGGTCTCGGAGTGAAATCGCAGCTTGTGGAGTTCGATATCACCACTTATGCCGTCGATACGACAGCAGCAACTTTCAGGGGTCGAGAAGACCGTCGCTTCGCGCTCACACTTTCAAGTGGTTTCTAGAACTTAAGTCACCAATGCCCAGAGTCAAAAACTCAGTAATTTAGACATTTAAAACACTTTTAGGTAAAGTCATTTCAATTAAATTTTAATCACTCAAGGTGGAATAATGTTGGAAAAGACATCTAAATCTAAAGTATCGACGATTGTCGCGAACACAAGCAATAAGACAAACACTCTTAGTAAAACTGATAAGTCTAAAGTCGAGCTCGCTAAAAAATATAATTTAGGCAAAAAAGAATTGCTTCATATGCTCACGAATGTCTACACATCACGAAAAGTAGATGATGCAGAAATTTCAATGAAGAAACAATCAAAAGCTTTTTTTCAAATTTCAGGTGCAGGACATGAAGGTATCTTAACTGCCGCCGCGATGGTTTTAAAACCAAAGCATGATTGGTTTATTGGTTACTACCGCGACCGTGCTCTATGCTTAGGCTTAGGAGTCACTCCTTACGAAATGCTTTGTCAGGCCAATGGAAACTTAGGAGACACAGCTTCTTACGGTCGAATGATGCCTGCTCACTGGGGAAATAAAAAACTTAATATTGTTAACAAGTCGTCTTGTACGGGCACGCAATTTCTTCAGGCCTGTGGCCTTGCTGAAGCAGGTATTTGGTTTAAAACTTTGCGTGATGAACATAAAGTTGATGTTAGTGGAATGGACTTTCACGACGACGAAATTGTTTACGTCTCAACAGGTGACGGAACCATTGCTCAAGGTGAATTTTGGGAAGGACTCACAACTTCTATCGTCAATAATCTTCCAGTGCTTTTTATGGTGGAAGATAATGGTTTTGCAATCTCAACACCGACTTACGTGCAGTATCCTGAAGGATCGATTTCAAAAACTCTTGCAAACTTTCCAGGTCTTAAAATTTTTAATTGTGACGGATGTTGTCCAATTGATTCTTATGCAACGATGGTAGAAGCAGCAAACTATATTCGTAAAACAAGAAAACCTGCTCTTGTTCATGCGACTGTAACAAGACCATACTCTCACTCTTTGTCTGATGATCATGGAATGTATAGAACTAAGGCGGAGCTCGCCGAAGAAGGCCTTCGAGATGTCTTTAATGCTTTTCCAAAGTTTTTAGTTGAAGCTGGCTTCATTACTGAAACTGAAAGAGAAGATGTTTTGAAAAAAGTTTCAAGTGACGTTAAAGCAGCAATGGATAAAGCGATAAATACTGAATGGCCCAAAGTTGAATCTGTTATGGATCACCTTTATTCAGAGACAGTAGACATTACTGGATCGCAATTTGATGTTGCTCCAAATTTCACAGGTAAAGACGATGTGCCAATGGCCGCATCGATTAATAAAGTTTTAAGGACTGAATTTGCTAAAAATCCAATGCTCAGAATGTGGGGCGAAGATGTTGCAGACTTTTTTGAAAAAGAACGTCTTAATAATCCAGAACTCAAAGGTAAAGGCGGAGTTTTTAAACTAACGGCCAATGTTCAACGTGAATCTCGCGATGGGCAAGTTTTCAATTCACCCCTTGCTGAAGCGAACGTTATTGGTCGGGCAATCGGTATGGCCATGAGAGGGATCAAACCAGTGGTTGAAATCCAGTTTTTCGATTATATCTGGACAGCTTATATGCAACTCAAAAATGAAATGGCAACACTCCGTTACCGTTCTGGTGGGGATTTTAAATGCCCAATGGTTGTAAGGGTTCCAATTGGTGGTTACCTAAAAGGGGGAGCGATTTATCACTCTCAATCAGGTGAATCACTCTTTACTCACGTTCCTGGCATCAGAGTCGCTTTTCCATCTAACTCAGCGGACGCTGCAGGATTACTCCGAACAGCAATCCACGGCGATGATCCAGTCATGTTTTTAGAGCATAAACATTTATATTACCAAGGTTATAACCGTGCTGCAGATCCTGGGGAAGAGTTCATGATTCCTTTTGGGAAAGCTCGCATTGCACGCACTGGCTCTGATGCAACGATTGTTGCTTGGGGAGCACTTGTTCAAAAATCTATTGAAGCAGCAAAAAAATTAGAAGCATCAACAGGAAAATCGGTTGAAGTCATCGACCTTAGAACTCTTGCCCCTTACGATTTTGAAGCCATTAGAAAATCAATTGCAAAAACGTCAAGACTCATGATTGCTCATGAAGAACATAAGACTTCTGGATTTGCTGGGGAGATCGCTGCTCGCGTGAATGAAGAGTGTTTTGAGCTTTTGGATGCGCCGATTTTAAGAGTGGGTGCTCTAGATGTTCATTGTGCTTATAACCCAGGACTTGAAGATGTGATTTTACCTCAGATAAGTCATGTGGAAGAAGTTTTAGAAAGGCTCTTAAAATATTAAAATAAAAAAGCCCTCAATTTTGAGGGCTTTTTATATAAACTAATTATTCAGCAATATAATCAAAAGATTCAGCTAAAGATGTAAGTGATTTTACTTCAAGATCTTTAGTCTGGTGTCTTTGGCAGTTTCTCCAAGCAGCGATTGTGATTTCTTTTCCACCCTTATTAACAATTAGGCTTGTAGATGGAGCGTCCATACAACCAGGTCTTTGAGCATCAAGGTTGATTAACTTTCCGTTGTCAGCGATAGTTTCGATTTTATCTTTTAAGTTTGCGACTACGTTAGCAGAAAGTTTTCCGATGTTAATTCTTCGCACTGCTCTCGCTTGAGAAATCATTTTTGTCACTTGACCGTCTTCAGTTATAGTAAGTGAAGAGCTAGAGACGAAAGGTCCAAATCCAGATCCTTGATTGTATTTCAATAAAACTTCAGCAGACATAACTTGAGCACTTAAAGTGATAGCAGATAAAAGGATAAAAAATTTCATAGGGCCTCCGTAGTTGATGAGATCATTAGGTGATGAGGCTGTGTAGCGTAAAGAATTGAAGAAATCTAGTTTTTCTTGGCAGATGGTGTCTATATAAAAAATGTATAGGGAAAAAGGGTGCAATCACAGTAATAATTACAGGGTACTTAGACGTAAATTGACGAAGAGTGAAATGTTTAAAAGCAGTTAACTGAGTGAGGGCTTAAAGAGTCGTTTTGTAGAGTCACAATGCAGTTTTCTTTATGACCTATTCCAGTTTCTTTGTTTTTTATTATTGTCACTGCTGTCACTATAATGAATTGATCCATTTCGTTTGAGATAATTTCCAAGTTAGCGATTTGAATTAAATCCCAAGTTCCAGTGCTTTGATAATAGAGTGATATTTCTTCTTGGGTCGTAGTGTAAATTTCTTTCATGACTCCCGCGTGAATTGGTGAAGCGAGAAATAATAAAAAAGCAGCAAATAAAAACTTCATATAGTAATCCCCAAAATGACTTTATGAATTTGTACTTATATTGCCTATATCGGTCAAGGCTTTTTATCCCAACTTAACTATGGAGGATGGTGGGAGGCATAGAGGCGCCTGAATGAAGTAGCAGGCACAGAGTAAAAAGAGTGCGCTTAAAAGGTATAGAGGACCTGATTAAAAGTAACCAAGAAGCTAGAAGCATAAAGAATGAAGCTGAAATAAAAGTGCCATTTAAAAATCGAGCAAAAAAATGAACACCTAGTACATAGATTCTAATTAAGGGCTCCCCCCAATTGAGAGGTATGAACCAGTAAGTAGAAAAAAAGATAATTAAAAGTGGAAAGATGAGACTAAAGATAAAACTTCCCATCAGAGCTAAGCTAATAGCAACAAGCGAGACATCTGCTCCAAAATAGATTCCAAGAATAACTTGAGTTGAAAATAAAGCTAAAATTAGTTTCATTTTTGAAGATAGGCTAAAAGAAAGATAAGTGCCTATATAAAAAAAGCTATAGATAAAGCTCATGGGAGAAAGTGCGAAATGACCTAAGCCAAATGAGATAATGAAACTAGCATAAAAAATCTTTTCCGATGAGAGTTTGAATCGGTTGAGAATTTTCAAAAGCCCAAGTCTTTGTAAGGAATAAAATGGTGAAATAAATAGCAGACAGATATTCATGGTCCAAGTTATTTTTTTTCGAATAGATTTTTTGAAATTGAAGAAAAACATAATTAAAAACATAAAGCTTGATAAGTGAAGCCCCGAAGGAGTGAAGAGATAGGACAAGTTCATTTTCTGAAAGGATTTTTTTGTATAAGAAGAGATTCCTTCTTTGTGACCCGTAAAAAAGCTAAAAAGAATACTGACATTTTCCGGTTTCTTAAAATCATTTTTCATTTGAATTTGATAATTCTTCAAGAAAGCAGGCAGTGGTTTTTTGGGAGGAATAACTCCTAAGATGTGCTCGTTAGATGCCCAGATGACTAAAAGTGAGCCGACTAGGCACATTCTAAGATAAAACTTCATGCCTAAGCTATTGAAAAGGAGAAGCTTTGATAAAAGACTTAACTCTTTAAGACTAAAGAGTTAAATAGGAGCTGAGGCTCAATATTTGATAGCAAAAAATCAAATACTGAATTTTTTCTATAGGGAAGATTTATGACACTCCAGACTCTCGGATTCAAAGATCAATACGCGCAATTTTTTGCAGAAGATGATTTGCAAGGGAATGCTTTCTATTTAAGTCGCCTTCCACATACACCGGTTGAGTGCACGCTTAAAATTAAATCAGATGTACTTTTATCAGGCCTTCCTTATTTTGTGGGAGCTTTTGAGTTTCTTGGTGCTCAATTAGATTATAAAGAATTTGAAAAGTTTGAAGGTGCTAGCTTAAAAAAAGGTGAAGCCATTACTTTTCTTCTGCCATTTGGTTTGGCCCTCACTGGGGAAAGAATTGCTTTAAATCTTTTACAGCAGTCAACTCGCATCTCAACGATGACTCAAAAATTCGTGGAGAAAGCTTCTAGGTCACATATAAAAATTCTTGATACAAGAAAAACAACACCTGGACTTCGAGCTTTAGAAAAGTATGCAGTTCGCATAGGTGGAGCTTATAATCATAGATTTGCACAAGCAGATGCTTGGATGATTAAAGATAATCATAAAAGTTTTTTTGGTGGCCTAAAACCAGCTTGGGATTATTTTCAAGGAATGCAGACATTTTATCAAAATATTATTGTTGAGATACATTCAATTGATGAATTAAAATTAGCTTTTGAATTGGGTGTAAAACATATCATGCTAGATAATTTTTCTGTGGAGAAATTACACGAGGCCATAAATATGAAAGTGGCAGGTGTGACATATGAAATTTCTGGTGGTGTGACAATTGATAATGTCGATCAATATTTATTAAAAGGAATTGATGCTATTAGTATCGGAGCTCTTACTCACAGTGCTCCTCATGTTGATCTTTCAATGAAAATCAAACAAGTGAGTAGTCAGTGAAATTTGAATTTGATGTTCTCATTATTGGAACTGGAATTGCGGGATTATCGGCAGCCGCGGCTCTCGCAGAAAAAGGTTTGAATGTCGGGATTGTCACCAGAGAAAAAGATCCTTCTCAAACTAACACTGTATGGGCCCAGGGTGGAATTATCTACGCCAAGGGTTCTGAAGACTCTTTAGTTCAAGATATTATGAAAGCTAGCGCTGGCACCTCATCTGAAGAAGTCGCGCGCGTGGTGGCCTATAAATCGAGTTCAATATTAGAGGATCTTTTGATTCATAAGGCTCACTCAAATTTTGAACGAGATGAAAGTGGAGAGTTACTTTTTACTAAAGAAGCAGCTCACTCAACCCCGAGAATTCTTTATCGTGGAGACTACACTGGTAAAGATATTCAAATTACTTTACTTAATTACTTAAAAAATAATTTTACAAATGTTAAATTTTTGACAAACCACACTGCCATCGATCTTTTAACTGCATTCCATCACGGTGTTAAAATTCAGCAACGTTATGAAGAAATTAAAGTGCTGGGTGCATATGTTTTTAATCAAGAAACAAAAGTCGTAGAAAAAATTCGTGCTAAATTCACGATACTTGCCACAGGTGGAATTGGAGCGATTTATTTGCACCATACAAACTCTGAAGGCGCCCGTGGTGATGGTCATGCGATGGCAAAAAGAGCCGGAGCGGTCTTAACAGATCTAGAATTTATTCAATTTCATCCCACTAGTTTTTTTGGTGGATCAACTCATCGTCGTTTTTTAATAAGTGAAGCGGTAAGAGGCGAGGGTGGTATATTAGTTAATTCCGAAGGCAAACGCTTTATGGAAAAATATCATCCAGACCAGGAGCTAGCTCCTCGTGATATTGTCGCCAGGGCCATTGCTGAAGAGATCATTGAAACTCAAAGTGACTGTGTCTATTTAGATATTACTCATAAAGATCCTGAATGGATCAAGCATAGATTCCCGACAATCTACAAACACTGCCTAGAACACGGAGTTGATATGTGTACGGATTTAATTCCAGTCGTTCCAGCAGCTCACTATACTTGTGGTGGCGTGAAGACAGATATTAATGGGCAAACAACCTTAAAAAATCTTTACGCTGTCGGTGAAGTCGCTTGCACGGGTTTACATGGAGCTAACCGTCTTGCTTCAACGTCTCTTCTTGAAGGAATGACCTTTGGGCATTTTGCTGCATTAGATATTTTAAAAAATGTGGATAAAGAGAAAATATATCCAGACGAATTAATAAAAAATTGGATTGATGGAACTGAAGAAGTTGATACGGCCTTAATTCATCAGGACTGGTTAACTTTAAAACAAACCATGTGGAATTATGTCGGTTTGACACGTTCAAAAGATCGTCTCTCAAGGGCCGAGGCCATGTTTAATGAACTCAGTGACGAAATTAACCGCTTCTATAAAGATGCTCGTCTTGTTGATAGCCTTATTGGACTTAGAAATGCAGTTGAAGTGGGGCATCTAGTGCTCGTGGCCTCTCGAAGAAATACCCAGTCTGTGGGATGCTTTTATAGAAAGAGTTAGTTGTTTTTAATTTTCGATCTTTTGACATGAAACAATAATTTTTTTATTTTCTTAGGCAAGTTTGGTAATTTATAATTTAAAAAAATATTTAATTTCGTTAAAATGCTTTGTTCTTTGGAATATAAGCTAATGGCTTTTTTATGATAAGGTAAAAGATTTCCCATTTCAGCAAATTCAAACAGAGGATCAGCTAATACATTGAGAAAGTGTTGGTGGTCTGGATGCTCTTCTAGGTGAATAGCCTGTTTTAAAAATTGTTCTTCTGGCATGGTCTGCCAATCAGCGATTAATGAGAAATAAATTCTATCAACTTTTATGGTCTTAAAGATTTTTACAAACTCCGGCATTTCTCTATAGTTTTGTTGTTGAACAACGAAATTAACTAAAAGATAAGAAAATTTTTTTATCTTGAAATCATAACTTTGAAAGATGTTTCATGTTTTCGATGACAATGGCCCAATCTCCACCTTTTCTTATTTTTAAATAACTTGCTTCAGATGTGGCATCGATAGAGACACTAATATTCCCAATGTTGTTATGAATTTTGTGGAGTCTTTCCCACGTTCTCGAAGTTAATAAAATTCCATTGGTCTGAAAATCAAATTTCAAATTAGGATAGAGTGATCCATCTATCTCTTTGAGAAATTCTCTGAAAGCCTGGGCAGCAAAAGGATCTCCTGATCCGGTTACATTAATGTTGATTTTCTCACGAGGATTCATAAAAAGCTCAGCCATGATTTTTTTAATAATTGACTGTGTTTCTAAATGTTCAGAAGAATTTAAGGTGAAACTTATTTTATGAGGGCGACAGCTAGGGCAAGAGAGATTGCATGAAGGATCAAAGGAAAACATTACATTTTGTGGCATTCGCTCGAGTTTTGTTTGTTTGTTATCAACAATACTTCTTAAATTTTTATCGAGTTCAAAATGTTTTTTTAAAAGCTTGACCTGGATATGAGGACATATTTCTTTTTTGTAATAAGTATAACTTCTATCCAGTATTGATTTACGAATATCTTGAACTTTTTTGGAATTCCAAATTGAATTGAGACTTTCAGCTTAAGTCTCCAACATCTGTTCTCGTCTATGTTGGGCAACAAAGATAGGCTTTAGAATCAAAGTGGAGCTCTATGCTAGTGAAAGGCTGTTCACAGTAGAGACCTTGAAGTTTGTTTTCTGTTTCTGGGGCATTTTGCATGAAATAATCATAGCATTGAAGACTTATGAGGGGCAAGTTATTGTTTATTTGAATTTTTAAAATTGTCTATGTTGACTACAGTAGGCTACAAAAAATTCAGACCTCCCCACCATTTTCAAAGAAAACGCTATTGTATCTATAGATTATAAAATGATAACGATAACAAAGAGAAAGCTATGAAAATGCACAAGAAAGCAAATAGTCTGATCAGAGTCATGTCAGCGGCACTGATTGTAATGAGTCTGCCACTTCATGCTGAAGAAATTATTTTACCTCAAATTTCAGCCCCTTCATACCTTGAAGAAGGAGTGCAAAGAGAGCTATCTATTTCACAAATTGCAGAACTTTTACCCTGGGCCAATAATTCAAAAATGTTTCTTCAAGATTTACTTGATCAAGTTCAAGGTTTGCCGGTAGATCAAAAAATTGAACAGCTTTCAGAAGGAATTAAGCAGGTTGTTGTAGAGAGTTCATCAAAGAGCTCTGAACTTATTATGAGATTTGCACTCAACAGATCATTGGTGCTTTTAGAAACTCTGAGTAAGGAATCTAGTGATGAGTTTGCTGGTACAGTCGATGCCAAACTTCGAGTGTTAACGACTTCTATTCATTTTGCTTTAAAGTATCACGATGTCGATTTAGCTTATTTAACGAAAAAAACAGCATTACCTTATACTGCTTTTGGAAAAGATTATTTTTCTTTAGTACACGAATTAAATAAGTCTATTTTCGATGCTTCAGCTCAATTTGCAGTAGAGAGACTTGCCCTTGAGTTTTTACAGTGGGATTTATATCGCGATATCAATAATACAGTGAATGCACCTCAGATCGTTAAAATCAATAATGCCCTAAAAATGTATCCTAAGAAGTCTTCATCCGACCGCTCGGCCATTGGGTATATTCAACAGATGAAAAAGCTTATTAGACAACTTAATTTAAATGATAAAACTGCTTTGAAAATTGAAATAGCTTCAGAAGATCGACCAAGCATTTTGCCAGAGCGTCTTTTAGAAGTGAGACCGACTTCTCCGGATTATTTAAATGATCCAAGTGGTTATTGCCGAGCTGTTAATGGCAATGGAAAATTGTCTAATGAAAACTACCACGAATCAAAGATGTGCGCTTATCAATATCTTGTTGATAGATCGGGCTACTGCCGAGCTGCTGACATGAGAGGCAATTTATCAATGACTGATTATTATGAATCGAGTAAGTGTGCTTCTCAGTATCTAGTGGATAGATCAGGATACTGTCGAGCTGCTGATACAAAAGGTAATTTGGCCATGACTGATTATTTTGAGTCGACTAAATGTGCTTCTCAATACCTGGTGGATAGATCAGGTTACTGCCGAGCTGCAGATGCGAAAGAAAATCTGGCCATGACTGATTATCATGAATCGAAGAAATGTGCCTCTAGTTTCAAGACAGATAGATCTGGATATTGTCGAGCTGCAGATGCAAAAGGTAATCTGGCCATGACTGATTATTATGATTCAATGAAGTGTTCAAGATAGCACTCAAAGTTAAGATGGTGAGCTTCACACTTTTGGCGTGAAGCTCAGTGGTAGGTAGAAGGCCCTTAGAATTTTCAAATCCCTTTAAAAATTAAAAGTTAAGATATTTCCCTCAGCAAGTGAGTGATCTAGAGATCCATGAGGGAGGTCTGTGACTGCTCTCAAAATGTTTTAAAAAAAGATAAGGCTCAAGCACTCAGGTCAAGAAATTCGGCAAGGCTTGAGATTTTCGTATGAACCCCAGTCCCCACCGATTCGTAGGCGAAACTTCCCGTGCTATTGCCTTTGTCTATTTCAGAGTCTTTTAGACTGCTAAGTCCCCAGATGCAATTTTCCCAAGTAGTTGATTCAAAATTGCAATCTGTAAGTCGTGAGAATTTGAACTTGCAATTAATAAACGTGCACTTAAGAAAAAGACAGTTAACTAGTTGAGATCCAAAGAAGGTGCAATTTTCAAAAATTACTTCTTCAAAAACGACCTCTTGAAATAAGCTTCCAGAAATCGCTAAATCAGAATAAGATATTGATTTAATTGTCATATCTTCAAAGTTTTGGTGAGCTTCATGGCCTAAAGTAGCTTCGGATTTCAAAAACAAATCTTCGATAAAATAAGTTAATGTCTCCATGCCGCTACCCCTTCTTTTTAAGAGCTTAAAAAGCCCTTTCCTGCCCTTAGAATATCAAACTAGATCAATTGCGTCAAGTAATAAAATTGCATCAAGAAATTTTTTTGCATTCCGATAATGCTTTTAGGGATTTAGGACAGGAGAAAATTGCATGGCAGAATTTAAGCGCACTAAACTTGAGGTTTTTCTAGGGGTTACAAGAAAATACATGCAAGTGCGTGGTGCAATGTCACAAAAAGACCTAGCTGAACAAACCGATGTGGGGATTTCGACCATGAGCCGCTTCCTCTCGCAGAAGTCTACAGAGCTAAACCCGCAGTTGATTGCGAAGATTACAGCGAAACTCAATATACCTCTTCACGAAATGATTGATTTTGTCGAAGAAGATTTTGCGGATCGTTTTATAAGGCTCGTGAAGTTCTATAAAGATGAATTAAAAGAAGAAGATCTTGAAGTCAGTGAATTGGTAAATGCAACACCAGATCCTCTTAAAGAAAAAATCGAAGCTGAAGAGAACGAACTTAAACTTCGTAGAGAAGAAGATAAAGTGAAAGCAGCCGCTAAAAATAATACTGATAAGAGCATAAGAGAAAAGCTTGAAAGCTTAACCCCAAGACAGCGAGCCTTTATGACAGAGTTTCTTAATTTAAAATTAGAAGAGAGAGATTTGATTGTCGATCTAGGAAACAATATGTTTCAGTATTTTAAAATGAAAGGAATGGATATATGAAAAAAGCCATAGTGATGGGGATGATTATAAGTCTACTCTCAAGTCTGTCTCCTTTAATGGCCAATCCTTTAAAGATGGAAATGATTTTTTTATCTCCCACTAAAGTCTCAATGCTTTTAGAAATCATAAAAAGATATGATCAAATGAAATCTTCCAAGCATTATGCTCAAGCTGATATGGATAAATGTATTCCAATGGGCGAGGGGTGCTTCCACCCACAATTGGGGTATATTGAAAATAAAGTAGAAGTTAAAGAGACACCCTCGTTGGAAGAAAGAAAATTAGAATTGAAAACGTTCAATGCTTTAGAAACGAGTCTGATTAACTGTGATAAAAATAATTATTTTGATATTTTTTGTGGCAAAGAAAGACCTAACGCTCCTCCTTCAGAAGTAGAAGTCTGGTTTGATGTTTCATCGTCTTTAAAAACAGTTGATTATAATAAAGATCCAGAAAGATGTGACCGCCGGACCTTTATGGAAAAAATCATGCAAGGCTGTAAGAGTAAAGTAAGTGTCTCCATATACAACACTTCGATTAAGCAAATAGCAGATCATGCCAGTTCATGTCTAGCTTATGGAACAAATGACCAAGGCAAGCTCTTAAGGTGGATGAAAGATTCAAAGGCCAAGCACTTACTTATCGTCACCGATATAGATGAAATGTCATCTGAGATGCGTGAATTTCTCGAGAGTTCGGGCGCAAAAATGACTGGAGATGGCACTAAAGCATTTACTTCTAATGATCTCGTTGACTATGCAAAAGAATTTATTAAAATGTGCAGATAGATGTCACAAATACTTTTTAAAAATCTAATTTCTTGGTCAGAAAGTCAGTATTCCGAATTGCCTTGGAGGCGAGAGAGAACTCTATACCGTACACTCGTTTCCGAAATTATGCTTCAGCAAACAACCGTTGGAACAGTTCTTAATCACTTTGAGAGATTCCTAAAAGTTTATCCAACTATTTTTGATCTCGCTCTGGCGACTGAAGAAGATGTTTGTATTGAATGGAAAGGGCTTGGCTATTATAGACGGGCCAGAAGTTTAAGAGCACTCGCTATTCAAATCGTTGAAAAGCACAAAGGAAAAATTCCAACAACATTCGAAGAACTTTTAGTTCTAAAAGGAATTGGTCCTTATACAGCAAATGCTATTGTTGCCATTGGCGCAGATAAAAAAGCCTTAGCAGTAGATGCAAATCTGGAAAGAGTGCTTGCACGATTTTATGGTGTAAAAATTGAAAAAGGTCCAAAGCTTCAAAAAAAGTTGTGGGATGATTTCAAAGAAGAAAAAATTCTTCATGAAATTAACAAGCTCAGTGCGAGAGCTCTGAATGAAGCTTTTATGGATCTTGGTCGTATCGTTTGCCAGGCGAGAAAGGCATCCTGTGCGATTTGCCCACTTAACGAAAATTGCCAAGCTTTTAAAGCTAAATCTCCCCTAAACTATCCTCAAGTGACTTCAGAAAAAAAGAAAGCAGATTTATCAATTAGTCTTTTGAGAGTGATTGTAACTCATAAAAATAAAGTTTTAGTTTATCAAAAATCAGAAAAAGAATGGCTTTCAGGTCAATGGGAACTCCCCACATTTGTTCTTGAGACGAATGATGAAAAACTGATTCAATATCCATCAATAAAAAATAAAAAAACCTATCAAAAACTCCCTTCGATAAAATCTGGAATTACAAAATACAGCATCGTTAATAGTATTTGCCATATGAGCTTAGAAGATTTTAAGGCATTAACAAAAGCACAAAAAATCGATTATCAGTTTAAAATAAATGATAAAAAACTCAATCTCTCTTCTACTTGCATGAAAATTTTAAGTCGAGAGGTGGATTATTGAAGTTTTAAAAAAATGTAAACAAGACGGTGAAAAAGGATTTAAAGACTTTGTTCTCTATCTTGAAACAAAGCCCACTAAACTACGACAAGAAATTATTATCAATACTTATTTAGATGATCCTGTGTATGTAACGTGGGCACTTAAAAATGTTGAAAGATTTCAATGGTTTTTTAAGTTAAACAAAGAGGAAGTTCAGAAGGTTTACCAAGCGTTTCCCAATGGGTTGAAGATTTTTTTACAGGCCCTGAAAAGTCATGAAAAAGAAATGGATTTTATTAATAACCATTTTTCTTCGCTGCTTTCAAAGCAGTATTTTGTCAGCCGAGATGTTGAAAAAATTAGTCTAGCTCAGCAAGAAGACAGCCGTTTAAAAATTATTCAACTCCTTTATACGTTCAGCGAAGAAGAAACTATCACTCCCAAAAATTGGATTATGCCTTCTCGAAATGTCTTAGATGGCTCTAGTCAAATGCTCGATAAGGAAGGCTACCTGAGACAGTTTTATGAAACTGGGGCTATTGCAGTTGTTGGTTTGATAAGTAAAAAGAAGCGAAGTGGAGAATGGAACATTTACTTTGAAAACGGAAAAACGTTCGCCGAAGGGCTTTATGTAGACGGACGGAAAGAAGGGACGTGGAACTTCTATGCATCATCGGGAAAATTAAAACTAGTTGGACAATATCAAGATGATATTAGGCTTGGTGAGTGGAAAGAGTTTGATCATGCAGAGGATATTTTTGACTCACTTTTGGCATCTCTTTCTTCAATGAAGCCAAAATAGCTACTCGAGCTTCGACACTACTCATAACAACTAGGCAGGATCTGACACCAGAGAAAAAGTTATCAGAAAATAAATATCTGGAGGACATAAAAATGATCGAGGAGCTGCGGCCGATAATATGTGGATCAGTCCATATTAAATTAAACCGCTCGAAAAAATGGATTTAGCTCGAGGCTGTATCTTCACGATCAAATTCAAGGACTCAATTAAATTGCTCAACTTCCAGAAATTATTACATTGAGGAACTAAGCTTAAGATTATTGGGTATGCCCTAACATAGTCAAAGATAAAAAAATATTATCAATTTCATATTATCCTTTAAATTGTAAATTCAATAACTACCTCTTTGAGCTTTACTCAGCTGAATTGGCATCTCCAAAATTTGCTGCTGGAAATACAATCCCATTAAGCGAAATCATATTAGTTGAACCAGTACTATAAAAAACGGTTCCCTCAACATCGACAAGAATTGATCCAAACGCATATGTGTTGATGTTGTTCCCAGAGGCAACCATAAAAGAATAAGCTTTAGATGGCCTAAATCCTGGAGGCAATTGACAAATTATAGTTCCCAGAGATGTAATAGAATTTTTAATTTGTCCGTTAAGGTAAATTAATCCATCCGGAGTCTTTCTAGCTGTAACATTGCCGTGGTTAAGAGTGTCGTAATTATTCCAAGAATTTAATAATTTTAATTGTTTGGTTGTACCGATTGTACCATTTCCAAAATCTACAATTTTTTCAGAAAAGTTTTCGTTGTAAGTTTGGCTTCTAATAATTACATCAAAGCAATCGTATTCAACTTTTATTCCAGTAGTTTTTGCTTTGTCGCTGACAAAGACATTGTTTTGAACATTTAAGCCTCGGCAGTTTGCCACCCTTAATCCCATTGAAGCATCAGATGATCCAAAAAATGAAATTAAATTTTCACCGATCACTCCACCGAACATAACTCCGATCATACCAGAAATATTAATAACTGCACCGTCATTGAAATCACGAGCTCCGGGGGCTGCATTGTTTTCAATATTATTTCTTAAGATATTACAACGAGGGCCACTTTCAATTTTAATCGCACCTTGAAACGATGTAATGTTGTTATCTATTATTGAAAGCATATTTGCACCTGGTACTAGATTGGCATGAATTCCAACCTGGCGCCCTGAGATAATGCAATTTCGAATTACATTAGAGTCCCCACTGCTATCAAGTCGAATGCCACCAGCTAAAATACAGTTATCAATGAGGGTACCATAAAGCCCACCGTTTTCATTTCCTGTGACTTTATCACCATTATTAATATGATAAAATGCATTTCCATTTCCTTGAGTCACTAGCACATTTTTCATAGTAAACTTAGCTAGATTCTGGTTTTTTCTAAGTGTTTTACATAAAATAGCATTTAAGCCTCTTCTGTAATACTGAGAAGGATCTCCAATCATTAAATTCTCAATTGATGTACTTAATTGAGCATCCACATGACTTTCTGAAGGACTAAAAACTAAAATTTGAGTTGTAGGTGTTACTAGATTTGAAGGAAGGATCACAGATCGATATGCACCATCTCCAATGAGTTGAACAGGATGATAAAAATACAGGCAACTGTTCTCAACACCCTTTGGGCTTACTAGATAAATACCTTTTGGGAAATAGATAGTTCCCCCAATTTCTCCAAGACTATTAATCAAGTTTTGAATTGCAGTTGTATCATCGGTAATCCCGTCGCCGAATACTCCGTAGTCTTTAACGTTATGATAAGTACTATTCGTGCCCCTAGCAATAGCGGCTGTGGCATTGCCAGCACCAAGCGACATAGAAGTTATTCCAGAAGCTACTGCCAAGCCCAAAAAATCACGTCGATTACTTTCCATAAAATATCTCCATAAATTATTTTTTACAATGTTTGATGTGAGCTTTATCGGCAGTAATGTCTCAATCTAAATAAAATAATTAAACATGATAAAGAAAAGTGAATTAGTAAAATGGTATGCTTGGTTTTTATATGTAAATCACGGAGCAAAGAGGATAACTATTAAGTGAAATACTTATATTCTTAAATTGAGAGCATTTGATTGAAAAAAATTCTACAACTACTGCTTTAAGTATCCAAAACCGCAAAAGCTTTGTTGCAATGAACTTTATCTAATTGATTAGCCTATCTATTTACATCTGCCCTGGATGCAAGACAAATTATTACCTTATTTCAAAAACAAATACGAATTTGTGAATGAAGCGAACTTTCACAATGAGACTAAATATTGAAATATTGGGCTTCCTATTTTAGACGAAGCTGATAACATCGATTTATTATCAAACCGCACTAGTCATGGGTGAGAATAACTCTTTATGCCATTAAAAGGACACAAATTACCAAGCGTTTGTATGTATGGCATTTATTCAAGTATCTAATTTAATGGGCAATAAATTCCCTTCAACTATGAATGGTATGATTGTTTTAAGAATCTAAACATTTCCATAGGTTGATTATGAATTTTAAGACTACGATCACAATTGTGATGCTAGCAACTGCTTTACTGAGTGGTTGCATTGCTAAAAGCAAGATCGATATTTCGATGAATAATTCTTCCAAAGAAAAGCGCACTGAAATTTTAAATCTTAGTGTGGCCACAGTTAAAATAGAAAACGATCAATTAATTGTGAATGGAACAAACCTCTCTGGGATTACTCAAGTGAAGCTCGTTAAAAATGGAGTCTCACAAACTTTTAGTGTTGAGTCTTCATCTTCTAATGAAGTTATTGCTAATGGTATTTCAGCTGTCACAGTTGGTGTTGGTCAAGTTTTTGATATGATTTTATCTACTGCAAATGCAGCTGCTACAGTGCCTGTTCTTTTTAGTTTAAATAATAAGAGTGTCACTGCCGCGATGCTGGCTAATATGGGAGCATTATCGGGACAAGTTCTAAAATTTAATGGAACGACTTGGGTACCATCTTCTTTGATCGATGCACAGTTATATAAAGGAACATGGAGTCCCGCGAGTCTTCTTCCTGATGTTAGTATGTCTTCACCAGGAGATTATTGGGTTGTCTCAGCAGCAGGAACAAATGCTGGTGATGGAGTCACTTACGCGATTGGTGATTGGATTATTTCTGATGGTTATGCTTGGAGCAAACTTGCTCTATCAAAAACATCAGTGACAAGTTTTAACGGACGAAAAGGTTTAGTGAATTTAGTTCCGGGAGATTATCCCAATTTAAAAAGCGGATTAAAAATTCCTGGATCAAATTTAAATGACCTATCAAACGTTGATATCATTACTGTCCCTCCAGTCGTGGGAGATGTTTTAAAATTTAATGGAACAAATTGGGTTGCTGGTGCTGGTGGTGCCGGAGGAGCTGGTTCTGTTGGTTCAACTGAGATCACGGATCTTTCGATTACTGGTGCAGACATTGCAGATAATACAATTAACCTAACGAAGCTTTACAGTTCATCCATTAACTCTGCTTTATATTTAAGAGGAGATAAAACCTGGGCGAATTTTGCAGCAGATGTTTTAAATGTTCCTCTATCCACTTATACTTTGGATGCGACAACAAAACCAACAGTCGGATTAACCGATAAAATTGGCGTGGCCTTTGGTAAGGTTCAAAAATTTTTAAATGACTTAAACACAGATTACATTTCTAAAACAGCGACATCTCAAGTGGTATCGGGTACTTTTAGTTTCACTTCGCCGACATCATTTTTATACACCCAATTGCCAACAGGTGTGAGCCCTACAGAAGTGGCCAACGTTCAATATGTAAAAAATTATGTGGATGCAGCAGTTGCGACGACAGGTGGTTATGCACCAGGAACTCTGACAACAGTTAATGGAGCTCACACATCGGGAGATACAACATTAACAGTTGTTTCAACATCGGGTTATCCAGCTGTGGGGACACTTTTAATTGGTGGCGAGGCGATTTCTTATACTGGCACAACCGCAACGTCGTTCACAGGATTATCGAGAGGAGCTTTCGGTACGACTGCTGCTGGTATATCAAGTGGAGTTTCAGTTAATAATTTTATTTTACTTTCGAGATCAACGACTTCATCGACCCCCAAGATGGTTGTTATGGGAACTGGCAATGTTGGAATAGGGACTTTATCACCAACAGCAAAATTGTCCATTGTAGGTAGTAACGGAACAACGGGTGACGCTCCTAGTGTGTTAAGTGTAATCGGTGGAACTGCCGCCAGTGGATATGGTGGAGCAATCACTTTACAAGCAGGAAGCGGAGATGGTGGAGGGAATGTAAATATCCTTGCTGGTCGCCGTGATGGCGGTGGAGGAGCTGGGTCAGTTATTCTTAGAGGTGGATACTTTACAGGTACAGGGTCAGATAGTGGTGGTTACTTATCTTTAGGTGGAGGTGGTTCAGTTAATTCTGGCCATGTCACTTTGAGTTCTGGGAACACAAGTGCATTAGCTAATTCAGGAAATCTTAATTTTTTAACTCCGAATAATGGTGGCGATTTTGGGTCTCAATCTGCTGGCGCCATAACACTTTCAACTGGAAACGGCTATACTTCTTCTCCGGGGGGAAATATTTCAATCGCAGCTGGTAGTGGTGGCACATCTTCATCTGGTGGAGTCATTTCACTTACTGCAGGTGCAGGTGGATCTACTAATATTAATGGTTCAAATATCCTTCTTAATGGAGGCGCAAAGGGTGGTGCTGGAAATGATGGAAGCATTATTCTTGCAAATCTTAGAGGAAATGTAGGTATTGGAACTACTACCCCTAGTCAGTTACTTTCTGTAGGAAGTGGAAGTCCTTTCACGGTGAGTTCTCTTGGTGACCTAGTGGGAAATAGTGCAGTTTTTGGTTCAGCAACGATCGCTCCAATTGTTATTACTTGTAGTGGTTGTACACCAAATCCTGCTGGTCTCTATTCTTATAAAGGAGAGTACGGGGGAAAACATTATTATCAAAGAGGAACAGACAATTTTTATATTTGGTGGGCCGGTGGGTTTGCTAATTATTTCTTAAGTGATTCATTAGGGCAGACTGCGACAGCTTGGTACAATCCTTCAGGTCTTAATCCACCAATAACAACTTTATGGAATACAAGTAACGTTACTGGTGCAGCTGCTTCAACCGTTGGTACAGCTTCACTCGTTCAAATAGATATTGCTGGAAATATTATTGCCGGAGGAAAGCTGACGGTGCAAGGAACTTCTAGCAGTTCATTTTTAGGTGATGTAGGAATAGGAACAGCTTCTCCTTCGATGGCCCTTGATGTAGTCGGTAGTGGGAGATTTACTGGCCAAGTTTCAAATGGTTCACAAACAATTACTGGTGGGACAACTGCTATTAATTGGAATAACGGAAATGCCATTTCCACGGACTATAATTGTAGCTCTCCATTTAGCTTTGCCAATTTACGCGATGGAGGATCTTACACTCTGGTAGTAACTGATGCGGGAACGACACAATGTAGTTTTAGCACAACGATTACTGGTACAGGTGCTGGGACTGTCTCTTATCGATTCAAGCCTGCTAACGGTGCACGCACGGCTTCATCATATACAGTCTATACATTGATGAGAGTGGGAGCAGTCGTTTTAGTTTCTTGGACATCAGGATTTTAATGAACATATTTAAATCTTTAGTTATTTTTGTTATGACGATATTCTCTTTTGCAAGTTTTGCAGGAGTTGGAAGTAATTTTTTATTTTTTCCCTTACCGGGACTAAAAAAATTAGTTTTCACCACTGCTCCACAAAGCATACTTGCCTCATCTTGCTCGGCCCTTATCACTGTTAAATCTGTAGATGGCGCTGGAGCTACTTTAAATGTTGGAACGGATTTAACTGTCAGCTTAGCTGCAGCTAGCCCTTCAATGACTTTTTATTCAGATGACGATTGTTCTTTGCCAATATCGACAACTGTTATTTCAAATGGAACAAGCACATCCAGTTTTTATATGGTGAATTCTGCCGCGGGCGGATTAGATATAAGTGCTCTGGCCTCTAGTTACGAAAGTGCAGTTCAATCTCATACTTTTCTAGCAAATAATTTTATATGGACTGGTGGCGGTGGAAATGCCAATTGGTCTACAGCGAGTAATTGGTCTGGCGGAATAGTTCCAACTGTCAGTGATAGAGCAACCTTTGATGCCACTTGTGTAACTAATTGTTCACCTACCATCACATCAACAACAACTGTGGGTGGAATTCGAATGTCACTAGGTTTTAGTGGAACTATTACCCAAGGAAGTGGTGCTGTATTTAATGTAAGCAATTTAGGTTGGGTGCAAGTCGCAGGTGCTTTTGTGGGTAGTAGCACTGGCGATGCCATGAATTTGACTGGAACCCGTCTGACACTAAGGGGTGGGAATTTTACAGCAACATCTGGGACAATGACCATCAACACTGATTTTAATACCGGATGGGGTGGAACAGTTTACGAAACAATTACAGCAGCGGTTGGCTTTAGTCACAACAGTGGAAATATCGTGTTCACGACCTGGCTCACAGGAAATATAAATATTGATTTTGCTGATTCTATTAATCTTTGGAATTTAAGTCTAAGGTACACACGTCATGATGTGAATACGACTTATAATGTTCCGACAACAACAACACTTTCAGTCTTAAATGATTTCACTATTGGGAACACGGGGCCTGGAGGTAATGTTCGAGTAAAAGGTGGCGCAATAAATGTTGCTGGAAACCTATATGCAACCGATAATGCAAGTTCGGGATCGACAATTATAAAATTAACATCAACTGGAAACCAAACTTATTCTTGTATAGCGACAGGAATTTTTCCACAGATAGAAATTAATAAACCTTCTGGAACAGTAACTCCTGCGGCGGGAGTGACGGATTGTGGATTTTCCAATTTCAAACTTTTACAAGGAAGTTTTACAGCTGTCACAGGTCAAATCGTTATAGACACATCTGAAGTAACTGGTTGGTATGCTTATTCACCTACTTTTGAAATCGATGCAGGCACAACTTTTAATCATAATAGTGGAACATTCACTTTAACAAATTATTATGGTGGTACAATCAATGTGAATGTTGATGATTCGATTAATTTATGGAACTTCGGACTTAGGTATTCAAGACATGATTCCAATGTTACTTATGCTCTTGCAACGGGAAAAATTATCACCGTGGCCAATGATCTCACCATCGGAAACACCGGGACGGGCGGATACGTTGTAACGAATGGTGGGAAATTAAATGTAAAAGGTAATATATCAATTGCCAATAATGGTGGAGCTGGAAGTACACCAATAAAAATTTCAGGAACTGCAACACAAACCTACACGGTGGCTTCAGGATCGACGCCTCCACAAGGTATTCACACCGTTAATAAATTGACTGGAACTTTAGTTTTAGGATCAAATCTTAATGTGAGCCTCTCATCAAATGCGTTTACACTTCTTAAGGGTAGTGTAGATTTGGCAGGCTTTGACTTGACCGTATATTCAATATCTTTAAATGCAAATACATTAACCAAAAATGCAGGAGTCTTGACTGTCGGTGGAAGTGTTGTTGGTACAGGTGCGCTCTACGGTGGGACAGTTGATCCTTAGTTTTGTTTAGTGCCTCAGGAATTTGTCAAAGATAAGTCTAATAATATTCATATTGAATTTTTAAAGCTTTGAATTTTAATAAACTTAAGTTCGCCTTTAGTATGAAACATAACAATTTCATGAGAGGTCTAGTGAAAGAATTTAATTTAAACGACAAAGATTTAGAAGAACTTATGGCCGTTAAAATAATAGGTCTTGAGGGTGAGGTCGCCGAGCTTAGGGAGCTTCTCTCAAAAGGCCCAGTCGTTTTTAATTTCGTCGTGGGCACATGGAGCCCCTTGTGTTTAAACCACATTAAAGGCCTTACTGAGTCAATGAAACAAAGAAACCATACAATGGTCCTCATCTCAAGTGAACCGGCCTCT
The DNA here is from genome assembly GCA_043721975.1 of Bacteriovoracaceae bacterium. Taxonomy (GTDB): domain Bacteria; phylum Bdellovibrionota; class Bacteriovoracia; order Bacteriovoracales; family Bacteriovoracaceae; genus Bacteriovorax. Next base: position 60,165 of record JAYSPR010000124.1, read on the forward strand.
AAAATCGATTCTGAGTTCGAAAAGTCGGTTCTCTGGCTAAGCATGAATAATTTAGATTTAAAATATTTGTCTGATTCAAGTCGTAAAATGATTGCACTTTTTAGATTAAAAGTTCCCGCCTTTGGATTTTCAAAACCTGCTACTTTTCTCATCAACCAAAGTTCAATTTTTGAAATCTCTGCTGGTGTTCCCAACGATTCAAAGGCCGTGTGTAGTATGAGTTATTATGCAAAAGGAATTGCAGCATAAACGCGTGTAATCTTATTAAATTATAAAGACATACTTATTTTTGATAAAGCAACTCGGGTAAGGTTTTGTTCAAGATATGTATTCAAAAAGCCGATAAAGTCAAATATTTAATCTCGTTCAGTTTTAATTGAATTTTTGAGTGTATATATGAAGTTTTTTATTTTCTTAATCATTTCACTTTTACCATTTAAAGTTTTCTCTCAAGACGTTTATGTCAGTACTAATAAAAATAGTTGCATTGGTTTAGCTTTAAGTTTGATTAACTCTGATACGAATTATATTACTGTTAAAAACTTACCGAATTCTCTTCCACCTTCTCTAGCTCAAAAACCATATGATGATCAATCAAAGTTTGGAAAGCTGGTCCAATATAAAAGGCAATTATTTAATAACTTAATTTCCAAATAAATTAAAAGCGAAAGTCTAGAGGCTCCTCTAAAGCAATTAAAAGAAACTGAGCTTTATACATTCGTTGTAACTAAAAAAGAGATACGTTTTGCTGAAACTTCGAGAGGTAGACTTTCATTAAAAAACGCCGCCTCTAAACATGCAATGCTCGCTCGTAAAGAAGAGGTTTTTTATGCGGGAGAAGCTTGGTTGGAAGATGGTATTTTAGTACTGAATCATAATTCTGGTACATTTAAACCTAATTCGGATTATTTGCCTGATTTAGCTTTATATTTCCAAAAAACTTTCGGAGTAAAAAAAGTTCATTTTTCTACTCTAATTCCGGCCCCACGACCATTCATAGATTACACACTATGGATTGCTCAATTGAAAACTTTTGTTCGTGCAAAACGATCTGACTTTTCAGAGGGGGTTGTAAAACTTTTTTCACGTAATGAATATCAAGGTAAAACGATAAACATGAGATTACCTGGCAGTCTCGAGGATGATATTGTATTTGAAGTTGGTGAAAATGTTGGCTCAGGTTTTTATGGAAGTGTATACAATGTAATTTTTCAAAAAATTTCGTCTGCTGCAAAAAAACAATACTCACTTTTACTTGATCAGAAATTATTAACTGAAGGAATGGTTGTTAAGTTTCCCAACGATATACTGATCTTTACCTACTTTAACGGAGTCCCTTTTAAGCAGCATAACGGTTTTGTTCAGCATACTCTTTCGGACTCATATAACCAAGTGAAGAATGCAAT